>CAZWNO010000003.1:46843-83967 GCA_964635845.1 uncultured Chromatiales bacterium
TACCATCCGCGGCGGATGTCCTTCGGCTCCTGCTCGCGGAATTCGCCTCCGCACGGGAGCGGATTCCGTCCTCTGGAAAGGACTGATTTTCACCTTGCATTCAGGACAGGAAAAGAAGTAGCTTTTATCTTACATCAATCTGAGGAAGCGGGTTCATGGTCCAACGCCATCGCATCATCCTGTTGCTCGCAATGCTGCTTGCAGTGCCCCCGGTTCAGGGAACGGCGCAGGATTTCACGGCTTTCGATTTTCTGCGCATTCCGATGAACGCGCGGGCGGCAGCGCTCGGAAACACCTACCTGACCGGGCAGAATGATATCGCTGCGGTATTCAGCAATCCGGGCGCGCTCAGCACGCTGCAGGCTCCGGCGGCTTCCGTAGGTTTTCTGAAACACCTTCTCGACGTCAACGCCGGCTACGCCGTGTACGGCCAGCGGTGGGAAAATCTCGGGTGGTTCAGCGCGGGCATCGTGTATCTCGATTACGGCTCCATGGAGGAGACCGACAAATTCGGCGACCGCACGGGCAGGGAGTTCGGCGCGTCGGATCTCGCCTTCAGTCTCGGCTACGGAAATGCGGAGGGGGATCTGCATTACGGCGCGGCCTTGAAGCTCATTCATTCCTCGATCGAAGAATACAGTTCGACAGCCCTCGCCGTCGATGCCGGAGTGTCGTATGTATTCCCCGAGCAGATGCTCGTGATCGCCGCAGGCGTGCAGAACGCGGGAGCGCAGGTCAGCGCCTTCGGCGCCGTGGACGAATCACTGCCCCTCGACGTGCGCATCGGTATCGGCAAGAAACTCGAGCATCTGCCGTTGAATATCATGCTGAATTTCCACAAGCTGAACGAGTCGGCCGACCAGTTCTTCGACCGCTTCTCGAACTTCTCTGTCGGCGGCGAGTTCGACCTGAGCGATGCGCTGAAAGTACGCGTCGGGTATTACAACGAATTGCGCCGTGAGCTGAAGATCGGGACCACCGCCAAGCTCGCCGGATTCTCGGGCGGATTCGGGCTTCAGATCGCGAGCTACTTCGTGGACTACGCCTACAACTCGCTCGGAGAGATCGGCGCGATGCATCGCTTCTCGCTGAGCACCACCTTCTGACACGTACATGCGCGCTAAGGATCACGGTGGATTCCGTGCAGGGGAGCGATCCATCCGGACCGCTCTTCGTGCTTTCATGGAGGAGGTGAGACGCGCTCCGCGCGACGTCATCGCCGTTTTCCTCGTTGTGGCGATCGTCGGCATACTCTCGAACCAGTTCGGCAGCAAGCGCTTCTTCTTCGACCAGTGGCACGATACTCTCGGTGGCGAACCGCTCTACGATCTGTACCAGTACCTGTTCTGGTTCGGCAGCGAGTTCATTCTCTATTTCGTTCTTCTCATTCCGGTCATCCTGATCATCCACCGCAGGCCACTGCGTGATTTCGGGTTGTCGACGGGGGACTGGCGCTTCGGCCTCCGGGTCTCGCTCCTCTTCTTCGCGATCATGCTGCCCATTCTCTGGGTCGCGAGTTCAACCCCGGAGTTCCAGCAGGTGTATCCGCATTCACAGATCGTGCGAAACGACTGGACGCTCTTTCTGATATATGAGGCTGCGTTTATCCTCTATTTCATCGGCTGGGAATTCGTATGGCGCGGCTACATGCTTTTCGGACTCCTGCCTCATACGGGCGCCACGGTCGCCGTGCTCGCCCAGATGATCCCATTCGTCATCCTGCATTACGGCAAGCCCATGCCCGAGACCTTCGGTGCGATCGCGGCAGCCATCGCGCTCGGCGCGCTCTCGGTGCGATCCCGCTCGTTCTGGTACGCCGTGCTGATCCACTGGTCGGTCATGTTCACGATCGACTTTCTCGCGACCATGCGCTTCCGCAGCGGCATCCAGGGTATCGGTCCCGACGCGCTGCTGGACGTTTTCTCGGTACTTCTGCGCTGACTATATTTCGCGGTGCATGCGCCCGTGTGACACGGGCATCACCTATCCACATTGTGAAGAGTATCCCATGCGCCTCTGTGTCAACATCGATCATTTCGCCACGATGCGGGAAGCCCGCGGCGGCCTGGAGCCCGATCCCATCACCGCCGCGCAGATCTGCGAGCTGTACGGCGCGGAAGGCATCGTATGCCATCTCCGCGAAGACCGCCGCCACATCAACGACCGGGATCTGAGACTCCTTCGCGAGACGGTGAAAACAAAGCTCGATCTGGAGATGGCCATCACCGACGAAATCCTCCAGATCGCGATTGAGACGCTCCCGGACCTTGTGACTCTCGTCCCCGAGAAGCGCAAGGAACTCACCACGGAATCCGGACTGGACGTGATCCGCGAGGCGGAAAAAGTATCCCACGCCATCCGACTGCTGCATGAAAACGATATCGAGGTCAGCCTGTTCCTGGATCCGCTGGACGAGCAGATCGAGGCGGCGGCGGATGCGGGCGCGGATATCATCGAACTCCATACCGGCGAGTACTCCAACGCGCGAAGCGAGGAAGAATTGACGGAACAGCTTGCGCGGATAAGGGCAGCGGCAGCCTACGCGAAGACGCTCGATCTCGGGGTCAACGCGGGGCATGGTCTCAACTATCTCAACATCCGACCCATCACCACGATCCGTGAGATCGACGAGCTGAGCATCGGCCATGCCCTGATCTCTCGCGCCATGTTCGTCGGACTCCCGCGCGCGGTGGAGGATATGGTCCGGCTGGTACGCGGTTTTTAACGATTGTCCGGCGCCCGCGATCGGCCTGCCCGCTCACATTTTTCTTTAAGTCCTATTGCTTCATCTGCAGTCCCTGCATATATTTGTTGACCTACGTCGGGTTCTTAGCTCAGTTGGTTAGAGCGCTACCTTGACATGGTAGAGGTCACAGGTTCGACTCCTGTAGAACCCACACTCTGTTGGAGAAAAAATCGGAGCGAATCCGATTTTTTCATTATTATCACTACGCAGACAGCAGCATGCAAGACTCGATCACCATCACTTTTCCCAACGGCGACCGGAAGGAATTCCTCCGGGGCGTGGACGGCCGGCAGGTAGCGGAGAGCATCTCCGCGGGACTGGCGCGCGAGGCACTTGGTGTGAGCGTGAACGGTACGGTTATCGACTTGCTCCGGCCCATCGAGGCGGACGCCGATGTCCGCATCCTGACATGGAACGACGACGAAGGCAAAGCGATCTACTGGCACAGCAGCAGCCATCTCATGGCGCATGCCATCGAGACCATATTTCCCGGAGCCAAATTCGGAGTCGGTCCCGCCATCGAGGAGGGATTCTACTACGATATCGACATCGACCACGTCCTCACGCCGGAAGATCTCGAGCGCATCGAGACCAAGATGGTGGAGCTCGCGAAGGAGGACCAACCCTTCGTACGCAGGATTCTCACCCGGCGCGAAGCTCTCGATTTCTGGCAGGAAAAGGGCGACCAGTACAAGACCGAGCTGATCAGCGAGTTTCCCGAAGACGAGATCATCAGCTGCTATACCGAGGGCGCGTTCACCGATCTCTGCCGTGGTCCGCATCTGCCTTCCGCCGGACGCATCAAGCACATCAAGCTGCTGACCGTCTCCGGTTCGTATTGGAAGGGCGATGCGAAGAACACGCAGTTGCAGCGCATCTACGGGATCTCCTTCCCGAAGAAAAAGGATCTCGAGGAGTATCTCGTCCGGCTCGAAGAAGCGCGCAAGCGCGACCATCGAAAGCTCGGACGTGAACTCGACCTCTTCGCATTTCACGACGTCTCTCCGGGCGCGCCGTTCTGGCTGCCCCGGGGCATGATCCTGTTCAAGGAACTGCAGGGCATGATCCGCGAGATGCTCGACGGCGCGGGGTATGACGAGATTCTCACGCCTATACTGGTCAAGAAGGAACTGTGGGAGCAGTCGGGGCACTGGCAGCATTACCAGGAAAACATGTTCATCGTCGACGACGGCGAGGATCACATTTTCAGCCTGAAGCCGATGAATTGTCCGGAATCGACTTTCGTCTACCGGCATCGCGTGCGCAGTTATCGCGATCTCCCGCTGCGGTATTCCGAAATTGGCACGAACCACCGCAACGAATTGTCCGGCGCGCTCAACGGCATGTTCCGCGTGCGGCAGTTCCACATGGATGACGCGCATCTGTACGTCCGACCCGACCAGATCCTGGACGAGATCACCGCGCTGCTCAAGCTGGTGGATCGCTTTTACAAGGTTTTCGGGTTCGAACCCTTCTACGCGCTCAGCACGCGTCCCGTCGACGCGATGGGTGACCAGGCGCTCTGGGACATCGCGGAGAAGGGACTGGCCGATGCGCTGGAAGCGAATGCGATCGACTACAAGCTCAATCCCGGCGACGGCGCCTTCTACGGTCCGAAGATCGACATCAGCGTACGCGATGCGCTCGGCCGTTCATGGCAGCTTGCGACGATTCAGCTTGATTTCCAGATGCCCGAGCGATTCGAGCTCGAGTACATCGACGAGAACAACGAGCGCAAGCGCCCGGTGATGATCCATCGCGCCATCATGGGTTCGATGGAGCGTTTCATCGGCGTGCTCATCGAGCACTTCGCGGGCGCCTTCCCGACATGGCTTTCGCCGGTGCAAGTCGCGGTCCTCCCGATCAGCGATCAATTCATGGAGTACGCCGCGACGGTGGTAGCGGCGCTGCGCGCGGCACGCGTGCGCGCGGAGATCGACGATCGCAACGAGAAAATCGGCTACAAGATCCGCGACTGGGAAGTGCACAAGGTGCCCTACATGCTCATCGTCGGAGAGAAGGAAGCGGCGTCGGAATCAGTGGCGGTTCGCCGGCACCGCGAGGGTGATCTCGGCTCCAGCACCGTCGAGGATTTCGTCCGCCGCATCGTTGCCGAGATTACAGACAAGTCATTATAACAACCCGGAGGTACCAACGGCTACGTTCAATCGTCCATTGCGGACACCCCAGCGAAAGACACGCATCAATGAGGAAATCATCGCGAAAGAGATCCGGCTTATCGGAGCCGACGGTGAACAATTGGGAATCGTCGCCCCCAGAAAAGCCCTCACGCTAGCCGAGGAAAAGGAGCTTGACCTTGTCGAGATCGCGCCGCAGGCGACGCCTCCGGTCTGCAAGATCATGGATTATGGAAAGTTCAAGTACGAGCAGCAGAAGAAAGAAAAGCTCCTCAAGAAAAAACAGCTGAACATCGTCATCAAGGAAGTGCGCTACCATCCCACGACGGACACGCATGATTTCGATTTCAAGCTTCGTCATGCCCGGCAGTTCCTCCTCGAAGGCAACAAGGTGAAAGCCGCAGTCGTGTTCCGCGGACGTCAGATGGCGCATCAGGAGCTCGGGTTCGAGCTGCTCACCAAACTCAAGCAAGAGCTGGAAGACGTAGCCCTGGTTGAAAAAGAGCCGAGCATGGAAGGGCGTTCGATGATCGCCATCTTCGCGCCGGACAAGAAAAAAATCGCGGCTCTGGAAAAAACGAAGAAATCCGTGACCGAAGAATGACATCACTGGAATGAAATAAAGAGTTTTTGTATATTAATCAGCTGGAAATTTTCGATCGAACCGAAAAGGAGTACGAACACATGCCCAAATTCAAAGGCAAGTCCGGTGCGAAGAAGCGCTTCATGCTGACCGCCACGGGCAAGATCAAGCGAGCCAAGGCGTATCGAAGCCACATCCTGACCAAGAAGACGACCAAACGGAAACGCGGACTTCGTCAGTCGACGCTTGTGGATGTCGCGGATGCAAAGCGTATCAAAATGATCATCTAATAGAATCACAGGTGAAGAATGCCCCGTTCAAGAAACAAGGTCGCAGCGCACCGTCGGAGGAAGAAAACGCTTGACCGCGCCAAGGGCTTCTACGGTGCGAGCAGCAAGGTCCTCACCGTGGCGAAGCACCGCGTCGACAAGTCGCTGCAGTTCGCCTACCGGGACCGCCGCGCCAAGAAGCGCACCATGCGCGCGCTGTGGATCACGCGTATCAACGCCGCCTCGCGCATGCACGGCGTGTCGTATTCCCGTCTCATCGACGGCCTGAACAAGAACAACATCGACATCAACCGGAAGATGCTTGCGGAGATCGCTGCCACGGACAGCACGGCTTTTGCCGAAATCGTGAAGCTCGCGACCCGATAAGCCCCATTACAGTCTCTGCAGCGGGCATTGCATCGAGAGTCGCACTCTCATGTCATGCCCGTTTTGCATTTCCTGGCCACTTGAACATCAGCGACCCACTCGCAGGAGATTGACGTGAAAGAACGTTTGGAAGCCCTGCTCGCGGAAGTGCGCGCCGCCGCGCGGGAATTGACGAGCGAGGAGAAGGTGGAGCAGTTCCGCATCGCGTACCTGTCCCGCAAGGGACGCATCGCGCAGCTGTTCGACGAACTGAAGCACCTTCCTGCCGAGGAGAAACCGGTCATGGGACAGGCGCTGAATGCGCTCCGGCAGTCGGCGCAGTCGCTGCTCGACGAAGCCGCCGCGTCGCTGCTGCGCGGAGGGCACGACGGCGGGGATGCCGTCGACATCACTCTCCCCGGACGCAGCTGCAGCCGGGGTCACATGCACATCGTATCCCAGACGATCGAGGAAATCAGCTCCATCTTCCGCCGCATGGGCTTCAGCGTCGCGGACGGGCCGGAAATAGAAACCGACTACTATAATTTCGAGGCATTGAATTTTCCCGCCGATCACCCGGCGCGGGACATGCAGGACACTTTCTTCATCACCGATACGCATCTGCTGCGCACGCACACCACGCCCGTGCAGGTGCGTCTCATGGAGAAGTACCGTCCGCCGATCCGCGCGATATTCCCGGGAAAAGTCTACCGCAACGAGGTGATCAGCGCCCGAAGCCATGTGCAGTTCCATCAGGTGGACGGACTCTTCGTGGACAGGGGAGTGACATTTGCCGATCTAAAAGGCACACTGGTGACATTCGCGAAGATGTATTACGGATCATCATTGAAGTACCGGTTCCGCCCGAGCTTCTTTCCGTTCACCGAACCGTCGGCGGAGATGGACATCAGCTGCTACCTCTGCGGGGCCAAAGGCTGCAGGGTCTGCAAACAGACTGGCTGGCTCGAAATCCTCGGCTGCGGAATGGTGGATCCGAATGTGTTCTCTTTCGTCGGTGTCGATCCGGAGGAATACAGCGGCTATGCATTCGGCATCGGCATCGAACGCACGGCCATGCTCCGGCACGCCATAGACGACATCCGGCTCCTTTTTGAAAACGATCTGCGCGTCAACCATCAATTCAACTGAACATGCAGCTATCACTGAACTGGCTTCGCAAGTACGTGGACCTTCCCGAGTCGCTCGACGCGCTCGAAACGCTGTTGACCAATGTCGGTCTGGAGGTTGAATCCATTGAAGATCGGCGGAATGCCTTCGACCGAATTGTCGTGGGCGAAGTGCTCACCTGCGAGAAGCATCCGAACGCGGACAAGCTTTCGGTCTGTACCGTCAACGATGGCGTGGAGGTGTCCACCGTCGTCTGCGGCGCGCCGAATGTCGCCGCCGGACAGAAGGTGATTTTCGCGCGCATCGGCGCACATTTCGCGAATCTGGGTTTCACCATCGACAGGCGCAAGCTGCGCGGCGTGGAATCCGCAGGCATGATCTGCTCCACGCGCGAACTGGGACTGGACGAAGATCATTCGGGCATCGCGGTGCTCTCGCCGGACGCTGTTCCGGGTACGTCCATCGCCGAATATCTGGGTTACGACGACGTCATTCTCGGCATCGGGATCACCCCAAACCGCGGCGATGCGCTGTCGCACATCGGCACGGCGCGGGATATCGCTGCTGCCACAGGCTCCGTGCTTCGGTTTCCAGAACCCGAGGTCAGCCTGCCCGGGACCCCGGAGAATTTCGTGATCGATATCCGCGATTCAGACCTCTGTCCCCGATATTCCGCCGCGATCATGCGGAATGTGACGATCGGCGATTCTCCCGATTGGCTGCGGAAGGCGCTGACGGCAGCGGGAATACGGCCGATCAACAATGTCGTCGACGTCACGAATTTCGTCATGCTGGAGATCGGTCAGCCCATGCACGCGTTCGATCTCGAGCAGCTGCGGGGCGGAACCGTCGTGGTGCGGACTGCCGTCGAGGGGGAGAGGATCGTCACGCTCGACGGAGAGGAGCGATTGCTGCCCGAGCGCGCGCTGCTCATCTGCGATGAGAAGCGTCCCCTCGCGGTTGCCGGAGTGATGGGTGGGGAGGATTCGGCTGTGTCACCCGGGACACGGTCCATCCTGCTCGAGAGTGCGCATTTCAATCCGTCGTCCGTGCGACGCACGGCCAAGCGTCTGCAGCTTTCGACTGATTCGAGCTTTCGCTTCGAGCGGGGGACGGATCCGAACATCACCGTTTGGGCGCTCCGCCGCGCGATGCAACTCATCGGCGAAACGGCCGGCGGTGAGATTCGCGGAGTTTTCGACGCCTATCCCGCGCCTCTGACCGGGAAGCTGGTGCAGCTGCGTCCGGCGTTCGTGAACCGCATTCTCGGCATCGAGATCAAAAGAGACGAGCAGCGCCGAATTCTCGAGGCGCTGCAGATCGCGGTCGAGAGCGAGTCGGCCGATGCACTCTTCTGCCGCGTGCCGACATTCCGCAGCGACATCGAAAGGGAGATCGATCTCGTCGAAGAAATCGCACGCATCCACGGATACGACAATATTCCCGTGCCGGGGCGCATCGAGATGAACGTGGGAGACGGCTTCGATGACCAGGCATTTCCGGCACGACTCCGCACCATGCTGCTCGGCCTTGGCTTCGATGAGATCCTCTCGTCCAGTCTGGTCGCTCGCTCCCACGCCGGCGTTGGCCGGGAGGAGGGCGTGGTCGATGTTCTCAATCCCGTCAGCAAGGAACGACCGAGTCTCCGTACCAGCCTGCTGCCCTCGCTTCTCGAAGCGATCGACGTGAACATACGGAACGGCATGCCCTCCCTTCGCATGGCGGAAATCGGACATGTATTCTCCACGAATGGGGAGGGAAATTTCACCGAACGGACGATGCTCGCGATAGCCCTCACCGGCAGCGCACAGCCGCGTTCGTGGTACGCACCGGAAAGAACCGCCGATTTCTTCGATTTGAAAGGCGCGCTTCAGCAGCTCATCGAATCGCTGTATCTTGACAATGACACTATCTTTTACTATGATAGAACAAGTACTTTAAGTAAACACGTTCTAACGCTTGAAGTCAAAGGCAGATATGCCGGACAAGCTGTCGAGGTTTCTGATGCGATTCTCGCAACCTTCGATATTGATCAGCCGGTCTATTACGCAGAACTCGATGTGGAAGTCCTTCGCGGTGCACTGCCTGAAAAACAGGTCTACGTACCGGTCGCAAAATTTCCCAGCGTGGTACGGGATCTTGCGGTGATCGTATCAAGCGGCATCCGTTCGGAACAGATTACCGGCGCGGTCCGAAACTGCGGACCCGCATATCTGCGGAGCGTGCGGATTGTCGACGTGTTCACGCATGAGAGTCTCGGAGTCGACAGGAAGAGCGTCGCGTTCAGCATGACTTTCCAGGCGGACAACAGAACGCTCACGGACGAAGATATCAAAGCCTCGGTCGATGCGATCATTACTGCGCTCACGCAGGAACTGCACGCCGAGCTTCGCGCATAACGGTTTCGTTCCATCAGCCCGGATGCTCACATGACACAGCATGAGTTGCCCGTGCAGGGAAGTGCAATGCAGGACATCATTCAAACGGTTCTCCAGGGCGTGTGGGATCGTGCTCAGAAAGCCGTGGAACTGATCAACCGGCTCCGCAGCGAGAACGGTGATCTCACCAGGAGGATCGAGGAACTCGAAGCCGCTCAGCGGGCGTTCGAAGCACAGCTCGCGGAGAAGGAACATCTTATCACCACATTGCAGGAGAAAACAGCGACGCCTACGTCTGTTGACGTTGGCGACGGACTTTTATATCTTTCGCCAGACGAAAGAGAGGCATTGGAACGTCAGATCGGTGACCTGCTGCGGCGAATCAATTCGCATCTCGGGTCATCCAGGTAATGGATTCTGTGGCATCGGAACTTCGATTGTAGAAACTCTCTCAGTAACTTTAATACGAATCATGGAAGGCAAGAGCATACGCGTTCGAATATACGGCACGGACTATCCGCTTCGCGCGGATGATGAAGACCTGACCGTGAGGGCAGCGGAACACCTGGACCGGATGATGCACGAGTTGCACGCGCAGATTCCGGATCAGCCGCCCACCACGCTCGCCGTGTTGTCAGCGCTGAATGTCTCGGAAGAACTCACCCATGAAAAACACGATAAGAAACAGCTAGCACGAAAAGTTGAACAGGAACTTCGCTCCATCACCCAGCTGCTCGACGGTGTACTGGGCGAAGGCTGATCGATCGCAATAACAAGTAACCGCACTACAATCCGGTCACTGGCCACGTTAAAAAGAACCAACACTTTTTACCTGGGAATCTGACTCTTTCCATCAATTGCAGGCCTCGATCCTCGTGATTTGCCCGCTTCGGCGGGTGACGGTGGAAGCAAGAGATGTGAAGGCATTTACCCACTGTGTCATGGATGGGTTCTTTTTTCCCACCACCAGTGATCGGGGTAGTGCGGTACTTTTTTATTCTGGAGGATTAATAGAATGAACGTCGAATTATACTGGCTCATACCGACCGTAGCGGTGCTCAGCGCATTCTTTCTCGGACTCGGTTGGTTCATCGCCGCCCGAGTCGGACAGAATAAGCTGTCTGTCGCGGAAGAACGCGCCCGCGAGATCGTCGATGCCGCCGAGAAGGAAGCCGAGCATGTGAAGAAGGAGAAGCTGCTCGAAGTCAAGGACGAGTGGTTCCACAAGAAGCAGGAAATAGAGAAGGAATTGAACCGGCAGCGAAACAAGCTGCATGCCCGAGAAAAACAGCTCACCACCACGGAGGAAAACCTCAACGGACGCTTCGAAATCCTCAGCAAGAAGGAAGCCGGGGTCAAGCAGATCGAGGATCGCCTGCAGCAGAAGGAAGCCACCCTGCAGGAACGCATAGACAGGGTCAGCCAGATCATCGAGGAACAGACCGAGAAACTCGAAAGGATTTCGGGCATCTCGCGCGACGACGCGCGCAACCTGCTCATGGAAAACATGATCAACGATTCGAAGCTGCAGGCGGCGCAGCAGCTCAAGGAAATCCGGGACGAGATGAAGACGACCGCGAAAAAGGAGGCGCAGCGCGTCATCCTGCAGGCCATCCAGCGAACGGCGTCGGACCATTCGGTCGAGACAACGGTCAGCGTGCTGAACCTCGCGAGCGAGGACATGAAAGGCCGCATCATCGGCCGCGAGGGTCGCAATATCCGTGCCTTCGAGGCGGCGACCGGTATCGACGTCATCGTCGATGATACACCGGAAGCCGTCATCCTCTCGGGATTCGACCCGTTCCGCCGCGAGGTGGCCCGCATCGCTCTCGAGACGCTGATGGCGGACGGTCGCATCCATCCCGCACGCATCGAAGAAGTCGTCGAAAAAGTGCGCAAGGATCTCGAGGAGGAAATTTTCCGTGTCGGTGAGAATACATTGCTGGATGTCGGAATCCACAACGCCCACAATGAGATCAAGAAGCTGGTCGGCAAGATGAAATTCCGGTCCAGCTACGGACAGAACCTGCTCCAGCATTCGACCGAAGTTGCGTGGCTCTGTGGAATCATGGCCGCGGAACTCGGGCTGGATCCGAAGATCGCCACGCGTGCGGGACTCCTTCATGACATAGGCAAGTGCCTGGATCGGAATATCGAAGGTCCCCACGCACTGCTCGGAATGGAGGTCGCGAAAAAATTCCGCGAGCATCCCATCATCGTCAACGCCATCGGTTCGCACCATGACGACATCCCCATGGATTCGCCGTACGCACCGCTTGTGCAGGCCGCCGATGCGATCAGCGGAGCCCGTCCCGGAGCGCGCCGGGAATCCCTCGAGGGGTACGTCAAACGTCTCGAGAAGCTCGAGAATATCGGTTCCGGATTCGAGGGCGTGGCGAAAACCTATGCCATCCAGGCGGGTCGCGAGGTCCGTGTCATGGTAGAACATGATCGCGTCGACGACACGCTCGCCGACCAGCTCGCAACCGACATCGCCGAAAAGATCCAGAATGAGATGGAGTACCCCGGACAGATCAAGGTCACGGTCATCCGGGAGAAACGATCCATAGCCTTCGCGAAATAGTCCGCTGCGGAACGGGTTCAGATGACGACGCAGGACAAACCACCGCTTCTCATAGGGCTCACCGGCAGCATCGGGGCCGGCAAGAGCACCGTTGCATCGATGATCGCCGAAACGCATCCCGTGCTCGACACCGACGGGATCGCGCGCGAGATCATGGAGAACGATGCCGCGGTGCGAGCCGCCTTGACGGAGCGTTTCGGTATTCAGGTCTTTCTTTCCGACGGCACGCTGGACCGGCATTTCCTGGCCTCGCTCGTTTTCGACGATGCCGACAAACTCGAAGCCCTGAATGCCATTGCTCATCCTCCAACCATCGAACGCGTGACGCAGTTGGCGGCGAAGCTGCATGGCGAAGGAGAGAGGCTCGTCTTCGTTGAATCCGCATTGATATTCGAAGTCGGAATCGAAGAGATGTTCGATTACACCGTGGCGGTCGTCGCCGATACTGAAATCTCTATCGAGCGCATCATGAAACGCGATCATTCGGACCGCACCGCCGCGCTGCGACGGATCCGCTTCCAGCTGCCGCCCGAGGAAAAGTCCGGGCTCGCCGATTTCACGATCCGCAACAACGGCAACCTTGAGGATCTGCGGCGGGCCACGACGTCGATCATACTGATCCTCTCTCGCCTGGGAAAGCACCAGCCGTCATGACGACGCTGCTCGAGCGCGATCGCGACTCCATCCTGCATACCTATTCCCGGCTGCCGCTCGAGATCGTCAGAGGGGAAGGAGTGCATTTGATCGATGTCGAGGGGAGACGATATCTGGATTTTTTTGGCGGATTGGCGGTCAACAGTCTCGGTTACGGATATCCCGCAGTGCTCGATGCGGTGCGTACGCAGTCGGAACAGTACATGCATCTGTCCAATTTCTTTCCGCAGCGTCCCCAGATCGAACTCGCCGAAAGGCTTCGCGGACAGAACGGTTTCGACAAGGTGTTCTTCGCCAACAGCGGTGCGGAAACCATGGAGACAGCCTTCAAGCTCGTACGGCGCTGGTCCTCATGGCGGGGCAAATCCGACATCATCTCCTTCTCGGGCGCTTTCCACGGGCGCACGATGGCCGGGCTCTCGATGATGGACGCCGCCAAGTACAGGTCGGGATTCGGACCATTCCTCGAAGGCTGCCATACGCTGCCGTACAACGACAGCGCAAGACTCCGGGCGGGCGTGGGACCGCGCACCGCGGCGGTCATCCTCGAATGCATCCAGGGCGAGGGGGGAGTCGTGCCGCTCGATCCCGCGTTCGAGACCGAACTGCGCTCGCTTCGGGAAAGGTATGGCTTTCTCATCGTCGACGATGAGATACAGACCGGCATGGGACGGACGGGGCGCTTTCTGGCCGCGGAACACTACGACCTCGCGCCGGACATCGTAACGCTCGCGAAATCTCTCGGCGGAGGATTGCCTCTCGGCGCGGTCCTGGTGCGTGCGCCGCTCGCCGAGGTGTTCGGTCCCGGAGGCCATGGCAGCACGTTTGGCGGAAATCCGGTCGCCTGCGCCGCCGGTATCGCAGTCATGGACGCTCTTTCCGGCGGTGTCATGAACAACGCCGCTGTGGCGGGCGAACAGCTCCGCGCCGGGCTTCTGGAACTGCAAAAACTGTTTCCGTCTCATATATCCGAAGTGCGCGGGCGAGGCTGCATGCAGGGCATCGTATGCACACGACCGGCGAGGCAGGTGCTCGAACACTGCCTGCGCGCTGGACTTCTCATCAACGTGACGCATGACTTCGTTCTCCGTCTGCTGCCGCCGTTGATCATCACCCGGGAGCATATAGAAACGGCGCTCACAATTCTTCGCAACGCGTTTGATAATTGGCAATTAGAGTCCTGAACTCAACCGGAGTCCTGCAGCGTGTCACCATCGTCCCAATCTGATATTCTCGTGATCGGCAGCGGCATCGCCGGGCTTTTCTACACACTGAAAGTAGCGGAACACCGACGCGTCGCGCTCGTCACCAAGAAGGAAACCGTCGAGTCCAATACCAACTACGCGCAGGGAGGGATCGCATCCGTCATCTCGGACGAGGATTCCTTCGAATCGCATATCCGAGACACACTGCAGGCCGGTGCGGGACTCTGTCACCGGGACATCGTCGAGATCGTCGTACACGAAGGTCCCGCGCTCGTGCGCAGCCTGCTCGGGCTCGGGGTCGGCTTCACGATGGCGGAATCCTCCGGACTGCATCTCGGACGCGAAGGCGGTCACTCGCATCACCGCATCGTGCACGCGAGAGACTACACCGGAAGGGAGGTCGAACGGGTCCTGGTGGAAGCCGTTCGCCGACATCCCAATGTCACCGTCTACGAAGACCATATCGCGATCGATCTCATCACGCAGCACAACCTGGTTGACAAACCGGCTTTCACTCCGGACAATATCCGCTGCTGGGGAGCGTACGTTCTCGACAAAACCACCGGCAGGGTGGAGCGGTTTTTCTCACGGAGTACGGTGATAACTGCCGGAGGATGCGGCCAGGTCTATCTCCACACGACAAATCCGGAGATCGCCACAGGCGACGGTATCGCCATGGCCTATCGCGCGGGCGCTCGTGTCGGGAACATGGAATTCATCCAGTTTCACCCCACTACGCTGGCTCATCCGGAAGCGCGCTCCTTCCTGATTTCCGAAGCGGTACGTGGTTTTGGTGCGGTTCTGCGTAATGCGGCGGGCGAGCGCTTCATGGAGAAGTATGACCCGCGACTTGAACTCGCTCCCCGGGACATCGTCGCACGCGCGATCGACAGCGAACTCAAGCGGAGCGGCGAGGAGTGTGTCTACCTGGATCTTCGTCATCTCGATCCTGCGGAAGTGCGCACGTCATTCCCGAGTATTCACGACAGGTGTCTCGATGTAAGGATTGATATCACAACCGATTTGATCCCCGTCGTTCCAGCAGCGCATTATACCTGCGGTGGAATCGTGAGCGATGCATTCGGACGCACGAGCATCCAGGGTCTCTATGTGGCGGGAGAGAGCGCCATGACAGGCCTGCACGGCGCGAACCGACTTGCGAGCAATTCGTTGCTTGAAGCCCTGGTGTTCGCGAACCGCGCGGCACAATCCACACTCGAGACCGGGAACGAAGTGCCGCCAGTCGAACACATCGCCGAATGGGATGACAGCGGAACCTATAACACGGAGGAATGGGTGCTGATCTCCCACAATCGGAAGGAGGTTCGGACATTGATGTGGGATTACGTCGGGATCGTGCGGTCTTCGCTGCGCCTGGAGCGCGCCGCGCGCCGCGTCGAACTGCTCGGCAACGAGATCGAGGATTTCTATAAGCGCACGCGAGTCTCGGAAGGACTGATCCAGCTGCGCAATATCACGTTGATCGCGAGCCTGATCATCGAATGCGGACTGCGTCGGCATGAGAGCCGTGGTCTGCATTTCACGACGGACTATCCGGAACCGGATCCTTCGCTGGAGCAGCAGGATACCATCCTCTCACTGTTCGATGTCCCTTAGACATCCTCCGAAACGCTTTAGAAACCATGTCCGATCGCACTGAGTCCACTGTACTTACCATCTCGCAGCTTACGCGTCTGATCAAAGGTACGCTCGAAGACAGCTTTGGCGCGATCACCGTGATCGGGGAGATTTCGAATTTCACCCGGCACAGCTCGGGCCACTGGTATTTCACCTTGAAGGACAGCGGGGCGCAGCTCTCCGCGGTGATGTTTCGCGGTAATGCGATGAGCACGTTTTTCCGGCCTCAGAACGGCATGGAAGTCGTCTGCCGCGGCCGCATCACCGTGTACGAACCACGCGGCAACTACCAGATCGTGGTCAGCGACATGCAACCGCGCGGCGAAGGCGCCCTGCAGGTCGCCTTCGAGAAACTCAAGCGCAAGCTCCATGAAGCGGGTCTGTTCGACGAAGCCCGGAAACGTGCGCTCCCTCCATATCCCGATGTGATCGCGCTGGTGACTTCCCCGACAGGTGCGGCGATTCGGGACATGATCAGCGTGCTGCATCGCCGTAATCCTGCTGTTCAGCTCCTGATCGTACCCGTCCAGGTGCAGGGTGCGGGCGCAGCGGAGCAGATCGCCGGGGGCATCGACCTGTGCAATGAGCACGGTGGCGCCGACCTGATCATCACCGGACGCGGCGGAGGTTCGATCGAAGATCTCTGGGCCTTCAACGAGGAAGTGGTTGCACGCGCGATCGCGCGGTCGGAGATTCCGGTCGTGAGCGCAGTCGGCCATGAAGTGGACGTCACGATCTCGGATTACGTCGCGGATCTGCGCGCGGCAACGCCGTCGGTCGCCGCCGAGCTTGTGGTGCGCACGAGGGAGGAGATGCTGGGGCAATTGAATTCCATTGTGCATGGCGCCTGGAAATTTGTAGATTTAAAGATGCGTGATCGGAAACGGCTGCTGAAGGCCACAGTTGCCGACCGTGCATTTTCCCGTCTCGCAGGACGCCTGCGCTCCTCGACGACCGTCTGGAAATGCTGCATCGCAGCTGCGAGCGTTCGCTCATGCAGCGGGAACATGCGCTTCAGCTGCTCCGCCAGCAATTGGGCGCACACGATCCCGCGCTGTTCTTCCGGAGAGGTGCCGTTCTCATCTCACGGAACGACGAGCCCGTCACAAGCGTCCGTCAGTTGGCTGAGGGCGATCTTATCACACTCCGGCTTCGCGACGGCATCGCCGAAGCGGCCGTGGAACGGATAGAGGCAGATGAATAAAAAGAAAACAGGCGGTTTCGAAGCCTCCCTCGAACGGCTCAACGAGATCGTTCGCATCCTCGATGCGGAGGAGACCTCGCTGCAGGAGAGCATGACTCTCTATGCCGAAGGAATTCAAATCGCGGAAGGATGTGTTAAGGAACTGACCGAGGCTCAGACCCGCATACAGGAACTGCGCAAGCGTTCGGACGGCCTGTTCGAACAGCTGGATTTCGACGACGAATAAAACCGCTGTGTCATCCGCTGGATTGCCCATGACCGACAGACCGCATACGCCGATACTCGACAGGATCGATGATCCCGCCGACCTGCGCAGATTGGAACTGAGCGAACTCCGCGGTGTCTGTGCCGAAATCCGCGAATTCCTGATCGATGCCGTGTCGAAAACAGGCGGGCATCTCGGCGCCGGCCTGGGAACGGTGGAACTCGCTGTCGCCCTGCACTACGCCTTCAACACCCCGGAAGACAAGCTCATCTGGGACGTAGGACATCAGGCGTATCCGCATAAGATCATCACGGGTCGAAGGGATCGCTTTCATACCATCCGCCAGTACGGAGGCATCAGCGGCTTCCTGAAAAGACATGAAAGTCCGTACGATGTATTCGGTGCCGGGCATGCGACGACGTCCATCTCCGCCGCGCTAGGCATCGCCGCGGCACGCGATTTTCGCGGCGAGGATTACAGAGTGGTCGCGGTGATCGGCGACGGTTCGATGACAGGCGGTATGGCGTACGAAGCCATGAATAACTGCGGCCTGCTGAAAAAGAAAATGATCGTCGTGCTCAACGACAACAACATGTCGATCTCTCCCAACGTATGGGCGCTGTCGAATTACTTCAACGAGCTGATCGCCTCCCCGACCTATAATCGCTTCCGCGCCAATGTCTGGGATCTCGCCGGAAAATTCGACGAACTCGGCGACCGCTTCCGGAAGGTCGCAGCGCGGCTCGAAGGCGGAATCAAGGCTGCGGTGACGCCGGGCATGCTTTTCGAAGCGCTCGGATTCCGGTATTTCGGACCGATCAACGGTCACAACGTTGTGTCGCTGGTGAAGATTTTCCAGGAAGTGCAGCAGTGGCCGGGGCCCGTCCTCGTGCACGTGGTGACGCAGAAAGGCAAAGGCTACGCGCCCGCGGAGTCCGATGACATGAATCTCCACGGTGTCACTCCCTTCGATAAGATCACCGGCAAGGCGCCGGTGAAGTCCGACCAGCCCCGGAGCTATACCTCGGTGTTTGCCGACGCGCTGGTCGAAATCATCAAGAGCCGCGACGATGTGGTGGGAATCACCGCAGCCATGGGATCTGGCACGGGCCTCGATGTCCTGCAGCAGGAAGTGCCATCGAAGTATTTCGATGTCGGTATCGCGGAACAGCACGCAGTGACGTTCGCGGCGGGGATGGCTGTCGAAGGCTACACGCCGGTGGCGGCAATTTATTCCACCTTTCTGCAGCGCGCATTCGATCAGATCATCCATGACGTCGCCATTCAGGATCTGCATGTCGTATTTGCCATCGACCGCGGCGGACTCGTCGGAGCAGACGGACCGACACACCACGGAGCATATGACCTCAGCTATCTCCGACTGATCCCGGGCATGGTGATCATGGCTCCCGCCGACGAGCAGGAGCTGCGCGATATGCTGTACACGGCCGTGAATTACGGACGGGGACCGATCGCCTTCCGCTACTCCCGCGGGAATGCCGTCGGTGTTCCTTTGCGCGAAGGATTCCAAAATTATGAGATCGGGAAGGGTCTCATCGTTCGCGAGGGGGATGACGTCGCCATTCTCGCAATCGGCAACATGGTCCAGAATGCCGTCAAGGCCGCGGACCTGCTTTCGAATGGCGGGATACGTTCCGCTGTCGTGAACATGCGCTTCGTCAAGCCGCTCGACACGGAACTGCTCGACGACATTTTCTCCCGCTACAGTCGCGTGCTGACGGTGGAAGACAACTCCATCCGCGGAGGATTTGGCAGCGCGATCGCGGAGTACATGACCTCGTCTTCGATCAGGAACGTCACTCTGCATATTCACGGAATTCCCGACGAATTCATCGAGCAGGGCACACAGGAAGAACTGCATCGCAGCATCAGTCTCGATCCCCTGGGCATCGCGAGAACAGCGGCTGCGATGTGCGGAATCGCCTTGACCTCGCCGCTTGAAAAAACCATATGAGGACTATGGCAGAATGCCGAGAATTCATCTGATCGCAATAATCGCGCTGTCTCTCGTTCCGCTGATCGCTGCGGCCCAGCCGAATCCCGTCACGGCTCTCCCCGCGGACAGCTCGCGCGATCTTGCTCCCGGCATTCGATATTCCCATTCGTATATCCCGAAGACAAGGCTGTCCGTGCACTGGCTCACGGTGGATCTGCGCAATCCCGACGTCGGTGTCCGTGTAGGGAAGGGGCTCGACCACATCTCCGGTCTCGAGCGCGTCTACAGCCTGCTCAGTCGCTACGACAGCATTCGTACTGATGTCCGCAGCGTCGGCGGTACGAACGCAAATTTCTGGAAGGCGGGGACACTGCACCCGATGGGTCCGACGGTCACCGACGGTGAACTCGTCATTGCCCATAAGTACAAGAACTGGTCGTCCATCGCGTTCACGGAGAGCGGCAGAGCTGTCATAGATACTTTCGACATGGACCTATCGATCAGAACCCGCCTGGGCGACATCACCGTGTCGCGGGTGAACCGCCGCATCGACTCCGCCGAAGTGGTGCTCTATACCAGATACTTCGGTTCGTCCGTTCCATTCGTCGACACCATAGGCATTCGCGAAGCCTCCCGCGATACCATCACCGACGACTCCGAGGCGGCGATCGACACGATGATCATCGCGATGCTCGATTCGGTGTGGAACGTCAGTCCGGAAAGCGGCACGCTGAAGCTGCAGTTCCGCTACCTGCGGAAACCTCTGGCCAACACGATCACGCCCTGCGTCGTCACAGTGCTGGATACCGGCTTCGTCGACATTCCCGCGGATGGGGGAGTGCTCTCCTTCGGCCGCGGTCCATTCCCGCTGTTCTCTTCGCTTTTCGTGGGCGATACCTTCACCGTCGCCAGCCGTCTGCAGCCGGCTGTCCCTTCACCCGTCGTGCAGATGACGGGCGGCACACCGCGCGTCGTAAGGAACGGACGCGTCAGCGTCGAATGGATGCAGGAGGGCCTGAAGAAAGTCCGCTTTGTCGAGGGTCGTTACGGCCGCAGTGCCATCGGGATCTCCCGTCACAGCGATACGCTGATCCTGATGACGGTCGAGCCATACAGCCGCAAGGCTCGAACTCGTGGCGCCTCACTCGAGACCGTCGCGAAGCTCATGATCGCGCGCGGTGCATGGAACGCGATGAATCTTGACGGCGGGAGTTCGGCGACAATGGTGGTGGAGGGCAATACAGCCGTTCCGCGCAGCGGGAATCGCGGCAGCCGGAAAATATCGACTGCTCTGATGGTGTTCGAGCGTCTTGGCGGGGTGACCGAGAGTCACAAGCTGCCACCGGCGCGAAAAACCACGCATCAGGAGTAGGAAGCCGGAAAGCGCCATGCAGCAAAGGAAAGACAGCCTGTACATGCAGAAATGCCTGCAGCTCGCCGAGCGCGGCCGGGGCGCAGTCGAACCCAATCCCATGGTCGGCGCTGTCGTCGTTTCCGGGGGACGGATCGTAGGCAAGGGCTGGCACAGGATGTTCGGCGGTCCGCATGCCGAAGTCGAAGCGCTCAACGACGCAGGTGCGCAGTCGGCGGGAGCGACGCTGTACGTGTCACTGGAGCCATGCAATCATTATGGAAAAACGCCTCCGTGCACGCAGGCGATCATCGACGCCGGCATTCGGAAAGTCGTCATCGGGATGCCGGATCCCAATCCGGACGTGACTGGATCGGGAAGTCAGCGGCTGCGCGACGCCGGCCTGACTGTCGTGGAGAACGTGGAGCGGCCGCGATGCGAAGCGCTGAACGAGGTGTTCTGCGTCAATGTCATGGAAAAGCGTCCGTTCATCCTGCTTAAGATCGCGCAGACGCTTGATGGATACATCGCGGCATCGAAAGGCACATCCCACTGGATCACATCGGAGGAGTCGCGCGAGGAAGTGCATCGGCTGCGGTCGCTGTATGACGCGGTGCTCGTCGGTGCGGAGACGGTCCGGAAAGATAATCCGGCGCTTACGGTCCGGCATACGGAAGGCAGGCAGCCGCTGCGAATCGTGCTCACCCGTTCATGGAAAATTCCACCCACGGCGACGGTCTTTCGTGACGGGGGCGAATCGCGGACCATCGTCATCACCTCGCGGAAGAGCGCCCGTGCGCATGCGGAGCTGATCGCCATGCTGCGCGGACGCGGCATCCGTGTGCTCGAAGCCGCGACGGACACGCAGGAGTACGCCTCGCTCAAATCGGCCATGCAGATCCTCTTCGTGGAACTTGGCGTGCGTTCCATTCTCGTCGAAGGAGGCGCGGAAATATTTTCCTCATTCCTGCGCGCCGGACTGGCCGATAGAATCGACCTGTTCACCGCTCCAAAAATCATCGGACGGGGAGTCGCCGCGTTTTCCTCCCTGCGTCCGCTGCATCTCGCCGACGCCTACCTGTATCGTGTCGAGGAAGTGATGCGGATGGGCAGCGATATCTACTCGATCCTCAGACGCGGAGCAGAGGGCTGACATGTTCACCGGCATCATCGAAGAAATCGGAACCCTGCGCAATGTCCGGCGATTCGGCAACGGCCGCCGTTTCGACGTCGCCGCGACCGTCGCGCTCGAAGGCCTCGCCATCGGGGACAGCATCGCGATCAACGGCGTCTGTCTGACGGTCACGCGCTTCACCGGCGCGACATTCACGGTCGAGGCGGTCGAGGAGACGATGAGGAAATCCACGCTCGCTTCGCTGACCGACGGCGCACCGGTGAACCTGGAGCGCGCACTGCGGGCAAACGGCAAACTCGGAGGCCATTTCGTACAGGGACACGTCGATTTCACCTCCGATTTCCTCGGCGCCGAACGGCGCGCGGAGAGCTGGATGGCCGCATTCTCGTACCCCGAATCCGCATCGGCGAACATCGTTCCCATGGGCAGCATCGCGATCGACGGCATCAGTCTCACCATCGCGGAAAAGGACGCCGGGAGCTTTCGCGTATCCGTCATTCCGCACACCTGGGAAATGACTCTGTTCCACAGCTACGCGCGGGGAACGCGAGTCAACATCGAACTGGATATGATAGGGAAGTATGTCCTGAATTACCTGCGCGAGAGCAGGGGAGGGAAGATAGACGAGGATTTCCTGCGGGAACTCGGCTACTGATTCCCGGATCAGCAGGGAGTGAATCCGCTACTTCCATTCCGCGATCGTGCGTCGCATGATCTCCAGTGTTTCATCCGCGGCTATCTCCCAATCGAATTTCGCAGCCCATGCCAGCGCATTCTCCCTGAACGCATTCCTCCGATCGCCGCTGTCAAGAAACATCCTTATTTTGGCGATGAGGTCATCGACATTTCCGAATTCGTAGAGCAGACCGGTCTCTCCGTCCACCACGGAATCGCGGAGTCCCGGCACGTTCGCAGCAACGACCGGTGCACCGCAGGCATTCGCCTCCACGACCGTCAATCCCCAGCCTTCCTTGGATGAAGTATTCACGACGAAATTCATCTTCTGCAGCATCGGAGCCTTTTCCGATTCGTCGATGAATCCGTGAAACGTCACGCGCTCCGTGAGGCCGAGCTGCAACGTCAGTTCCTCCAGACGCGGCTTGTCGTCACCGTCCCCGATGATGTCGAGATGGAGGAGTGGGTACTCGTCCCTGATCCTGTTCATCGCCATCAGCAGATGGTCGACAGACTTGTACTTCTTCAGTCGTCCGAAATACCCGATGCGATTTATATCGTATATATTACTTGAATCAGAATAATATATATCCTTGTTGACACAGTAATTAACCACCGTCACATGATCTTTTGAAAAGCCCCAATCCAGGTATTCCTTGTACGTGCTGGGTGATCCGATAATGAAGTGGACACGGCGATATACAGGCTTGATGAGACGCTCCGCGAGGTAGACATAGGCAGCGAAAGGAAAGATCGTCTCGAGGAAGATGCTTTTCCCGAAGAGGTGGTGGGTAACACCCTGCACGGGCTCCCGCACGAACAGAGGCGTGTAGAACGGAATCTTGTTCACATCATCCACGACGATATCGAAGCGTTCCTTGCGGAATCGTCTGAAGTACGCCAGAGGGACATGGAAATTGAAGAGAGAGCGGCCGCCCTGGCGTATGATGCGCATTCCATTCCGGACTTCCTCGCGCGGTGCTCCTTCGAAATGATGGCAAAACAGCGTCACTTCATGTCCACGGGCAGCGAGTCGCTCGAATACTTCGTGAAGATGCACTTCGGCGCCACCTGCAAGAGGATTGGTGAGGTCCTGCCAGTTAAATACCAGTATTTTCAACGGTTTAGCAGTCAATAGTTACTTCTTCGCGATAACACCAATTGAAAGAGCTGTATTGAGTTTGAAAGCGGAACCGTCCATTCCATCGCGGATCTTCTCGCGCACGCGGGAGATTGGCGGAATCAGACGCGGATAGAGAGGAAGCTTCACCCCGAGTTTGAAAAGAGCCTCGCGCATCGTCCGGTAGAACAGGCTCGGGTACATCCACTCACCGTAGGCATCGACGGGCTGCAATCCGAGATCCTTGAGCAGATTGCGAAGCTCTCGAACCGAAAACTCGCGCTCCCAGCCGGCGAACCATGCATTGAGAGTAATAAGTATATGTTTAATAACGGTATATATATGCCAGCGCTGCGGGACATCCACGATCAGGAGACCACCGGTTTTCAGCACGCGGACATTTTCCTTCAGGAGTCGCAGTGCATCGTTTTCCCGGAAATGTTCGAGGAGTCCCTGGTGGAACACCGCATCGAAGCTTCCATCAGGAAAAGGCAAAGCGAAGGCATCGCCGCCGACGGCACTTATGCGTTCGACGTCGGGCAAGCCCTGGCGGATGATCTTCAGCGAATTCTTCGAATAGTCGAGCAGCACGAGCGTGGCGCCGTCCCTTGACATGTAGAAGGAGTCGCGTCCCGTGCCGGCGCCGACCTCCAGGATGCGCTTTCCGTTGAGGTCCATGTTGCGCGAGAGATTACGCCGGATACGGTCGGTATTCGCGTATACCTCCTTGGTATCAGCTTTTTCGTCCCAGAACGTTTCCCAGTTCTGCTTGGTCGATTCTTTCATATTCCTTGTATATTCCTTGCGCCCTTACTTCTTATAATAAATATTATGTAAAGTTGGAAAACGTATCACTTACCCCTTTCGGCCTCTCGGCCGCATTTCAACGTCAGTGTCAGATGGTCGGTGATAACGAAATCCATCATGCAAATTACGTCCTTTTGTCTTCGGTTCAAAAGCACTCATGCGAGGTGATGCATGAGCGGACATCCTGCCGAGCAAGGTGAAACGCAACGGCTCACGAGTGTCTCGTAAGAAAAATACTCTCCTCATCGGATGATGCTTTCCCCTGGGAATGGTAGTGCTGCACGGGGACGCGCATGTCCCGGTCGGGATCGGCGGCGATGATTACCAGTGCTTCATTCTCACCGGAATGATGTCGAGCGGAAGCGAAACCTGGTATCGCTCGGCCTCGCTGGATTGCCAGTATTCTCCGGTGATCGATCCCTGGCCGACAACCTCGCAGTACGCGAGACCGGTCTTCACGAGTCCTTCGTTCTCGACATATGGATCGAGTTCGAGCATTCCGTTCGGCGGGATGCGATGCTTGTCCCGGCTGAGCTGCTTCCCCCGGTCGAGATAGAACGTGACCGCGACGGTGACGGCGCTGTCGGCAGCGGGATTGACGAGCACGAGGCGCGCGCTGATATCTGGGGCCGAGACGAAATGCTGGCAAAGCAGGGCCCGGGAACCGTGGGCGTCCGAAGCCGGAATCGCCGTATTAAAGACCGACCTCTCCGGATCCTTGTAGAACTGCCAGTACTGCGCGGAAACGTTCCCGCCGTCGGAATAGATGCGGATAGTGCCCTTGAATTTTCGGGCCCCGAGATTGTCGGCGGGATTGTAGTTGACCTTCCCGAAGATGGGCAGGAAAAAGGACTGCGTGGCGATCAGCCTTCCTTCCAGGTCATGCAGTAGCACGTTCACGACGGATCCGCTTCCCTCATGGTCGGTGATGACCAGGTGCGTCTCAAAGACCTCCGGGTCCGCTTCAAAGTAATTGACGACGAGCTGATCTCCCACGCGCAGCTGCGGAACCCTCTCCCCTTCAAAAGCAAATTGCGCGCGTGCCACGAAGGACACGCACGCAATCGCTACAAGAGTTATGCCCGCTGCGCGCATGCGCTGCGCCATTGCCACGGCTCAGCGGATTTTCGAGACGCCCTCGAGAGGCAGCGCGACCTGGTATTTCTCGGCGTCGACGGCCTGCCAGTATTCACCGGTGATCTTGCCCGCGCCGACAACGACGATGTAGGCGGTTCCGGTCATCTGCACGCCCTTGATGGATTTGAATGGGTTGATGTTCGCCACGCCGTTGGCCGGAATGACGCGCTTCTCGACACCGACGAGCCCGCCGTTGTCGGAGTAGAATTTTACGTCGATGGTCACAGGACGCGCGATCTCGGCGTTACCGACGATGATCTGCGAATTGACGCTCTTGTCGCTTACGAAGTGCTGGCAGACCAGCTTGTCGTAGCCCTTGCCGTCGGCTGCTGGCACGGCGATATTCATGTACGCCTTCTCTATGTTGCGGTACTTCTCCCAGTACTGGCCGCAGATGTTGCCGCCGTCGCTCTCGATGCGCACGGTGCCTGTGAACTTCGGGTTCTGGTTGTAGCCGTGCTGGTAGGCGTTCAGATAGGTCAACGGATCGTAGTTGATTTTCCCGAATGCGTTGAGAGTCTCGTAGCGCTCGTAGACGAGACGACCCTCATCATTGTAGATCGATATCTTGAGATTGGGGCCGACACCGTCGACGTCACTGATCACGACATGCGTCTCGATATTGTCGGGATCGGAGACGAAACGGTTGATGACGAGACTCTGTCCGACCTGGGCGTCAACCTGCACTGTGCAGGACAGAACCGCGGTCAAGGCCACCAGGATGCTTACAAACGCTTTCGACGATTTCCGCATTGAGATTCCTCCATGGAACGTATTCGAGATTCAATAAAATCTACGACTTCAAACAAGAGTTTCCGAGTTCAAGATACGCATCAGCCGGCAATTCCAGAAACGCCTCGACGTAGCGGCAGCGCCTGCCTCCGAGTGTGATCGCACGATACGCGTTGAGGCCTTCGATATGATGCATGTAGTCAATTGCGTCCTGCTGACTCGCATAGCAGCGCATTGCCTCGCGCTTGCGGTCCATATATTCGGTGATGTCCGTTACGGCAGTGGCAGGCAGCGGACTCCAGACTTCGAATCCGCGAATGAGCGGACGGAATTCTTTATGTTCACGCAGGGTCCGCAACAGCCAGGTGTTCAATATCCGATGATCCTGGTGATTATCGAATAACGAAGGAAGATACAAAACATCGGGTTCATTCTCAATCAGCGCGTGAAAGACAGGCTCGGGAAAATCGCCCGGGGCGAACTTCCCGCGCCCGAGTCCGAATGCTCTGCACTTCGTGATCCCGAGCGTTTCCATGGCGCGGTCGAATTCCCCTTCCCGAATCGCGCGCTTCCGCTCATCGCTCAGCCGGGTATCCTCGATCGAAGCGACATTGTCGGAAAGCAGAAGCACGAGCACTTCGTCCCCGCGCTGCAGATGGTGCAGCAGCACACCGGCGGCGCCGAAGGTCTCGTCGTCGGCATGCGGTGTCAGTACCGAAACGCGGCACCGCGGACCGTTGAAGTCCAACTCGCGCGGATACACCGTCACATGGGGTTCGGCCGCGAGCGATGCAATCTCCGACACACGGCGACGCAACCGGCGCACGGAGAGATGTTCGATGAGCTGACGGACGCCGATCATGCATTGACTCCTTTGACCTTGCCGCGTCTGATCGTCGTCCCGGCGATCGTGCACGCGCTGATCTGTCCCTGGAATTCAAAATCCGCTTTCTCGATGCCACGCAGTGAGGACGCATTGTCCGTCTCCGCATAGATCCACAAGGAGCGCATGCCTCGTTCAGCCAGCATGACGCTCAGCTGACGCAGTCCTTCGGGGTAGATGCCTCTGCCCCGCCAGGCCTCGACCGTGACGACATCGTAGACCACCGCGTCCGAATCCTGCAACTCCCATGTCAAGGCCAGTTCATCGACACGCAGCGCATGCCACTGCACCCAGGCCGTGAACACGAGCGTGTCATCGCTTCGGCCGAGCAGCGCCTGCCCGCCCGCTGCCAAGCGTTCCCGGTACACGGCAAGGAACTGCGGCGTGGTCACGCTTTCCCATGGAAACTGCTCGGCGCCGACGAGATGAAACCGGATCGCGTGGGAGAGGATCTTCTCCGGCACACAGTGTTTCCGGTAGAAACGCAGCCGATGCCGCGCGTACAGCGTCATGACTTGCCGACCGCCTTCTTTCCCCGCTGCATGGCACGAGCCAGGGAAAGACGAGCATGCCCGCGCGCGGCAGGGATGGTCAGATGCACGCTGGACCTCCCCTCCGGCGCGAACTCCCTTTTATAGGCTTCGTCTCCGCGAAGGAGATCGAACCATTCAAAGCCCTGCCGCATCGCCCAGCGGATTGTCGCGTCGAGATTCATGGTGCCGGGACTGTAACGCCTGGCCTGATCATCCATGCCGGAAAGCACGTAATGCACCGTCCCCCCATGCAGGTACGACAGCATGAGATGCACAGGAACCCGCTCGATCGATACTACGGATAACAGGAGTTCATTCTCCAGTACAGCGCACAAATCCCGGAGGAAAGCGATATTGGCCGGGTCGACGAACCACGAGGCGGCGCCGAAGCGCGCGCGGTTGCGCTCGATGAGCGTGTCGATCAGGCCGGGTTCCGGCGCCCGAAGCGCCTGCCAATCCATCTGATCCCGCCCGGCGAGGAGGCGTCGCGCGCGCCGGATCTCCCGCTGCATGTGCGGTGCGCAGCGCTGCACGACTGCGTCGTCATCCATCCCTTCAAGCCCGATGCGGAAGTACGGATCGCCGGAATGCCGCGTGCATCCATCACATGTGATCGTGGCGGCCGTCGATTCGGGAAGCACGTCGCGCAGCGTCAGCCAGGCATCGGGGAATTCCGCGTGCAGGAATGAGATGATCGCGCTCCAGAGCGACGCCGTGTCCGACTCGGTCGTGATCAGGTCAGGGTACTGGGAGAGCCTGTCGGCGATCCAGAGGAGGTAACGCCAGATAATGATCGGTCCGGCCTTGCGATGCTGGAGAAATAGCGGGACAGCGGCGACAATATTCGCTCCTCGCGAGACACGGAGGAGCGCGAGTTCCCTCCTTCCATCATCGCGGATGTAATGGGCATGCCATGTGCTGTTCCATTCCCAGGACTGGAAGAAAGTATTGCGCACAAGTCGGTTGGAACGGTACGCATCGATCCACCATCGCATGAGCTCCTCGTCTTCGAAGTCGCTGCGAACAATCGTCAGATCCGGCTCCGACGCGGTCACGATCCACCCCGCATGCGGATGAGACGGGCGGGAGTCCCGCCGACGACCGCGCCGGCCGGTACGTCATGCGTGACCGTGGCGTTTGCAGCGACGACCGCGCCGTCGCCGATGGTTACGCCCTGCAGGATGACGGCGTTCGAACCGATCCACACTTCCTCGCCGATGAGGATCGGCATCTGCTTTCCGCCCTGTTCGCGAATCGGCTTCCGCGTATCGTCGATAACGTGATTGCCGTCGATGATCGTCACGAATCCCCCGATGAGCGTGCCCCGGCCGATTCGCACGTTCCCGGACACGGTACAGTGCTGGGAAATGAAAACGTCTTCCTCTATTTCGAGCGTGTTGTCCGGGTGCGCGATCAGCCAGCTGTCGTGCAGCACCTGCACGCGTTCCCCGATGGACAGCCGCGCCGAAGGATCGATGCGCAGCTGTGTTCGGGGACCAAAGGTTGCCGACGCAGCGATCTGCTGTCCCGCTTTACGAAGTCTCCGGAGAATGAGAAACAACTCGGCGCCCTGCATTTTCCGGAACAGATATGCGGCGATATGTGCGGCTATGACTTTCATGCGGTTGCACTATACTTTTCGGCCGCGGTCTCGACTTCCTTACGATGCATGTAGATGTAGAGCATCGATACGATTCCGGCGACGAACCAGACGAGCACGCTGCTCACCGCCGCGCCCATCGATCCCATGTGCGCGATGAACCAGTAATGCGATACGACGGTCAGGAGCAGCTGTCCGAGCGCGATCCACGTCCCCATGCGCTCGTGGCCGATACTGAGCATGAGCATCGTGATGGGATTTCCGATGATTGTCCATGCATAGCCGATGAAGAGCACTGCGAACAGGGGCAGCGACGCAGTGTAATTCGGAAAGTACGCCGGCGTGACGAAGTACATCGCGATCATGTACATCAAGCCCAGGCCGGTGACCGGCAGGCTCACGGCGAAAGTGCGCCCGATGTAGCGGCGCATTTCCGGGAGTGTGCGCAGTTCCATGGCTTTCGGAAAGAACACGGTCGACACCGACCCCGCGAGCACGATGAGCGGCGTGCACAGTTTCGTGGCGGCTATGTAGAGACCCGCCTCCTCCGGCCTGTCCGCGAGCATCGGTGATATCATGAACACATCGAGGCGCATCAGAAACATCGTGGCGAACGAGGTGATCATCATCCACTTCCCGAAGCCCAGTACCTCGCGTCCGATATCCTTCCAGTCGTATTCGACGCGGTTGCGCAGCGACGATACAAACCAGAGCGCGATCACCGCGACGACAAGTGGAGCAATCGCATACGACACGTACACGATCGTGAGCGAGAACGCCGAGAAGAGGATGGCGGCGTAGATCACACCTGTTTTGATCGCCGCTTCGAGGATGCGGATGAATGTGAAGCGAATGAATTCCTGACGCGCTTGCAGTACCGCGAGGATGAACTCCATCAATCCCCCGCCCGCTATCGCAGCCGTCATGATTCGCAACGGACTCACCAGCTCGGGAGTCCGGAGCAGCGTGACCGCGATCGTGTCCGCGCCCGCGAAGAGCAATATCGCAGTGACGACCATGATCACGCCTTTTGTCTTGATCGCGAACTGATAATGCGCCTGGGCCCGCGCTGGGTCGTTTCGCTTGTACAGAGCATAGAAACGTATGAAGCTCTGATGGAGGCCGGAGTCCGTGAACTGGTTGATCGCCGCAAGCACGGTGATGAAGAGCCCGTACAGCTTGTATTCTTCCGGGGTCAGCAGCGCCAGCATCGACAGCGTGATCAGGAAAGTCAGAAATTTGGATGAAACGTCGCCACAAAAAACGATGCCGGCATCCCTCGCTCCGAGCGGAATGAGAGACCGGAGTCCGTTGAACCGTTCCCGCGCGTTCACGCGGCAATGCCCTGCTTGTGAAGGTGTCCGAGCAGCGCACGCACGCGTTCCCCCCAGGTATGATGCTCTGCGAATTTCCTGCGCGCGTTGCGCAGTTCGGCCGTGTCTTCACGCACCGCCCTGTGGATCGCCGAGACAAAACTTTCTCTGTCCTGCGCAAGATAGATCAGGGATGCGTGATGCGTCAATTCAGCGGTGCGGGTGGCGACGACAGGTAGTCCCGCCGCACTGTATTCGTAGAGCTTCAGCGGATTGACGATGCGTGTGATGTCATTGTCGAGAAACGGTATGATGGCGACGTTGAAGCGGCGAAGATGAGAGGCAAGATTTTTGTGGCCTACAAAACCATGGAGTGTGACGTTCGGATACCGGGAGCAAACCGCAGCGAACCGTCTATCGACCGGACCGATGATTGAGAAATGGCATTCGGTGCATGCGCGGATGGTCGCGAGCACGAGTCCTTCATCGAACCATTTACTGTTCGTGGTTCCGATGAATCCAACCGAGCACGGTGAACCGTTTTGCCGGATGATCGGCTCCGCATCGATACGTGCGATAAAATCGCGGGATACCGCGTTCGGCAGATAATGTATATCGGCATGCGCAAATCTTCTGCAGACTCCATCGCGCATTTCCTGCGCACTGTAGGTAATCAGCGACGCCTCATGTCCGAGCATGGTCTCCGCCGCACTGAGACGGCTCAGCGTATCATCGCTGCGGCTCTGCACTTCGAGGGCATCACAGATGTCATACACCAGCACCCGTGGATTGAAGAAAGTTCGATCGATGAAATTTCCCCACCACAGTGGCATCATCACCATCCCGATTACCTGCGAGAAATCGACATCGCGAAACCGTGACTGGAACCATTTACGGAACAAAATGCGGTCGATCGCAGGAGTCAGGCTGTTACGGTAACCTGTTGGCAAGGTGGGCGGTGTGTGGATGCGGAGCCCTGGTATTTCGTCGTCGAACGCGAAGCCGATATCGAGCGACAAGGGTGAGAAGACGCGGTTGAACGCCGTGTGAGCCTTGCCGCCCAGAGATGGCGGGATCTCGATGAAGTCCACTCCGTGACCGAGACGTGCGCATTCCATCGCGATGGCCTGCTCGCGTTCCGGGAGACTGTTGAAGGACGTCCGCCCGAAAAAGAAAAAGCGATATGATCGATCAGCAGCCATCGTCTCGCTACCGCATCGTGGCGATCTGTTCCTGCGATGTCGCCCTCACGAGGTTCCTATCATGTTCGACATACCAATCCTCGAATAACACGGCAATATCATCCCAGGTCTGCTGTGATGCAAACATGAATGCGCGCCGCGCCTTCTCCTCCAGTTCCGTCCGGTTGCGATCGGTCAGCAGCGAGTCGAAGAACGAGCTGCTTTCACGCTCGTCCCCGAGAATCGACAGCATCTGGCCGGCGTCCGGTATCGATGCGACGTAGTTCTTCTTCACGGGTGTGTATGCCGGAACGATCACCGGAGCCCCGCTGGCGCATGCGTCGAAGATCCCCAGAAATCCGGTCGCGATGATCCAGCGCGCTGCTGCAATCACGCGTTCCGGATGCTCCGACACACCGAGCAATTCCACTGCGAGATGCCGATCCGCGAGTCCGGCGACCTGGTCGCGCAGCGGACCGTCGCCCGCGATGCGCACGCGGACGGAAACGCGGTTCCTCTCCGCGGACGACGCAAGGCAGCGCAGGAGCGGCAGTATCCCCGTGTCATCGGACAGGCGGCCGGCATAGGCGAATACGCGCTCCTCCGCGGGCGCAAGACGCTCGTGCCTGCGTACCGGTGCGCCGAGATACACTGCGTCGATGGAGTGACCGTAGATCGATCGGATGTACTCCCCCACCGCGAAGCGGACATCGCAGCCCGCGGCGGTGATGGAACGGAACACGCGGTGCCGGAGCCTGACCGGCCAATGCTCGAATCCATGAAACGTCACGGCGTAGCGTGGTCCCCGGATGAGCGGACGCAGCGGCAGGAACCAGTGAAAGAACGTCGTATAATCATGGAAGTGCAGGACATCGGCCGAACGCAGCAGCGACCTCTGCGACCACATCCATCGCCAGTACCAGAGGCGCGTGATGGGTCTGCGGAGCGGAACGTGGAAACGGATGATGCGGAACGGGAGATCTTCATCGGAAGAGCGGTTGTCTGCTGGTGTCTCCGTGATGAGGGTGACGTCGTGACCCCGAACGGCGAGAGCCTCAGCCGTGCGCAGAACACTCCACTGCACGCCGCCGACCGACGGGAGGAAGTGATTGACGAAGAAGACGATGTGCATGCGGGATCGTGAATGTCAATTCACTTTCTGGAAGAATTCATACCGGGGAGGCCGGCCCTCCGTCGGCGTGTAGCCGTAGTCCTTGACGAAGACGCCGTCCATCAGCGTGTCGTTCGGGTTCCACGGCTTGTCGTAATCGCTGCCCGCCTGGTAGACGTACGTGATGCCCTTGAACGCGTTGTGCTTACGGACGCGCGCCTGGCCGCCCCCGGCATCGAGATCGAGATAGTGCGTGATGTGATCACTGTAATTGAATTCCGGAAAACCCGTATAGAGCGTGCAGCTGAAACTGTTCCGCGCTTTCTGCACAGCACTCCTGACGAGGACATTCACGGTCTTGTGGAAGTAGTTGCCATATTCGCCGTCGGCCCCATGCGTGATGACCACGTCGGGCTTTTCTCGCATGATGAGATCCTCGATGCTCCTCCGCATGGCCTCGCGCATGATGGTACCCGGTCCGAAACTCCTTTTGAAATCGAAACCTATGTATTCGCCGATCTGCACGAGCTGTTCGCCGTTCAACTCGTAACGTACGGGAAGCACGCTGATCTCCACGCCGAGCGCGCGTCCGTACCGGCGGGCGATCCGCGGTTTTTCGATACCCATCAGGTCCGTCGCAACGCGCACACTTCCATCGGGCATCACACCCGCGGCATTGAATCCGCCCAGCGCCTTGCTCACTTCGTCAGTGAAACCTCTCGATCCGTCAGCACCGTTGGAGACGAGATAGACCCGCGCATCCTTCCCTTTCAGCGCTGCCGTGGCGAGCAGTCCTCCGGTCAGGAGCACCTCGTCGTCGGGATGTCCCATGATGACGATGATCTTCCTCGCACGCTGAATCACATCGTCCATGTCCGCGAATCGTTCCGCGAGAACCGTGGGTGTCCGGAGGTATCCGGTATGATCGTCCGGGTCGAAGACGCTCAACCGGTAGTCGATCTTGATCTTCTCCTCCCCCCCGTCGCCGTACGTGAAATCCTTCACGTACACGACCTTGTGATCGACTCCGGGCCATTCATCGAAATCCCAAGTTCCATGTGCCGTGCCCGTCGGAATGTCGTAGCCCGGACGGAACATGGAAGGGTCGATCGTGTGCGGAACGTTCTGCGCAGAAGCGGAAATCGCGAAGAGGATCATGACGGGGAGAAACGTCGGTTTCATTGAGGATCTCTAGAGAACGAGGAGGCTGTGCGTTTGAAATTGCTGAAGAACAGACTGCAAATGCAGGGTATATGCACCCGGCGCAACCATTGTTCCGTCATCGCTTCGTGCGTTCCACACTATGAAATGATCGCCCGGCGCGTGAGCGTAATATACCATTTTCCGGATGAGACGTCCCGTCGCATCGACCACGCGGAGCACATACTCACCGCTCGACCGCGCGGAAAATCCGATGACGGACACCCCGCTGCGCATCCGGAGAAACGGGGACGGGAACGCGCGCATTGCTTCAGCGGGCGGCGGCAGAGCCCTCTGCGCCGAGAGCGCGTCAACGACAAGCCCGAGCAGCGCTGAGGCTATGGACCGGTGTCCTTCCGCCGTGGGATGAACGCCGTCGAAGCCCAGCAGAGACGTATCCGCGAGGATGCTGTCGACCCGGAGCACGCGGATACCGTCGAACTCCCTCGCGTTTTCTTCAAGCACGCCGGTGTACGCCGCGCGCAGGCCGTCGACTCCGCCACGCGGTGCGTAGAGCGTACTGTCGAACAGCTGGTAGAAACGGCGTTCCGCGACGGGAGGCGGAGTGATCACGACGACCCGCATGCCCGTACCGGCGAGCTTGCGAAACATGATCCGGGTGTAGTGACGGAAGCGCTCCAGCGAAACGCGGGAGGCAGGCGGATTCCCCGAGGTGAAATAGTCATTGGATCCGAAGGCGAAGCAGACGACATCTGCACGCGCGCTCATCACGTCGTGATCGATGCGGGCGAGCGCATCCTCCGTGGTCTCTCCCCCGTGAGCGGTCACATCGCTGCTGACGCTCAATCCCCGCCCTGCGAGCATGGAATCGAGCAGCGCCGGATAGGCGCGTTCAGGACGGCGCACCGCGTCGATCCAGCCTTCGGTGATCGAATCGCCGAAATAGCATAGCCGGTACTGGGAAAACGCGCTGGCGGGAAGGGATGCGAGGATCAGCAGCAGGATGCCGCGGCGCAGACGGATTGACCCGGCGATCACAGCGAAGGCCGACCGGGAAGCCCGATCTCGTGATACCGTGGATTCGCCTCCACCTCGGCGAAGCGGGGACGCGGCTCGGGCTCGCCCCCGAGCGCCCGCAGCAGCCGCGCTTCGTACTCGCGCAGCCTTGCTTCGAGTGATTCACGCTTCATGCCCTGCGTGACGAGCGTCTCACGATACCGTTTGAGGAAGTACCCGATGGTCTCGACGCGGATTTTGATACTTCCGGCGGGACGGTTCTCGTCGATATCCTTGAAGCTGAAGTACGGCGTGCCGGAGCATTCCACGATTTCCTGCACCGTCGCGTAGATAGGTCCGTCGTGTCCGCACTTGAAGCTCGACAGCTCGAGCGCCACGAGATTCGGATGCCGCGCGACGAATTTCGCCGCCCATACTTTCCTGCTCGTATTCTCGCTGTAGGAATTCTTCCACACGTCGCTGATATCCATCGGATGGGAGATGCGGCCCGCGCGCAGATCGCCGCCGAAGACGCGCTCGAGCGTTTCATCGTCCATCGGGAGGCTGTCCTGCGTGAACACGGGATAGCCGAGCTTCTGGAATTCCGCCAGGATGCCGTGATTGATGCCGGGATCGTTGTGATAGGGACGCGCGAGCAACACGATGCCGAGGCGACCCTCGCGTTCGATCTCCTGAAGTGTCAGTGCGGCATTGGCACGAAGCTCCGCGGTGAAGCCGTCGAGCGCCGTGTAGGCTGCGGCCATGGCCTGTTCATGTTCATCCCTCCCCAGCGAGAGCAGCGTCTTCATCTCGGCGAACATCTGCCGCGACGCCAGTTCCGGTTCCGCGAGATTCAGGAAAGGCTGGACATATCGGAGTCCCGCGCGCGAGAACATGTCGCCTTCCTTGACGAAGGCGGCCTTCGCGGTCTCCACGCTCCCGACGACGGTGGGACAGGATTTCGCGGCCAGCGTTCCGACGAGATCGCTGGGCATGTCGTCGACCATCGGGAAGAAAATCCAGTCGATCGCTTTCTGCGCGTGTTTCCTTTCCAGGAGATTATGAACGTGCGCCAGGGCCAGTTTGCTCGGGAAACAGGGATCGATGCTTCCACGCTTGCTTCCTTCGCGGAACAGCGCATCGGATGTGTAATCGGAGAATACCAGCCGCTCGTGCGGGATTCCGAGTTCCGCGAAATAGGCGGTGAAGAATGGTGCGTGCGCATACATGTTGAGCACGCGGGGAATGCCGATGCGCAGTTCCGCGCGAGGAATGCTGCGCGCGCCCGCCGTCACCGGGATCGCCCCGCGTTTTTCATTCACCGAATGACGCTCGTGAAAGACTTCACGCGAGGCGAGGTCCGCAAAGTTGGGAAACTGCTTGCGGACCCGCGAAAGATCTCGGGCGATTTCCCGCATGTTTTCCGCTTCCTCGACGCTGCCTTTCTCGCAGGTCGCGAGGATCAGTCTCCGTTTTTCCGGCGCTACCTCGTCGCCACCCCTGGTTGCCGTCTCCACGTCGATGAACGTGCGCAGGCAGTTGTTCCGGCAGAATCCGCAGCGCGTGCTTTCGTCCCTCCTGGAAACGAAACGGATGTGTTCCGCCGCGTCGAGTCCGATGAACGTCGTTTCCCTGCCGCTGCCATGGAGACGTGCCGCCTCCACCGCCGCACCGATAGCACCGGCTTCTCCGGTGTGGCGATGCACGATGATCCGCGGACGCAACTCATGGAATTTCTTCCGGATGAAATCGACCTGCGCCTTGACCGCCGCGAGATTGCGCTGCGTGCCTCCCTGCAGCACGAAGGTGCCGCCGAGCCGCTCGAGGTTGGTGATCTGCGACACGTACAACCAGATATTCTTCGGAAGGACACGGGCGAGACCGGCCATGATCTCTTCAGGCCGCCAACCCTGGCGCTGGAAATCGACGATGTCGGATTGGAGAAAGACCGCACAGCCGTATCCGAACTCCGGTGCCTTGGTCGCGGCGAAGGCGATCTCCGCGTAGTCGCCGATGTCGTAGCCGAAGCCCTCGGCCGTGCTCTGAAGGAAATACCCGTTTCCCGCGGAACATTGCGTATTCTGACCTCCGACATCGCAGATCACATCGACATTGTTGTAGAAGCGCTGGGCAGCCTGGGTATGCGCCACCGTCTCGACGAGGGCGACATCGGCGCTGATCGTATCCTTGAGGATATCCTTTGCGTAGCCCGTCGTCCCGACGCCGAGGATGTGCAGTTCCGCACCCTGTGCACGCACCTGGTCGTGCAGTTCGAGAATGATGCGTCGCGTGTCATCAATGGGATTGCCGTCGGAGAGCCGATATGCCTTGAAC
>CAZWNO010000003.1:83977-96375 GCA_964635845.1 uncultured Chromatiales bacterium
GCCGTCGATTCCGAGATACGCATCGAAGCGCTGTCCCGGATGGAGCGTCAGCGGGTGGAACTCGGGTACGCGATACTCGGAAAGGAATTGATCGAGCTCCTCCTTCGATTCGTAAAGCGGCGGACCGACTTTCGAGCGCTGCGCCTGTTCGCGGCCGTGGTGGATGTAATCCCGGAGTCCCGCGAGCCCGGTAAAGCATTCCTGCACCTCGTTGCGGGCCGCATATACCAGCGTACCGAGGGCGGCGAAGTACTGTGCATCTTCCGGCACGTATATCAGGGCCGAGGGATCGCTGCCCTCGGGCAGCGGATACTCCCGCTCCTGCCAGAGCAGCGCGATATTGTGTTTCCAGCACTCGACAAGTCCGCGGATGAACGTGTTGGGTCCGCCGAGAAGCAGCACATCATGCCGCAGGGTATTTCCACGTGTGAGCACCGAGAGATTCTGCTGTACGATGGATTCGAACAGCGAGGCCATCAGTTCCTCCGCCGGGACGCCCTGCTTCTGAAGTCCGTTGATATCCGTCTCGGCGAACACGCCGCATTTACCTGCGACGGGATGCAGGCGCACGCCGTCATAGCGGAGATGCGCGAGTTGGTCGGCTGGGATGCGCAGCTTCGCATTGATCTTGTCGATGATCGCACCGGTTCCCCCCGCGCACTTGTCGTTCATCGAGGTGAATTTCTTGCTGCGGCCCGTGAGCGGATCACGATGGAATATCAGGATTTTCGCATCCTGCCCTCCGAGTTCAACGGCGGCGCCTGCCTGAGGACAGCGTTCCTCGACCGCGAGCGAAACGGCATTGACCTCCTGCACGAAGCGCGCACCGAGATGCGGCGCCAGCGTGCGCGCGCCCGAACCCGTGATCAGCACCTGATACAGCGCGGGATCGTCACCGAAATTGGCCAGGATGCGCTCGAGGAATCCCAGCACGGTCTCAGCCTGCCGCGTGTCGTGGCGGCGGTACTCCTTCCACAGGAGTTCATCGCTGTCGCGGCTCTGCACGACGGCTTTTACCGTCGTGCTGCCGACGTCGAGTCCGATGCGGTACTGTGGATGCGGACGATTCATCTGCGGCCTTTCTCGTTTCGGAAATCCGCGACGCGACGGGCGAAGCGCGCAGCGGTGCCGGCCTCCGTCATCGGAAGCCGAAGAAACGGATCCATGAGCCGGGGTTGCTGTTGGAGTTCCCGCTTCAGATCCTGCTCGGTCATGCCGCAGGTCCGGAGCGTTGCCGCAAATTCCTCACGGGCGCGCTCGCGCGCGTCGTTGAGCGTCATCTGTACGCGGCTGTGCGCATTGACCTCGCCCTCTCCCGAGGTCTCGACGGGGAGAAAGATGATGTGCTCGTGATGCGCGACCACGGCCGTCTGTACGCCGTCGGACTGCGTGCTGGGCAGACAGCCGAAAGGTTTCACCGACAGCACCATGTGTGCGAGTTTCTCCCGCGTGTAGTAGATATTCTTCGCAACTTCCAGATGCCCTTCCCCGCCCTCGATCCGGCTGTGATAGTATGGATGCGCAATGCGCTGGAGATGCTTCTGATCGGGGATGTCCTGCGGGAGGCCGTCGAGGCACGCGCGAAGACGGCGGTATTCGCGGGCGTACAGGGATTCCGCCAGGGCGAGCAGCGTCCACTTCTTCGCGTACTTCCACATGCTGCGCACAAGGAGGACAAATCTCCGTGATCTGCTCCGCGTCGTCGCAACGTCGAGCAGACGCCGGTCTCTTGTCCATTGCTTTTCCTGATGGAGCAGGTAGAGCAGCCAGGGAGCCACGGGTTCGATCAGGACCTCGGCACCTTCCTGTTCCAGGAATTCGAACATGCGGAAATTCCCGTCGCCCTCCGTCGTCTGCGCCCAGAACTCGCCCGTGATCTTCACCACCGGCTTTACGCGTGTGCGGTCGACCTGCACCTCCGCGAACATGCCGCGGCATTCCCTGAGCAGCGCCGGGAAAGGACTGGCGAAGATCTGCCGGAAGAATTTCACGATGCTCTCCGCGCCGCTTCGATGGTTTCTCAGCAGCGGCAGCCGCGCGAGACCCCGCGGGAGAGTGTAGATGGGTTCCTGTTCGATGGCGGATGCGACGCGTTCCATCGCGGCGGCAAGCACGCGGTCGGTCATCCCGGCAACGATCTCATATGGCCGGATCTTGTACGCGGTATCATTGAGAAGATCCGCAACCAGGAAGGCATTGAGAATGCCGAGCGTGAAATCGAGGTTCATCTCCAGGCCCGCATCGTTGCTGCTCTGATCGAGTCCGCCGTGCTGCTGCAGGATGAGCACACGGAAGCCTTCGAAACCGGCGTTGCGCAACGCAAGACGATATTCCGATTCGTACATGCCGAATCGGCAGGGCCCGCAGGCTCCCGCGGTGAAGAAGACGTACGAGTCGATGATCTCCCTCCGTGACATCCCCTCGTGTTCCAGGGACTGGAGGTAGGCAATCAGGTTGCCGACGGTAAAGTATGTCGGATTACAGAGTCCGTTGTTGCCGAATTCCTTGCCGGTTTCGAAAGAGCGGACATCCGGCGACGGGAGATACTGCGCCCGGTATCCGAGCCTGCGCAGGTTCGCCTGGATGAGGTGCTCGTGCTTCCAGGTCAATCCGCCGAAAAGGACCGTCGTTTCCTTCCGCTCCGCCCTCGTGAAAGGCCGCTCCACCGGACGCTCCCAATGTCCCTTGCGAGGCTGCAGTCCGGATTCGCGCTCCAGTCGAAGCCGCTCGCGCTGCAACGCTTCTTCGATGGTCATCGTGCCGCAGCGCAGCGCAGCGAGGATCTCGGGATCGATCCCGTCCCCCTCCTGCCTTGCGTTGGCATTCCGTACTGTATCGTGCATGCCGGCGTTTCCTTTTTACTCTACGCGATCGTGCTGCCTTCGGTAGAATCGAGCGGTGATCGTCACAAGCATTCCATGGATTCCAACCTTAAAAATACGCTTTTCCTCACATTTAAAAAGACAGGGGCTATCGCAGGGATAGAAGATATTTCAGATCCATTATGCATGGATTTTCCTCCGGAAGCAACCCCGGTCTGCTTCGCTCCCGTCGCAATGGATCATCGCAGCCGCTTCTCCGCTTCCGATTTGCGTCTGAACGGGCGGAGTGCTAGAATGCAGGTATTACACAATGCCGGAGGTCGCTATGAGGCACATCGTCCTCCTCCTGTTCGCGGTGGTGGTCACTGCGCTCCCGCTGCATGCGCAGACGCGGGTCATGCGCATCGAGGTCAACGGGACCATCAATCCTGCCTCGGCGAAATACATCCATGACGCGGTGGCTTCCGCGGCCGAAGAAAAGGCCGCAGCCATCGTGCTCGAATTGAACACTCCCGGCGGATTGCTCCCCTCCACGCGCGAGATCGTTTCGGACTTCCTCGCTTCCAGGGTACCGGTTATCGTGTACGTCAGTCCCGGAGGGGCACAGGCCGCCTCCGCGGGCGCGTTCATCGCCCTCGCGGCGCATGTCGCGGCGATGTCGCCCGGCACGAATATCGGAGCGGCGCATCCGGTGACACTTGGCGAGGGAGCGCAGAACATCGCGGATTCATCCAACATTCCCCTCACCAAGGCGACCAATGACGCTGCCGCGTTTGCGAGAACGATCGCCGAGAAGCGCGGCCGCAACGTCGATTGGGCGGAGCGGGCGGTGCGCGGCAGCATTTCCTGCACCGAGACCGAGGCGCTGCGCGACAGCGTCATCGACATCATCGCGCGCGACCTCGCCGACCTGCTCCGTCAGGCCGACGGACGCACCGTGGAAACCAGCCGCGGGACCGTGATCCTGCATACCGCGCAGGCGCGCGTCTATGACCGCGAAATGAACTTCCAGCAAAAGCTTCTCAACACTCTCAGCGATCCGAATATCGCATACATCCTGCTGATGCTCGGCATGTACGGACTGTTTTTCGAGCTGTACAATCCGGGAGCGATTTTCCCCGGTGTCGTGGGAGGTATCTGTCTCATCCTGGCCTTCTATTCCATGAATACCCTGCCCATCAACTATGCGGGATTGGCGCTCATCGTCTTCGGCGTCATACTATTCGTACTTGAAGTGAAGATCGTCAGCCACGGCCTGCTTTCTGTGGGCGGAGTCATTTCGCTCTTTCTGGGCTCCGTCATGCTCATCGAATCGCCGCCCGGGATGGAATTCCTCCAGGTCTCCCTGTCCGTCATCATCACTCTCACGGCATGCACTGCCGCATTCTTCCTGTTCATCGTCGGCAAAGGCATCGGTGCGATGAAGCGAAAACCGACCACGGGCGTCGACGGGATGATAGGAGAATGCGGACGCGTCATCGAGGTCATTCATCCGGTAGGCCGCGTCGCGGTCCACGGAGAAATCTGGAACGCCCGTTCCGCGGACGGCACGGAGATTCCCTCGCAGACACGCGTGCGCGTCGCCGGAGTCGACAATCTGACACTCATCGTACGTCCCGAAAAATCGAGCGACACATAAAACGTATCCCCGCATCATTCCCCAGGAGGAACAATGGATCCCGCAGGAAGCATCTTTACCGTCATCATCGTGTTCATCATCATGCTGCTGGCCGCCTCGATCCGCATCCTGCGCGAATACGAGCGCGGCGTGATTTTCCGTCTCGGCCGCCTGATCGATTCGAAAGGTCCCGGCCTCATCCTGCTCATCCCGATCGTCGACCGCATGGTGAAAGTGAGCCTGCGCACGATCGTGCTCGACGTTCCCCCGCAGGACGTGATCACGCGCGACAATGTCTCGGTCAAGGTCAGCGCCGTGGTGTATTTCCGCGTCGTCGATTCCGCGAAAGCCATCGTCGAGGTGGAGAATTTCCTGTTCGCGACCAGTCAGCTGTCCCAGACCACGCTGCGCAGCATCCTCGGTCAGGCCGAGCTCGACGAACTGCTCGCCGAGCGCGAGATGATCAACAAGCGGCTGCAGGAGATCATCGACATGCAGACCGAGCCCTGGGGCATCAAGGTCAGTCTCGTCGAGGTCAAGCACATCGACCTGCCGCAGGAAATGCAGCGCGCGATGGCGAAGCAGGCGGAGGCGGAGCGGGAGCGCCGTGCGAAGGTGATCGCGGCGGAGGGCGAATTCCAGGCTTCCACAAAACTTGCGGAGGCCGCGAAGATTCTTTCCGTGGATCCGGCCGCGCTGCAGCTCCGCTATCTGCAGACGTTGACGATTGTCGCGGCGGAGAACAATTCGACGACCCTCTTCCCCATCCCCATCGATCTGCTCAAACCGTTCATGGAGGGAAGGTCGAAATAATCGGAGAATACCGCGCGGGAGGATCCGGCGGATCGGATGTCAGTCTTTCGCCCGATCCTTGAGCCGGCGTCTGAAAGCCGGAAGCGAGGGGATGCGCGGAAAATCCATCCGGGCGCTGAGCCTGTTCGCGACGACCGACCTGAGGCTGGGAGTGGAAAACAGGCGGCGCAGTTCGCGCCGCTCGGAACTCATCTCGGCGATCTCCGCGGCGAGCAGTACCGTCACGCTCGAGTAGTACAGCCACAGCGCCGTCGCGGCGAGGATCGCGTAGGGACCGTAGATGGTGCCGATCTTCCAGAGGTTGGCGAGATAGTAGGCGAAGACGAATTTGGCCGCCCCCCAGAGAAGCGCGGCGATCGCGCTGCTGGTGAAAATCAGCCTCGGAGTCAGGCGCCTGTCGGGAAGCAGGTAGAAGATGAGATAGAACAGGATGAATCCGAGCACGAAGGGCGAAATCAGGTTTACCGCATCATTGAAGATCCATGAATCCATTTCCAGCCCGATGACATTCTCGCCGATTTCCTTGGCGAAAGAGATGCCGTAGAGCAGGACGGTCACGGCGACGACCGCAAGGCCGACAATGCTCAGCATCGCGAAGTCCTTTAACTTTGAGACGAGGATGTTCTTCGTGTCGTGAATGCCGAAGACGCGGTTCAGCGCGGTACGAAGCGCGGCAAATAGTGCGCTGGAGGTCCACATCAGGCCGACCAGGCCTATCACGCCGGCGAGGTTGGAACCGCGTATGAATTCCTGCATGATCTCGAGGACGATGCCGCGCAGCTGGTCCTTCTGATACGGGAAGAGTTCGAGCTTCTGAATCCATATGTCGACGGTGGCCAGCGCCTCTTCGCTGTCGAGATAGAGTCCCAGCACGTAGAAGATGAGGAGCAGGAGCGGGATGAAGCACAGAAGTGCATTGAAGCTCAGGCCCGCGGCGGAAAGAAAGATGTGGTTGGCCTCCATGCGCTCGATGATGCGCACGAGATACATCCAGATGTTGCGCACCCAGCGCAGGGTGATGAAGTCCTCCAGCAGCTGAAGGCCTTTTTTCCACAGGGATATGCCAGCGGAATTCTTCACGTCCGTTCGAGCAGGTTCTCCAGCGACATCGAGTGAATCTCCGAGAGCACGGTGACGTCCTCGTCGATATCGGCATTGATCCGAAGGCGGGTGCCACCCGTCACGCCGATATCCGCGGCTTCGATGCCCGCAGCCGCGGACTGTGCGAGTACCGCGGCGACCTGCGCGGCATCGCAGCTGACGACGACGCGCGACTGCGATTCTCCGAACAGCAGCGCGTCTTTCCGTATGCCCTCGGCCGGCAGCTGGACGGTCGCGCCGACGGGCGCGCCGCCGAGAAAGCAGCATTCGGCGAGTGTCACGGCGAGTCCCCCGTCGGAGACGTCGTGCGCGCTCCGCACCAGTCCTCCCCGGATGAGCTGAAGCAGCAGAAGGTGGAGACGCCGTTCCTCCTCGAGATCGATGAACGGCGCATCGCCGCCGACGATGCCGTGCCAGGTTGCGAGATATTCCGATCCGCTGATCTCGTCGCGGTTGCGCCCGAGCAGGATGATGCGATCCCCTTCTCCGCGGAAACCGGACTGCGTGATGTGCTCGACATCCTCGATCAATCCAAGCATCCCGATCACCGGAGTCGGATAGACGGCGCCGTCGGGATTCTCGTTGTAGAAACTCACGTTGCCGCCGGTCACCGGCGTATCGAAGATCCGGCAGGCATCTCCCATGCCGCCGCAGGCTTCCTTGAACTGGTAGTAGACCTCGGGCTTGTAGGGATTGCCGAAGTTCAGGCAGTTCGTGATGGCCAGCGGCAGGGCGCCCGTGCAGGCGACGTTGCGCGCGGCTTCGGCGACGGCGATCTGCGCGCCCCGGCGGGGATTGAGGTAGACGTAGCGTCCATTGCAGTCGGTCTTCATCGCCAGGGCGCGGCGCGTCCCTTTCACGCGCATCACGGCGGCGTCTCCGCCCGGACCCTGCGCCGTGTTCGTCCTCACTGATGTATCGTACTGCTGGTACACCCAGCGCTTCGATGCGATATTCGGCGCAGCCAGCAGAGCGGTCAGCACGCGCGTGCAGTCGGCGGGAACGGGAATCGATTCGACGCGGAAGGCCAGCGTCATGTCGAGATAGTCCGGGCGACGCGTTTCGCGGTGATAGACCGGCGCTCCGCCGCCCAGGGCGAGACTGTCTGCCGGGACCACTGCCTTGATTTCCCCGAACCGCTCGATCGTCACCATGCCGTCGCTCGTGACATGTCCGACGGTGACGGCATGCAGATCCCATTTCCTGAAGATTTCCCGCACCCGTTCCTCGTTGCCCTTGCGCGCGACGACGAGCATCCGCTCCTGCGATTCGGAGAGAAGGATCTCATAGGCCGACATACCCTCCTCGCGAATCGGCACGAGATCGAGATTCAACCGCATGCCGCTTTTTCCCTTTGCCGACATTTCGCAGGAAGAGCAGGTGATGCCCGCGGCGCCCATGTCCTGTATGCCCACGATCAGATCCTCGCGGATGATCTCCAGCGTGGCCTCGAGCAGCAGTTTTTCCGTGAACGGATCTCCGACCTGCACCGAGGGACGCTTCGATTCGGAATCCGCGCTCAGGTCGACCGATGCGAAAGTCGCGCCGTGGATTCCGTCGCGTCCGGTTGACGATCCGACGATCATCACCGGATTTCCCTCGCCCTCGGCAGTTGCGGTCGCCGTCTGTCCGTGCTTGACGATACCGACGGCCATTGCGTTGACGAGCGGGTTCCCGTGGTAGGAGTCGTCGAAGTAGATCTCGCCCGCCACCGTCGGCACACCGAAGCAGTTGCCGTAGTGGCCGATCCCGCTGACGACGCCCTTGACCAGGTACTGCACGCGGGGATTGTTCGGATCGCCGAAACGGAGCGAGTCGCAGGCCGCGATCGGGCGCGCGCCCATCGTGAAAATGTCACGCAGGATTCCCCCGACTCCGGTCGCCGCTCCCTGGAAGGGTTCGATCGCGGAAGGATGGTTGTGGCTCTCGATCTTGAAGGCGACGGCGAGTCCGTCTCCGATGTCCACGAGCCCCGCGTTTTCCTCCCCTGCATCGACGAGCAGGCGTCCGCCGCTTCGCGGCAGGGTCTTCAGCACCGCGATGGAATTCTTGTACGAGCAGTGTTCGCTCCACATGACGCTGTACATGCCCAGTTCCGTATAAGTGGGCGTGCGTCCTCCCAGGAAACTGATCACCTTGCCGTATTCCTCATCGGTAAGACCGAGTTCCCTGGCGGTTTCAACTGTCACGGCGGGTTCCGTCTGCATGCATGCTCCGAAATTCAAGCGGGTGGGATGAAAAGACGGCAAAAGCCGCATATCGATGGAAAATACGAAGCCGGGACGAGAATCCCTTCAGAAAAAACCCGCGCGTCCCGATGTGGACACGCGGGTTTTTCGTTTCGGATCTCAGCCTGCGTTACCGCACGCCGAAGACGCTGAGAAGATTCGAGGTCGGGAATTGCATATCGAGCGACCAGGGCGCACCCCGTTTGCCCGCGCCCACGGCGACGGGAGCCTTGATACCGGGAATGTTGTGGAACGGGACGAAACGGATGTTCGCCTGGAAGGCATTGTTCATGGTTCTGATGAACCTGTTCGCGATGACCGCCTGTCCGCGGCTCGAGGGGTGGATCCCGTCGAGACTGAACATGCCACCCGAAATGAAAGCCGTGGTAAATACTTCCCCCGCCACATTGTACCCGCCAGCCTTGAGTTCTTCGAACAGCCCGTGTATGTCGACGAGTACGAAGCCGTTGCGCGCGCACTCCGCATCGAGAATGGCGTTATACTCGGAGATCGCCTGCTGAACGGTCGATACTTCGGCATTGTCGAGCACGAATTTCGAATCGAGGGCGGTGCTCGGCGAGAATCCCTTGCCCATCTGCAGCTGCTCCTGCGCGGTAAGCAGCACGTAGTCCGCGCCGCGGTGTTCGGAAGCGGGCTCGGCGGTTGTCACGTTGCCTTCCTTGTTCTTGTAGTAGATCGAGAAGGGCTGGGAGGGATTATCCTTGTTCGGGACGCGCAGCGGGACGGTGGTGAGGAACGGCACGGCAGTCACGTCCGGGAGATTGGCGACGAGCACCTTCGTGTTCGGGAGCGCCGTCTTGATCTTCGCGAAGGCCGCCTGGATCACCTGCTGAAAGATGGCGCGCTCCGTGGGCATCGTGCGCGGAGGATCACCGCCGATACCGACGTTCGTGCCCTGCGTGCCGCCGGAGATCGCATAGCCGAGCACGTCGTTGTTGCCGAGCCAGAATGTCAGCAGCGTGGGCTGAAGCGCGATGGCCTGATCGACCAGGGACTTTCCGAACGCATTCTGGTCGCGCATGATGTACATGTAGAACGGATTCGACCGATCCTGTGCGCGCTGGAGTATGCTCGAAGTGTCGATGGCATCGGCGACGATGGCACCGGGAATACCGAGATTGTTGTACGGACGGGCAAGCGTCGCATTCGTGGGAAGGTTCTGCGCGAAGCCGTTGGAAATAATCAGGACTGACGGATACAGGGTCTGCAGGATGCGCAGTTCGCCGGTGCCGGGATAGGGCATGAGCGGCTGCTCGAAATCCGTGCTTCCGAGCTGCCTGGCGAGCAGATTCGGATAGCTGTACAACTGTCCCTCGTTGAACAGCGCGCCGGACTGATAGCCGGCGGTCAGGCTGTTGCCGATCGCGACATAGGTCTCGGGATTGACGCTTCCGAGATTGGGATCGCCGACGGGATTGTCTTCGGAACACGCGCCGATCAGAAGGACCGCGGCCGTCATCATCCAGAAGAAATTCTTCGATAGTTTCATGACCGTTCTCCTTTAAAACGCGTAGGAAATGTTGAATGCGTACAGGTCTGCCGATCCTGTGTAGCGTCCGTCGAGATTCGCGCCGCCAGGATATGTCGTCGCCTCCGTCACGCGATCGAGGAAGAACAGATGCAGGTATGCCGCGTCGAGCGTGATCTTCGGGAGTATGTCGATGCCGATACCGATATTCAGGCCATGCCGGTCCGCATCCGGAAGCAGCGGCTCGAGGCTCTTGTCGGGTACGGGATTGCTGTCATAGAAGTATCCGGCGCGCAGCGCGAGGCCGGTGCCGGTGAGACGGTATTCGCAGCCGAGACGCGCTATCCATGCGTCCTCGTAGTCCTTGTAGGACGTCACATCATCCTGCTTGACACCGGGAGTGTTCTGGGCGTCCGTCGCGAAATCGATGCTGAGCTTGTCGTAGGAAGACCATTGGATGCCCTGGAAATCGAACTCCAGGTCGAAATTCTCCATCGGCGACCAGGCGACTCCCGCGAACCACGTTGCCGGCGGGGTAATCGCGGTTTTGACATCGCCGCCGGGGAACAGCGGAGCGAGGGCGAATGGCGGATGGAAATTCGCCGTCCCTTCGAATTCGAGTTCGGTCTCCGCGCGATAACTGAAGCCGAGTGAGACATCTTCCCTGGGCTTCAGGATGACGCCCGCGTTCCAGCTGACCGCGAGGTCGCCGGAGCCTTCGAGTTCGAGATCCATCGATGGCTCGAAATTCGTCACTGCCCGGCGCAGATCGACAGTCGAGAACACGATATTCAGTCCCGCGCCGACGGCGAGCCAGTCGGTCAACGCATACGCGACGGTGGGCATGACATAGAAGGTCTGCAGTTCGATTTCGCGGGTCACCGCACGGCCGATCCAGTCATCGTCCCACTTCGTCCCGAGCCCGTATGGTGTCGTCACGCCGATGCCGATCGCCAGATCCTCGAGCATTCCGTCCGTCCAGGTGTGGCTGAGGTAGACGTTGGGCGGATAGAAAACCTGGTTTTCCATCTGCCACTCCTCGTTCGAGTTCAGGTTGCTCGGACCGTAGTAGCTGTAGCTGGGCGTGATGAGCGTGACACCGGCCATCAGATGCGTCCCGCGCAGGTAGGAGAGACCCGCGGGATTGAAGAAGATCGCGGAAGGATCGTTCGCGCGGGCGGCGAACGCACCCGCCTGCGCCATCGCGCGCGCTCCATGCTCGTTGAGCTGGAACCCCCCTGCGAATAAGGCAGACGATGAGATGATGCCGCAACACAGCACCATCGGGATGAATAGACGTTTACTCAAAACGACCTCCGGATAGTTGTACAGTTCAGGAGATTTCTATGAGAATGGCGTTTTTTTCAACGGCATCGGATTCGGATACGCGGACCGCCTTGACGATACCTGCGGCCTGCGCCTTTATTTCGTTTTCCATTTTCATGGCTTCGAGAATGAGCACCCCCTGCCCCGCCTCGATCAGCTCGCCTTCGGAGACGAGGATGCGCGTGATCTTGCCGGGCATGGGCGAGCGAAGGATGGCCGCGTGCAGCCTGGTCGCTTTTTCGAGGCCGAGGGAACTCAACAGCGCGGCATGTTCGTCCTCCAGGGCAACGTGAAGACTGACGCCGTTGAGACGGATGCGATACCCCCCGCCCTCCGCATCCATCCGAAGCGAGGAGATGTCATAGCGGCGATTCGCGACGCGCAGGAATCGGGCATCGCCCGCGGAGAGTACTTCGACATCGACGGCCACGCCGTCGACGAAGACATGCCCGTCGTCGTCGCTCTCGATCCGGTACTCCTGTCCCTCGACGCGTGCCGTGTAGGTCCGTTTCAATGTCCGCCTCCCCCACGGTGACGCAGCAGCCAAGGTGAGCAGGTACGCGATGCCGCCTCCTTCACACCGACGCCAACGCCCTTGCCGAGATTCCGGCCTTCCTCGGCGAAGACCGCGGCAAGCGCGGCGGCGAGCCTCTCGTCCTCGGCAAGCCGGCGAAGGAGGTCGGGTCGAAAGTGTTTCTGCACGAAATCGATGCGGAAATCTCCTTCGACGAAGTTCGGATGATCCATGACGAAACGGCAGAACGGGATGGTCGTCTCTACACCGTCGATGACGTATTCATCCAGCGCGCGGCGCATCTTCCTTATCGCGTCGGCTCTGTCCATGCCCCAGACAATCAGCTTGGCAAACATGGGATCGTAATGGATCGAGATTTCGCTTCCCTCTGCCACCCCGGAATCGTCCCGGACACCGAATCCCTGCGGTGCGCGGTAACGCTTCAGCACGCCCGTGTCGGGGAGGAAATTGCTTCGCACGTCCTCCG
>CAZWNO010000003.1:96385-97554 GCA_964635845.1 uncultured Chromatiales bacterium
CATTCAATGGCATGGCCGCGCAGGCGTATGTCCTCCTGAGCAAAGGGCAGAGGTTTCCCTTCCGCGACGAGGATCTGCATCTTAACCAAATCGATGCCCGTGACCATTTCCGTCACCGGGTGCTCCACCTGCAGGCGCGTGTTCATTTCCAGGAAATAAAACCTGCGGTCGCGGTCGACCAGGAATTCGATGGTACCTGCATTGACGTACCCGCAGGCCCGCGCCGCCTCGGTGGCGGCCTGCCCCATGCGCGCGCGGAGTTCCTCGTCCACGATGACGGAAGGAGATTCCTCGACGACCTTTTGATGCCGGCGCTGTATGGAGCACTCGCGTTCGCCGAGGTACAGGTGATTGCCATGCGTATCCGAGAGCACCTGTATCTCCACATGCCGCGGTTCGAGCACGTACTTCTCGATATACACCCGGTCATCGCCGAAAGCCGAGCGGGCCTCGTTCCGCGCAGACTCGAGAGCCCGGTGCAGATCGGACGGCCGTTCAACGACGCGCATCCCCTTGCCGCCCCCTCCTGCCGCAGCCTTGAGCAGGACCGGATAGCCGACCTCGCGCGCTATGCGTTCCGCTTCGTCCGCCGAGGCAACAGCACTCTCAGTACCGGGAACGACAGGGACCCCCCGCTGGATCATGAGCCTGCGTGCAGAGGTCTTGTCTCCCATCAGCTCGATCGTCTCCGCCGGCGGGCCGATGAAGATCAGTCCCGCTGCCTTGACCGCGCGCGCGAATGCCGCATTCTCGGAAAGGAATCCGTAGCCTGGATGAATCGCATCGCAGCCTGCATCGAGCGCGGTCTGGATGATCGTCTCCACGCGAAGATAACTCTCGCGGGACGCCGCGGGTCCGATGCAGTAGGCTTCATCCGCCGCGAGTACATGGGGGGATGTCTGGTCCGGTTCAGAATACACTGCGACCGTTCGAATGCCGAGTTCCTTGCAGGCCCGGATAATTCGAACAGCTATTTCCCCTCTATTCGCTATCAGCAGCGATCGAACAGGTTCTTTCACTAGTTGCCGAAAAGGTGCTCAGGTGTTCCGGGTCATAATACGCAATCAGGGTCCTATTCGCAAGATTGCGATGCGCGAACAATCAACCGCCTTTGAAAAACACCTTCGTCATCCCCGAACCTCCCTCGTTCCATTCGGCCAGGGCAAACT
>CAZWNO010000003.1:97564-104388 GCA_964635845.1 uncultured Chromatiales bacterium
GCTCCCGTGCCCTTGCCATGGATGATGTCCACGCGCTTGAGGCCCATCGACCACGCCTGGTAGAGGAAGCGATCGATCTCGCGAATCGCATCGTCACCGAACAGTCCGCGGACATCGATTTCATTTTTCTCAAGCACTTCCTCGATGTGCTGCGTGGCGACATGCTCCTTCACCGGCGGCGACGCAATCCGCTGCAGCTTCTCGACAGGGACGTTCATGCGCAGGGCCCCGAAGGCGACTTCCACCTTCCCACGAGCAGGTTCCGACAGCAGGATTCCCCTCGTTCCGGGATTGTCGCGCATGACGACTTCGTCCCCTGCCTTCAGTGGGACATCAATGGCGGCGCCCGTAGGGGACTCGGAACGGATTTCCCCAAGTTCCGCCTCGACGCGGGATGTCACCTCTCCGACCCGCGCATGGGCGCGGTGTATCGCCTCTTTCGACGCATGCTCCTCCCGGATGCCGCGAATGGCGTCCTCGACGGCCGCGTTCGCGTCGCGCAACACGCGCTCCGCCTCCTCGAGCGAGTGCTTCCTGATCTCCCTGGCTTCCTGCTTTATCGTCTTGAGCTTCTGTTCGTAGTCGGCGGCGAGCGCGTTGTATTTTTCTTCCTGCTGTTCCGTGCGGCGGAGGCGGATGCCGAGTTCCTGCGAGCGGAGTTCAACCTCGGCGAGCAGTTTCTCGAGCGCGTCCGACTGCGTGCCGAGTATTTCCCGCGCCCGGTCGATGGTCGCAGGGTCCATGCCGTGCCGCCGCGTGATCTCGAACGCGTAACTGCTCCCGGGGAGCCCCGATCTGAAAACGTAGGTCGGCTGCAGCGTGTGCAGATCGAATTCCATCGCGGCGTTCTCCATGCCGTCCTGCGCGTGCGCGAAGGCCTTGAGCATGCCGTGATGCGTGGTCGCGATCACATGCGCCCGGGCCCGTGTCAGCCGTTCGAGGATGGCGGCGCCCAGCGCGCTGCCCTCCGAAGGATCGGTGCCCGTGCCGATTTCGTCTATCAGGACGAGCGAGGCGCTTCCCGCCTCGGCCACGATGCGGGCCAGACGGCTGATATGAGAGCTGAAGGTACTTAAATCGTTCTCCAACGATTGCTCGTCGCCGATGTCCACGTGCACGTTGTCGTAGATGGGAAAGACGCTCATCGCGTCACAGGGAACCGGAATGCCGCTCTGCACCATGAGCACCATCAGTCCGATCGTCTTCATCGCGACGCTTTTTCCTCCGGCGTTCGGACCGGTGATGATGATGGTCGTGGCATTTTCCCCGAGCGTCAGATCCAGCGGGACGACGTCCTTCATTTTCTTGTGCAGCAGCAGGAGCGGATGCCGTCCATGCTGAAGGTTGAGGGTTCCCTCGCGGCTGACGCGCGGGCAGGAACCGAGCACGCTCTGACCATAGCGGGCACGCGCATAGAGGCTGTCGAAATCGCCGACGATTTCCACCGACCGCAGGAGCGGCTGCACCGCACTGCGCAGACGATCGGTGAGATCCGTGAGGATGGTGTTGACCTCGCGGATCTCCGCGAACTGCAGGTCACGGATCTCGTTGTTGAGATCGAGCGTTTCCGTGGGCTCGATGTAGACGGTCTGTCCGGATGCCGACGAGGAATGGATGAAGCCCTGGATCTGCCTCTTGTATTCAACCTTCACCGGCAGGACCATGCGTCCGTCACGCATCGTGACGAGTTCCTCCATGACCATCTCGTCTTCCGAAACGCGTTTGAGGATGGTTTCCATCCGGCGGCGGAGCTGCGCGCTTTTCTCGATGATTTCGCGGCGGATGCCGCGGAGTTCCTTGCTGGCTGTATCCTTGACCTTCCCTTCCTCGTCGACCACGCGGTCGATGTGAAACTCGAGCAGTTTATCCTCATGGAGTTCGGCTGCCAGCTGCGTCAGCAGCAGCAGCCTCTCGCTGCGCTTCGCCACGAAGGACTTGAGTTTGCGGGAGACGACCAGCAGGCGCAGAATCTCGAGAAAGTCCTCGGAAGGAATGATGCTGCCTGGCTTCGCGGCGCGGTGCAGTGCCGGTCTGATGTCTTCCAGCGCGTCGAGAGGCGGGATATCGTCGGATTCCACCAGTCCCCGCATCTCGTCGACACGCGCGAGTTCGTCGCGCACGAGGGCGAACATGGAAGACGGCGTCAGTTGTTCGATCCGCTCCCTGCCAAAGAGCGTTGCGCTCATGCCCGCGATATGGCTGCGCAGGCGCGGGAATTCCAGCGTGGTCAGAGCTTCGGCAAAGGGCACATGCTCGGGCACTAGCATTCTCCCGTCGCGGGCCGCGGCAGCGGGTGGTGAGAATCACAGGGAGACATGACTGAATTCCGCATTCGAATGTCCTTTAAAACGAAGAGGCAAACGCCGAGTCGACGCCTGCCTCTTTCCATGACGGTGATATCAGTTCAGAGCTTCGACAGTGCCGAATAGTTGATGCGCAGGGCGTCGGCGCGTCGGAGTTCCTGCTGTACGTCGCTGACGATCCCCATCCGTGATCCCCTGTCAATGCGCAGGGACATGATGATATTGGGATTGTTCATGCGTTTCTGGTAGGCGATGTTGCTGAGCGCCTCGACGGGAATTATCGAATCATCGACCTGAATCCGCTCGTCCTTGCCGATCCACAGATACGAGAGGAGACGCTTGTTATCGATTTTTTCCACGGAGACGGCCTCGGGGAGGGTGTACTGGACTTGAATCTCCACCTCTCTGAGAACGGTCGACACGAGGAAAAAGATGAGAAGCGTGAAAATGATGTCCGGCAGGGAAGAGGTAGGGATTCCCTGTGTAGTTTGGGCTAATTTTTTCTTGAATTTCATGTGCGGTCGCTCCTGCTGTTAGCCTTCCTCGGCTTGGGTCGGTTCGGCGAGGGAGATGCGCTGGGGAATCTGTTCGCGGATTTCGATAATCTGTTTCTCGTTCGCCTTCTTCAGCGGAACGCCGAATTTCGCCTGCGAGTACTCGTTGCGAAGATCCTCATACGCCAGTTTGAGCTGATCCATGACGCTGATGTAGATGTTGTACGGCGTGTCACGGACCGTCTTGTAGCTGATGATCAGTTTCGGATTCGCCTTGATGCGCGCAACCATCTCGTCCTTTATCTGCGGCACGCCGATGATCTTTTCGTCGAGCAGCACGTCGCCGACCTCGTTGACCAGGAGATTCGCTATGTTTTCGGACTTGACCTGCACCTGCTCTGCATTCTCCACCCATGGCGGCAGCACGAGATCGATCCCCGTATCGATGTCGATCACCGTCGTCACAAGGAAGAAGAGCAGCAGCAGAAAGGAGATGTCCGCCATAGAGCTGGTCGGAATTTCCACCGGCACTTTCTTCTTCTTTCGGAACATTTGAAGATACTCCTTCGGAGTTGGATGAAAACGGACGAGTGCTTACTTGCTGACCTTCTTTCCTCTCTGGAGCAGGACGAGGGAGTCGATCAGTTCGATCGAACTTTCTTCCATCTCAACCACAAGCTTGTCGATGCGGGCGACGAAATAGTTGTAGAACACCTGCAGGATCATTGCCACCACGAGACCGAAGAGTGTCGTGAGCAACGCAACCGAAATACCGGTCGCGACGATTTCCGGGGAGATGTTCTTCGCCGCGGCGATTGCGTCGAAGGCCTGGATCATTCCCTGCACGGTGCCGGTGAAGCCCAGCAACGGTGCGATGGAAATGAATGTGGAGATCCAGATCAGCCCGCGCTCGAGGAAGGACATCTCGATGGATCCGTAGCTGATGACCGCCTTTTCCGCGGCTTCTATGCCTTCGTCCGCGCGCATGAGACCCGCCTGGAAGACACTCGCGATGGAACCACTGCTCTTCGAGCAGATCTCGATCGCGCGTTCGACACCGCCCTCGTCCAGCCCCTTCTTGACATCGACGATGAATTTCTTGGTATTGACGGAAGCACGTGACAGCGAGATGATCTTGAAAACCACGAACGCCAGGCCGAGTACCAGGCAAGCGAGAATGGGCCACATGAAGAGACCGCCCTCATTGAATTTCTGGATCAGATAATTGGCGACGCCAGTGTCCTCACCAGTTTCCTGAAGGAGCAGGAGGAAGATTCCGAAAACATGCTGCATGTTAGTGTGCCTCCATTAAAAAGAGTAAAGGGTACAGATTTCTGTCTTTATGGTTGTCGCACCCGCACCCCTGTCGCCAAGGCAGATTGGCGGCGGTACGGACGATCGTGCAGTTATTTTCTCGGCTCAACTCGAAACATCTTTACTAAAATACGCCACCCTTCACCGAAACTCAAGCAGGAATGTTGCGAAATTCAGCATGGACGCCAGTCCGGGAGCAGGCGTTGGATACTCAGTGCCGATTCAGCGGCGATGTCCTCACGGCATTCACGAACATCTGAGTTACGACGTGGGGACGCGTGATAGCCGATCCGACCACGACGGCATAGGCGCCGAGTTCGATCGCCCGGGCCGCGCTCTCGGGCGTCCAGATGCGCCCCTCCGCGACGACCGGAATGGTCAGGGAATTCGAGAGTTCGTGAATGAGGGTGAAATCCGGGGTTTGATAGTCCTTCACCACGGTCCCGGCAGTGTATCCGGAGAGCGTGGTCGCCACGACGTCGGCACCGCATTCCGCTGCGTGGACGCCTTCACGAAAGGTCGCGATATCGGCCCAAAGAAGCGCGTTGAATCGTTTCCGCAGGTCTTCGAAGAAAAGGAATCCGTCACTCCCGTCCGGCCGCTTCCGTCGCGTTGCGTCGATGGCAACCAGATCGGCGCCCGCGGCGATGAGGCGTTCCACGTCGTCTGTCGTGGGCGTAATCAGCGGCGAACCGTCGTCGTAGCTGCCCTGCGTGAATCCGATGATGGGGAGCGCGGTGCGAGACCGGATCTGGCGTATGCTGTCCGCGCCTTCGATACGCAGGCCGGCCGCTCCTCCCCTCTCGGCCGTGCGCGCGAAATAGGAGAGCAGCTCGGGCATCGATTCGAGCTCTTCCTCGTCGATGTGGCAGGACACGATCAGACCGCGCTGCATGGCGGTAAGTTTTTCATCGATGATCATGGACACAGAACTCCGTAAAGGCGATGGTTAGACGATCGTCCGCAGAATCCGGGAACACAAAAATACGAAGATGCCGAATACGAGCAGCAGCGGAATCTGCTGCAGCAGGACGGAGCGATACGCGGGTCCGTAGATCCGGAATCCCAGCGGCAGCAGGAGCACTGTCCAGAGCGTGGAGAGCACGCTCAGCACCGCGAAAATCCAGAACGGGACGGGAAGCAAATCCCATGGCGCCGGATTCGTCGAGAACAGGATGAGACCGAATACGCCGAGTTGAAGGGGCAGAACAAGCACTGACGCCCACATCACGGGTGCGAAGCTCCAGGCGATCAGCGCCGATACATCACGGTACGCGACGGCGATACCGAAGCGCCAGCGAAAAAGTCCTTTCTGGCCAAGCGCGACAAGCGTGAGCAGCAGCAGGCCGAGCGGAGGTCCCAGCAGGACGATACCGCCCAGCATGTATCCGAACGGCAGGTCGGTATCCCCTGCTCGGGCGACGAACAGCATCACGGCGAGGAACAGCGGCCCGCAGAGAGCGAACAGCAGATGCGTGTAATTTTTCTGCTCGCTGCGCCCGATGCGGAGCATCGTGCGCGACGGACTTTCCATCATTCCCCACAGCGTGGAGAACAGGTTCAGCGAGGGAACGCGATCGCGAACGAACGCCCCGCAGTCGCCGCATCGAAGCTGAAGCGTGAAATTCTCCTTCCCGCACGATGGGCAGGGATCCATCCACGCGGACCGCGGCCGTGTCGCAGCATTCATCCGTACTGTCCGCTATTCACGATCCGGTCGCGACTGTTATTCCGCACCATGACAGTTCTTGTATTTTTTTCCGCTGCCGCAGGGACACATTTCGTTGCGGCCCGGCCGTTTCTCCACACGTATCGGCTGGCGCTTCCCCGCCGTCGCCTCGGAGGGTGCCTCGTGTCCGGGGATCGGAGGCTGATTGCCACGGAAGCCCATGCCGTCCGATGCCTGGTGGCTGGTCACGAGATCGGAGACGCGCGGACCGCGCGGCCGCTGCGGCATTTCCTCGCGCACCGGGTACAGGCGGAAGACCATGCCGAGGACTTCGCGATTGATCATTCCGAGCATCTGCACGAACAGGTCGAACGCCTCGCGCTTGTATTCGATCAAGGGGTCCTTTTGTCCGTAGGCGCGCATGTGGATGCCTTCCTTGAGATCATCCATCTCGCGCAGATGCTCCTTCCAGCGCAGGTCGATCACCTGGAGCATGGCCATGCGCATCAGCTGCTGCATCAGATCATTGCCGAGCTGTTCCCCTTTCCTGCGCAGGAAATCCATCGCGTTGCTGACGATCTGCTCCTTGAGTTCCGGTGCTCCGGAAATGCTGATCCGCTCACTGTTGAGGTCGAGATCGACCACGAGGTTGCGGCGCACTTCCTCGCGCAACGCTTCCATGTCCCCGGCCTCCCAGTACTGGTTGGCGATATCCTCCGCGTACTGATCGATCATTTCGAGGATCTCATCCTTGAGATTCTCGCCGATCAAGGCCTGTTTGCGCCGCGAGTAGATCACCGTGCGCTGCTGGTTCATCACATCGTCGTACTCGAGCAGGCGCTTGCGGATGCCGAAGTTGTTTTCCTCGACTTTCTTCTGGGCGCGCTCGACCGACTTCGTGATCATGCTGTGCTTGATGACCTCGCCATCCTGCACGCCGAGCCGGGTCATCACCGATGCGATGCGGTCGGATTTGAACAGCCGCATGAGATCGTCTTCGAGGGACAGGTAAAAACGCGATACGCCGGGATCTCCCTGGCGGCC
>CAZWNO010000004.1:0-71505 GCA_964635845.1 uncultured Chromatiales bacterium
CATCTCGGTGACGGCTTCGTCGAACAGCGGCGAGAGCGGAGAAATCGCGAGTCCCTCGATGGCGTCCACGGGCACCTTGAGCGCGTGATAGCGGCGCACGCGGTCCCAGTATTGCACGGGCATCCGCAGACGCAGCCGTTCGATCCGCTCGGGTACGACGCGGATCGGCGGGAGATCGGTGTCGGGATACATGCGCTGGGGACCCGGCAGTATGCGTTCGAATCCTGTCGTGCCGTCGCGCAGCGCCTGGCGGGTTTCGGAGGGAATGCCGATCGTGGCTTCCTTCGCGCGAATGGCGATTTCCTTCGCCGCCGTGTCCACGTCCCCGGCCGCTCCCCAGACGATGACAAGCGTGTCGTTGGACGTGCATCCGAGCGCCGCCTTCGCATCCTTCCATTCCGCGCCGGAAAGCGTCTCGCTCATGGCATCGGAATGGATGATATTCGGCAGCACGCTCAGACAGGCGATCACGCGGACGCGGTCGGCGATCTCGCGCGAGAACACGGTGTTCTCCTGCGTCTGCCAGCGCAGCAGTCCCACCCAGCCGGTGAGCTTGACGGCCGCGGCCGCGTGCCCGAGCTTCATGGCGTCGGCGATGGGAGTGTAGCGCGTGCGCTTGAGAATACGGGTGATGTCCGCGGACTGCGAATGGAAGGTTTCCTCCGTGATCCCGCGGCGCTTGAGTTCTTCCCGCAGACGCAGAAGATTCCACTGCCGCTGCGCTTCGTTGTAGGTGAGCAGCGGCATCCGTCCGATATTCGGCACGCCCTTGATCTCGATGCGCGTGCCGCCGGTGACCGAGACGTTCGTGTCGGCGCGCGTGGCGCCGATACCGCGGCGCACGCGTCCCGTCGTGCGCATCATCCTGCGCAGGATCTGCGCGACGTCCGCCACCTCGAAAGGCGTGCGCATGTCGGGACCCGTCACAAGCTCGATCAGCGGCATGCCGAGACGGTCGGTGTTGTAGATGCGGTTGTGTCCGCTGTCGCTGATCTCGCGGCACGAGTCCTCCTCGATGCCGAGCTGTATCATCGAGATCTTCCGGTCGCCGTAGGGAATCGCGCCGTGCACGCCGCAGATCGCCGTGCGCTGGAAGCCCGTCGGAATGCTGCCGTCGAGATACTGCTTCCGCGCGATATGCACCTCGTCGACCAGCGTCAGGCCGGCGAGCATCGAAATCTCCAGCGCGATGTCGAGCGCCTCGTCGTCGAGCATGAACGGCGGCGTGTCGTCCATCTCGTAGGTGCAGACGGTTTCCCTGTGGACGCGGTAGATGATGTTCTTTTTTGTCTTGAACTCCATCAGCGCGGTGCCGTCGTACTCGCCGAGTTCGGACAGGGTGGGACGCATGTGCCGGAGGATCTCGGCGTGGTACTCGTGCGAGTAGCGGCCGGCCGGACAGCGGCAGAACAGCTTGCTCTTCGTCAGCAGCTGCTGATGCACTTCGAGACCGGATTTGAATCCGACGGTCGCGTAATCCTCGGACGTCATTTCCTCGAAGGGTTTGAATTCGAAATCGTACATGGGGGTTGTCGGGATGAATGTCGAAAAAAGGTATGTCCTGACAAAATTAAGACAATGGGGTGCGGGAAACAAACAGCCGTCCTGGCGGATTCGCCGCATGACGGATCGGGATGATGGAACGATGGAACGATGGAATGATGGAACGATGGAAGGATGGAAAGATGTTTTTATGTGTGCTTCCGTTATCTTTCCTTACAATTTCCCGAGCCAACGCTTTACGTGGCCGCGGACTTTCCCGAATCCGTGCATGTCTGAAAGGAATCCCCATGAGCGACAGAGATGTCATCAATCTTGCCCCCCTCGGCTTCCAGTGGCCGACACTCGATCCGTTTCTCTTCTGCGTGCATCATGCGGACCGCTATCCGAAGGCGAATGCGGAAATGGGACCCGCCGCGTCGCTGGCCGGCCGCGACATGGGACAGGATTTCACACCGAAGGATGGGTGGCGCATGTACCACGGCCTGCGCGTGCCGGGCTTTCCCGCGCATCCGCATCGCGGTTTCGAGACCGTGACCGTGGTGCTCGAGGGGTTCGTCGACCATTCGGACTCGCATGGCGCGGCGGGACGCTACGGCGAAGGAGATGTGCAGTGGATGACCGCCGGGAGCGGACTCCAGCATGCGGAGATGTTCCCGCTGCTGAAAGAGGATGCGGATAATCCCCTCGAACTGTTCCAGATCTGGCTCAATCTTCCAAAGCGGAGCAAGTTCGTCGATCCGCATTACAGGATGCTCTGGTCCGAAGATATTCCCGTCCCCGAAGAGCGCGACGCGCAGGGGAGGGCGGCGCGCGTGCGCGTCATCGCCGGACGGTTCGGCGGTGTCGAAGCGCCGCCGCCCGCGCCCGACTCCTGGGCCGTCGATGAGGCGAACGCCGTCGCGATCTGGATCATCAGCCTCGATGCCGGCGCGGAGTGGACGCTGCCCGCCTCGTCCCCGGCGCTGCGCCGCATGCTCTACTTTTTCGAGGGAGAGGATCTGCAGGTCGCCGATACCGGCCTGCCGCGATATCATGCCGCGGAGGTCGCGGCTGACCGCGAAATACCTCTGCGCAACGGCTCGACTCCGTCGCGCATCCTGCTCCTACAGGGACGTCCCATCGACGAATCCGTCGCGCAATATGGTCCGTTCGTCATGAACACGCAGGGTGAAATAAGGGATGCATTCGTCGATTTCCAGAAAACACAGTTCGGCGGATGGCCGTGGGACCGTCCCGATCCGGTTCATCCGCCCGCGAGCGGACGTTTTGCCCGCTATGCGGACGGCAGCGAGGAACACAGATAAACAGGATGCATGGCGGAGCCATGCCACGTCGCGGGCACCCGGAATACCGTATGACAGGATCGAAACACATCACGGTGAAAGAACTGGAATTCCCGAAGGGGAAGAGACGGTCGCTCATCGGCATCGTGTGCGTCGTGCTGTGCGTCATCATCGCCGCGACATACTATTACTACCTGAAGGAGAAGCAGGGACTGCTGCAGCAGGCCTCGAATGAACTCATGTCGGTGACGAGGCTGAAATCCTCCCAGCTGTCGGGTTGGTACGCGGATGAATTGCACGATATCGAGCTGTTGGCGTCGAACGAAATCGTCCTGTCGCTGTTCGAGCGGTGGAGAGCGAGCGGTGCATCGTCGGATCGCAACGCGCTGACGCATCTGCTCCGCGCACTCGGCGATGAACACGGATACACGGATCTCTTTCTCTGTACGAGCGAGGGCTACCGCTATTACGCGGATTCCGATTCCATCCAATCCTGCAATCCGGCGCTCCTCGCGCTCGTGCCGGTCGCGCTGCGGACAACGGGGGCGGTCTCGACAGACATATACATCTGCCCGCATCACGGAGACTACCATCTCGACTTCCTGGCATCGCTGGAGATGCGAAAGCGCGACGCCGGTGTCGTGCTCGTCGGGCGTTTCGATCCGGTCCGGACGGTGTTTCCGGTCGTGGAAGAATGGCCGACGGCCAGCCCTTCGACGGAAACGCTCATCGTACGGCGCGAGGGAGATTCGCTCCGGATCCTCAGCAATCTGCGTCACCGGTCCATCGCCCCGCTGCGCAAGACCGTCTCGATCAACGATACGGCGACGGCGATCGTCCAGGCGGTGAACGGCCGCTTTGGATTGCGCGAGGCCGTGGACTACCGCGGCGTGAAAGTGATCGCCTACATCAGTCCGATCCCGCGGACGCCGTGGATCATGGTGTCGAAAATCGATCGCACCGAAGTGTTCGATGCTCTCTATTTCGAGATGAGTCTGATCCTGGCCCTGATGCTCGCCTGTGTCCTCGCCGTCGTCGGAGGCATGTCCTACTTCTTCAGCCAGAGGCAGAGCGATATGTATCGCGCAATGTTCGAGGAACACGGCGCGGTGAAACTGCTTCTGGATCCCGGGACGGGAGACATCGTCGACGCGAACCATGCGGCAGCGGTCTTCTACGGGTGGAGCAGGGAAGAACTGCGGCGTATGCGCGTCCAGGACATCAACCTCCTCCCGCCTGCACGGGTTGCCGGGATACTGCGTCAGACCATCGACGAGGAACGCCTGCACAACGAATTCCGTCATCGGCGCGCCGATGGATCCGTGCGCGACGTGGAAGTCTTCGCCGGAGCGCTGCGCATCCGGGGAATGGATCTGATCTATGCGATCATTCACGATGTGACCGAGAAGAAGGAAGGAGAACGCTCGATCAAACTGCTCGGTCGCTCCGTCGAGCAGAGCCCCGTGGCGATCATGATAACCAATCCCGAAGGCGTGATCGAATACGTGAATCCCGAGTTCACGAAGGTGACCGGCTATGCCTCCGAGGAAGCCGTCGGCCGCAGGCCGAATATTCTCAACTCGGGGTACCACCCGCGCGAGTTCTACGCGGAGTTGTGGGGGACGATCATCGCGGGCGGGGAATGGATCGGGGAATTCTGCAATAAAAGGAAGGATGGAACGCTGTTCTGGGAACGCGCCGTCATCGCCCCGGTTCTCGACGACGACGGCGTCATCACGCATGTGATCGGTATCAAGACCGACATCACGGCGGAGAAGCAGCTCCTGTCCGAACTCGTCACCGCGAAGGAGCGGGCGGAGGAGAGCGACAGGCTCAAATCCGCGTTCCTCGCCAACATGAGTCACGAGATCCGCACGCCGATGAACACCATCGTCGGATTCGCGGACTTTCTCATCGATCCCGATCTGTCGCCCGAGGACAGGAGTGAATTCACCGCGATCATCCGCCAGCGGTCCTACGATCTCCTGACGATCATCAATGACATTCTCGACATCTCGCGCATCGAAGCCGGCGTGGTGAAGATCGTCGAGGAGGACTGCGACATCGACGGACTCCTGCAGGAACTGTATGTTTCCTTCCAGCATCTGTCGAACGGCGATGGCAGGCCTCGGGTCCGCCTGCTTTGCCACAGCGAACTGAACGCGGGGGAGAACCGCTGTGTCGTCGATGCATCCCGCCTGCGTCAGGTCATGACCAATCTTCTCTCGAATGCGTTCAAGTTCACGCATGAGGGAACGATCACCTTCGGCTGCCGCGCATGGAACAACGCGGAGTTGCTGTTCTATGTCGAGGACACCGGAATCGGCATCGAACCGGATGCCTGCGCGTTCATCTTCGACCGTTTCCGGCAGGCCGACGATTCCCCGACGCGGCGCTACGGCGGGACGGGTCTTGGCCTCGCGATCTCGCAGGGCATCGTGACCCTGCTGGGCGGAAAGATCTGGGTGGAATCCGAAGCCGGCAGCGGCAGCACATTTCAATTCACCATCCCGAGAAAAACGCCGCCGGTCGGCACGAATTGAAAAAGGCGCCCCTCGCGGGACGCCCTTCTCACGGGAGAGCAGACAGCCGGCCCTTACTTCATCAGCATCATTTTCTTCGTCGCCATGCCCAGCGCGGATTCAAGGCGATAGAAATAGATTCCGGAAGGGAAATCTCCGGCGTCGAATGTCACCGCATGCGTCCCGGCCGCGGCAGTGCCTTCAGCGAGTACACGGACCTCGCGTCCGAGATGATCGAGGACGCTCAGACGCAATTCGGTCTCTTCCATCAGGCTGTAACGGATCTCGGTCGAGGGATTGAAGGGATTGGGGAAATTCTGCTCCAGTGTGAAACCGCTCGGCACCGATGGAGCGAATGCAATTTTGGGCGCGGCGCCGCAGGAACCGCTCACCAGGTATCCCGCCGCGACGCCGTCGTCGACGGACAGCTGTTCGATGCTGTGCCGCACGGCGATCTTGCATGCCACCGTCGTGCTGTTGCCGGAGGCATCCTCGGCGCGGATGAACACGGTGTAGACGCGTCCGTTCGCTTCGCCCTGACGCTCGCTGCGCAGCTGGACGGACTGGCAATCCGGAGCGATGACGATGTCATCCCAGGTGTCGCCGTCACCGAGATCGACCGCGTTCTCGACTTCGTCGCTCCCTGCCGATCTGATGAACACCGTGGGTGCATTGTCACAATCGTCACTCAGCGATGCGATCATCTGTGAAAGCGTAAAGGTGTGGTAGATGTGATTCGGCGTCCACATCTCGAGTCCGCTGACGGTCGTGATCACCGGGGCGGTCTCGTCAATTTTCATGAATGAAATATCGTCCATCCCGAAATCATTCCCGCCAGGTGCGAGATTCAGATCGACGATCTCGATCGTCGCCGTGGCGTTCGCTCCGGAATTCCACACGCCGGTGTACTGCGCCCAGTTGAACGTCGTGGCGGGTGCGAAATAGTTGGCGCCGACCTGCACGCCGTTCACGCGGAAGCTCAGCACCGCGCGATTGATCGCTCCGCAATGAGAATTGACCCAGGCCGACAGACGGTAGTTGGTCCCGGCGAGAACGGGAACCGTCTGCGACCACAGGACGCGATTCACCGCGACCGAGCCGTTCACCACCATGAGCTTCCCCGCACCGCTCGTGTGATCCACGCCGCCGTAGCAATAATGGGAGACCGTCGGCGTGCTGGTGACGTCGTAGGTCCCTTCGTTCAGGATATCGTTGGGCGAATAAAAGTACTGGGAGAGGAATGCACTGTTTCCCTGTTCGAAATCGCCGTTCGTGACAAGTTCGCCGCACTGGCCGAAGGCGGGACGGGCGAGGACCAGCAGCGCCGCGGCCGCGACGAGCGCTGCCGGAATGCGGATGTGAAGACCGTTCTGTATCTGTATCATACGGGGCTCCGTTGATGGGAGTATGGTTGCTCTCGTCCCGGGTATCGGGGGAAAGCCTGTTGTCGTGTGAAGGGACGGTGGATAATATACGACACGTTATATCCGAATACAACATATCCGACGGTCAGCCGCGCGTGGACGCGGCGCGCGACCGTTCCGCCTAAGCTCCGCTTTGCGGAGCGAAGGCGGATGGCTATCTTTCCGCATGATTGAAATACGGAACCTGCGAAAATCCTTCAACGGCAACGACGTCCTGCGCGGTGTGGACCTGACGATTCCCACCGGCGAGACCATCGCCGTCATCGGTCAGAGCGGCTGCGGGAAGAGCGTACTGCTCAAGCATATCATCGGACTGCTCACGCCGGACGAGGGGGAGATTCTCGTCGACGGACAGAATGTGCACAGGCTGCCGTCGAAAGAACTGTATCTCCTGCGGGGCCGCTTCGGTTTTCTGTTCCAGGGCGCGGCGCTCTTCGATTCGATGACCGTGCTCGAGAACGTGTCGCTGGGACTCGTCGAGAATTCCCCGATGACGGAAAAAGAGATCCGCGGCATCGTCGCGGAGAAGCTCGCCCTTGTCGGCCTGCCCGGGATCGAGGACAAGAAGCCGGCCGAGCTTTCCGGCGGCATGCGCAAGCGTGTCGGCCTTGCGCGCGCGCTCGCGACGAATCCCGATTACATCCTCTACGACGAACCGACGACAGGGCTCGACCCCGTCATGTCCAACCAGATCGACGCACTCATCGCCGAAATCACGGGCAAGCTCAGCGCCACCTCGATCGTCGTCACCCACGACATGTTCAGCGTCTACAACATCGTCGACCGCGTGGCGCTGATGCACGAGGGACGCATCTATTTTTCCGGGACGCCTGCGGAGTTCCAGTCTGCGGATGACCCGGTGATTCGCGATTTTATTGAGCGGTTTGGAAAATAGGCTGTAGGCTTTAAGCTGTAAGCGGAAGGCAAGAAGGCAGAAGTGTAGCTTCGTTATGCCGATTGGACGCCCTGGGAGCGGCGCGCACCAGCGCGCGGTAGCCAGGTACCGCGGTGTTGATGGTGAAGGCTGGACGCAGAAGTGTCGCTTCGTCATGCCGAGTGGTCGCCCTGAGTCCGCCTGAGGCGGACGAAGGGTGACCGTATCGAGGCACGGCAGAACTTGAGATTCCCCACGCACTCTCATCACTTCCGGCGAGTCCCGCTACCGTATCCGCTACCGCGCCACGGGAAGGCGCAGCAGCGACTGTCCTTCCGGGGTGATCAGCAGGACGATGTAAAGACCCGATGGCACGGGGGGAATCGTGATCGCGAGTTGATGGACTCCGGAGTCCATTGTCCCGAATTCAGTCCTGCCGAGTTCCCGACCGAGCATGTCGAACAGGACTGCGCGCAGCGGCATGCGGTGTGCGAGTTCGACGGCCAATGTCGCCGATGTCGCTGCGGGAACGGGATACACCGCATGGATGCGCAGCGCCGTCGGGAGCGGAGCGGCAGACACGATGCCGGTCGGCAGTTTTCCCGATCCGTACAGGTAAATCTTCAATTCCGGATGCATCGGGTCGTTTGTCGCGAAGAGCAGGTAGGTATGGAAATATCCGGTGGATCGCGGAGAAAACCGGATCCAGAGGGGCTGCGGTTCGAATGGTTTGATCTCCTTTGGGAACGGTTCCTCGATCGCGAAGTGCACGCTGTCCGCGCCGTCGAAGCGCGGCGATCCGAGCCGCATGATTGTCCCGCCCGCATTGATGGGAAAGTACCCCCGCACCTGGGAGTCCCCGACGGCGACCGCGTCGAACGGCAGTGATCCGTATGCCGGCTGGAGCACCGGCCACGGCGGCCAGCCGACGGACGCGCGCAATGCGGTGCGTGTTGGCGTAACGCTGACGGCATCATGGTCGATCAGCATCGTGGCGGAAAGACCTGCCGTGCTTGAAAACACGCATCGCAAGGTGAGTGAATCCATCCCGTGCGCCGGAAGCTCGGCGGCCGGTGCGCGAAGAAGCTGGAACAGCTCCGCATCGGGTCCTTCGATTGTCACGGACCGGATGCGCAGCGGCGCGGCGTTCGGATTCTCTATCAGGAGTGTCGTATCCGATATTATTTCCGCACCGATGTATCCGAAATCCACGAGCCCGGGAATCCGCGGCGGCAGATCTTCATCCGCCGGCGCGGTGAAGCAGCGCACGCTCACTTCGCGGATGTACCCTGACGGCGGTGCGGTCGACTCGATGAGCAGCCGTCCGAATTGCGTCCCCGCCTGTTGTCCGCCCTGTTCCAGAAGGAGCACGGCATTGCTCCGCGCGGGGATCAGCCGGGGGATCGGGGGAACGATGCGCAGCACATCGGTGTCGAAATCGGGGAGTTCGATCGAGTGAATATCCAGCGGTCTCCCGCCGGTGTTGCGCAGCACGACCGCATGCGTTGTCGGAGTTCCCTCCCGCGTGTCGCACATGACCGCATCCTGCACGCTCAGTTCAGGCTGCAGCTGGCGGGTGTTCCGGATCGCGCCCGAGGCGATGATCGCATGCAGGCAGCCGTCTGTGAATACCGCATTCGTCAGCCGCGCATCGCAGCTGTCGTTCAGGCTGAGGTTCCACGCGTCGAAGAGGAGCAGCCCGACAGTATCGGTTGTCAGAAATGCGGGCGCGAGACTCGTCCACTGGAGTGAGGTCTGTCCGGGGATGAAAGTCATCGGCGCGTCCGGGCGAAGCGCCGCGGACGAGGTAGTGTCCAGACCGATGAAGCGGATGGTGCCGTTCCCGAACTCGATCGAGCAGGTGAACGGGGGCAGCGAATCCCGCGGGAAGGCGCGGTCGGTCAGCAGCGGCAGGCGCGCCCGCCCGTCCTCGCCGACCTCCGCCACGCCGAGCGCGAAGCGCACCGGGGTGAGCTGCGTCGAATCGTAGCGGGACCGATAGGTCCTCGCCACGGAAAGGGTGTCGTTGCAGACATCGGAGAACAGCAGCCGTGATGTCCGCAGCAAGCCCCTGGGACATGGTTCCGGCATCGCGTACACGGCGGAACACTCGTTGAACCGCTCCGTCGCGAGGCGGAGCGCTTCCTCCATGATCGAGGTCAGCTGAGTGGGATAAATGGTCTGGAAGTATTTTCCGCCCGTGAGCATGGCGAGCATTTCCATATCCGAATTCGGAGTGGAACTCCCCAGCGAGATGGCGACGATGCGGATGTGTTCCTTCTGTGCGAGCGCGATGATCTCGGCGACGGTTCTCGAGGAACTTCCATCCATTCCGTCTGTGAGGCACACGAGCGTGCGGGCGTTGCCGGACGCCGAGCTGGCGATCTCGATCAGCGCCGTGTAGATGCCGTCGTAGAGGGACGTGAAGCCGCTCGGTTCCAAGGCATCGACGGCGGCGTGCAGCTTCGCGGCTTCGTTCGTCAGCTTCTGGGCCACCGTCACGTCGGTCGAGAACCAGACCACCGCCGCCTCGTCCGTCGTCCATACCATCCGATCGATGAGCGCATGCATCGCCTCCCGCAGACCCCGTATCCCGTAGCCGGTCATGCTGCCGCTGTGGTCGAGCGCGAAGCCCATCGTGACCGGGTAACGCAGTCCGGGCTCGGGACAGAACAGGTCGAACCGCGCGACATCGACGGAATCGTTTTCGATGATGCGAAGCCGGTCTTTCGTAACTCCGACGATGCTGCCGTCACAGGCGAGTGACCAGTAATATTCCACGTCCGGGTGGAGGTACGCGATGCGCGCCGATCGCAACTCGGGCTGCGCGGCCGCCGGATAGGCGAGGATGGTCAAAAGGATGAAGGTAAAAAGCCGCGCGATCATGACATTCGAATCGGATGCCAGGTGCTGCATGTTCCGCAAGCGGGGACAATCCTGTTTTTTCACGGTGGAGTCTCTGGAGAGTGACGGTAAAGGATCAAACTCTCCGGATTAACCCGAATGACGAGGGAAAGTTACATTCGAGACGGCATGCAGGCGGGGCCTCCGTGCCGGGAGTGCGTCCGCCCGGGTTCCGCTTTGCGGAGCGAAGGCGGATGGCTATCTTTCCGCATGATTGAAATACGGAACCTGCGAAAATCCTTCAACGGCAACGACGTCCTGCGCGGTGTGGACCTGACGATTCCCACCGGCGAGACCATCGCCGTCATCGGTCAGAGCGGCTGCGGGAAGAGCGTACTGCTCAAGCATATCATCGGACTGCTCACGCCGGACGAGGGGGAGATTCTCGTCGACGGACAGAATGTGCACAGGCTGCCGTCGAAAGAACTGTATCTCCTGCGGGGCCGCTTCGGTTTTCTGTTCCAGGGCGCGGCGCTCTTCGATTCGATGACCGTGCTCGAGAACGTGTCGCTGGGACTCGTCGAGAATTCCCCGATGACGGAAAAAGAGATCCGCGGCATCGTCGCGGAGAAGCTCGCCCTTGTCGGCCTGCCCGGGATCGAGGACAAGAAGCCGGCCGAGCTTTCCGGCGGCATGCGCAAGCGTGTCGGCCTTGCGCGCGCGCTCGCGACGAATCCCGATTACATCCTCTACGACGAACCGACGACAGGGCTCGACCCCGTCATGTCCAACCAGATCGACGCACTCATCGCCGAAATCACGGGCAAGCTCAGCGCCACCTCGATCGTCGTCACCCACGACATGTTCAGCGTCTACAACATCGTCGACCGCGTGGCGCTGATGCACGAGGGACGCATCTATTATTCCGGTACGCCCGCCGAATTCCAGTCCGCCGACGATCCGGTGATCCGCGATTTCATCGCGCGGTTCGGAAAATAGGCGATAGGCGATAGGCGGTTGGCGGCAGGCAGTGGGCAGCAGGCGGCAGGCAGTGGGCAGCAGGCGGCAGGCAGTGGGCAGCAGGCGGCAGGCCGTCATGCCGGGCAGGTCGCGAAGCGACCGTATCGAGGCACATGAAACAAGGTACCATTGAAATGAAGAAAATACAGATAGATAATTCGAATTTCGAACTCTTCGACATGCCGACACGCGAAGATACGAAGGATGGAAACGGAAGTCCCGCTCGCGGCAGCCACAGCCTGGTCATTCATCCCCGGTCCGGCAGCGTGCTGTCGAAGGAGGAAAAACAGTTCAACCGCCTCACCAGGGAGATCGCGGATCTCCAGCGACGGATCGGGGAGAGGACGGTCGAACTGGACAAAATACTCGACCTCTACCATGCGCGGTTGTATCCGCTGCGGAAGGAGGGCGCGGAACTGGATATCGAATTCGCCCGCCTCATCGCCACTGCGGCGCGGACGATGCGCTTCGGGAAGAACCAGGTGGAACGCGTCCGATACTTCATCCGGGATCTGTTCGAGAACGCGTTCGTCCTCGTCGAGCCCGATCCCGATACAATCGCCCTGTACGACGCGTGGGCGGAGGTCCTCGACGAGGAGGAGAAGAAGGAAACCCTCAATGCAATGAAAATCAGCATCGAGGAGTATGCGAGAGAAATGTTCGGTATGGACCTCGACATTTCGGAGAAGGAGCTTTCGGAACTCGACGGGAGTCCCGAATCCTACGCCCGCTTCCTGAGCCGTCTCATCGAACAGATGAGCGGGAAATCCTGGGAGGATATGCCTCCGGAACGCCCGCGCCGGAAAACGGCGAAACAGCTCGCCGCGGAAGAACGGAAACGAACGGAAGCCCTGGCAGAGGCGCGTAACACCCGCGCGATCTATCTTTCGCTCGCCAAGGCGCTGCATCCCGACCTCGCTGTCGACAACGACGATCGCACGCGGCGCGAGCAGCTCATGCGGCAGGTGACCGCGGCGTACCAGGCAGGCGATATGACGGCGCTGCTCCGACTCGAAATGGAATGGGTCGCCCGGGAAGACGGCGGACTGCACCGCATGCCCGAGGAAACACTGCGCTCCATGATCTCCGCGCTCAAGACGCAGGCGGCCGTGCTTCGTGACGAACTACGCGGACTCCCGTACCATCCCCGTTACGAGCTGCTCGAACGATACGCGGAGATGTCCACCCAGAGAGCGATAAACGCGATCGAACGCGATATGCGAGCATACGATGATCAGATCGACAACAATCGCGCGCTGCTGGAATCGATCGGACCGAAACCGACGAAGAAGACGATCATGGAACTGGTGGACGCCGCGGAAGAAGCGGCATCCCAGGACTATTTCTTCGAGGACATCATCCGGGAGTATGCATCAGGCTTGAAGAAGCGTCACCGGTGACCAGCGATGCATGGCCGTTTCTCGAAGCGGCGCATGGACAGGCAGACCGTCATGCCGGGCAGGTCGCGAAGCGACCGTATCGAGGCACGGTCCCTCGATACGCCGTCCGCCTGCGGCGTCCGGCTACTCGGGATGACAGAAGGAAAATGGAGATTGTCCAATACAGTTGTATATTTGTCTAATGTCCGAGGAGTGGGAAGTGCTGAGTGCCCAGGCTCGGACATTGGAGGCGACGATCGCGAGAACGCTGCGGAGGTTTTTCAGGCGTGAAAACGGAACTCATTCAGACATTGACCGCGACCTTCGAGGGACACGCCCAACTCACAGAGAACGGTGTGGAATACTGGCTGGCACGGGATCTTCAGCATCTGCTGGGATATGCAGAGTGGCGGAATTTTCACAACACGGCGATTTCCAAGGCAAGAACGGCCTGTGAGGTCTCCGGGCATTCGGCATCGGATCATTTTGTTGACGTCAACAAAACGATACAGATGCCGAAAGGTGCGGAAAAGGAACATGTCGCGAACAACGAGGTCGTGCGCAACACTTTGCTGGAACGCGGCATCCATCCAGAATCGCTCCCCGCTGACGAGGATGTGAAAAAAGTCGAACGGCGGCTTGCTTCCGAAGAAAAGAAATCGCTGAAGAATCCGGAAGCTCTGCGAACAGAGGATGCATGAAAAAAATCACCCTCAGTAAAGCACCGCTCAGCCTGCTCACGTCGGATGAGTCGCGTTACCGCATCCGCTACCGTGACGAGCTCAACGAGGCGCAGTACGAGGCCGCGACGCAGATTGACGGTCCCGTGCTCGTCGTGGCGGGCGCGGGTACGGGCAAGACGCGCACGCTGACCTACCGCGTCGCGCGGCTGATCGAGTCGGGCGTGCTTCCCGAGGCCGTGCTGCTGCTGACCTTCACGCGGAAGGCCGCGCGCGAGATGCTGCGCCGCGCGGCCATGCTGCTCGACGAGCGCACCGAACGCGTCTCCGGCGGCACCTTCCATTCCTTCGCCAACATGGTGCTGCGGCAGCACGCCGCGGAGGTCGGCTACGCATCGAATTTCACCATCCTCGACCAGGGCGATTCGGAGGACGTGATCAACGTGCTGCGCTCGCGCCTGGGACTCGCCGCGAAGGAAAAGCGTTTCCCGCGGAAGCAGACGCTGCAGCGGATGTACAGCGCGACGGTGAACACGCTGACGCCGCTGGAGATCGTCGTGGCGAAGGATTACCCGCAATTCGCCGGACAGATCGACGACATCGAGGCGCTCGCGCGCGCGTACGTCGCCTACAAGCGCGCGAATAACATCATGGACTACGACGACCTGCTCGTCAACCTCGTCACCCTGCTCGAACAGCGCGAGCAGGTCCGCCTCCGCATGGGCGAGCGCTACCGCTACATCATGGTCGACGAGTACCAGGACACCAACAAGCTGCAGGCCCGCATCGTCCGGCAGCTCGCGGCGACGCACGACAACGTGATGGCCGTGGGCGACGACGCGCAGAGCATCTACTCCTTCCGCGGCGCGAATTTCCGCAACATCATGGATTTCCCGAAGGACTTCCCGGGCTGCCGCGTCATCACCCTCGAGGAGAATTACCGCAGCACACAGCCGGTGCTGGATTTCACGAACGAAATCATCCGGATGGCCGCGGAGAAATACAGCAAGACCCTGTACACGACGCGGCGGGAGGGGATGACGCCCGCGCTGATTTCGATGGAAGGCGAAAACACCCAGTCGCGCTTCATCGCGCAGCAGGTGCTCGAACTCCGCGAGGAGGGCGTGCCTCTCAAGGAAATCTCAGTACTCTTCCGCGCCGGCTACCACAGCTTCGATCTGGAAATCGAACTCGCGCGGTACAACATTCCGTACGTGAAATTCGGCGGACTCAAGCTCATGGAGACCGCGCATATCAAGGACATGCTGGCCTACCTGCGCATCGTCGAGAATCCGAAGGATGTGATCTCGTGGACCCGGGTCCTGCTGCTGCTCGACGGCATCGGTCCCGTTTCCGCCGAGCGCGTCACCGACGAGATCACGCGCGGGCTCAATCCTCTCGCCGAGTCCGCGACCGGGCGCCTGATGCAGCTCGTGCGCGGCGCGGAACTCCCGGTGCTTCTCGACGTGCTGCGCGAGGTAGCGCCCGAGCGCATCGCGCCGGGGGACAAAACCGAGCGCCTGCTCCGATATTACACACCGATTCTCAAGGCGCGGTACGACGACCATCCCAAGCGGCTCAAGGACCTCGAGATGTTCCAGACCATCGCCGAGCGTTACGGCCAACTCGCGATCATGCTCACCGACATGGCGCTCGAGCCGCCCAACGAGAGCGTCGAGGACCTCCTGCCCGAGGGACACGAGGATGAATTCCTCACCCTCTCGACCATTCATTCCGCCAAGGGGCTCGAGTGGAACACCGTCTTCGTGATGTATCTCGTCGACGGCCGTTTCCCCGTCACCGCCGCGGCCGACAGCTTCGAATCTATGGAAGAGGAGCGCCGGCTCTTCTACGTCGCCTGCACCCGCGCCAAGCAGCGCCTCTACCTCACCTATCCCACCAACATCTTCGACCGCGCCACCGGCACCATCCTCGGCAAACCCTCCCGCTTCCTCGACGGCATCCCCGACCAGCTCGTCGACGGCTATGTGGTGGAGAGGGAAGACCGGCAGGATTGAACACCATGTCGCTGCTGATCCAGGAAGTTCCTGCAACTGATGCTCCATTGGAGCTGTTGCTCCTCGCCGATCCCTCGGAAGACAACATTCGCTCCTATCTTCCAGGATCGAAGTGTTTCGTTATTGCATGTGATGCGGTCGTGGTTGGTGCATGCGTCGTACAGCCACGCGGCGCGGACACATATGAACTCATGAGCATCGCGGTGGATCCCGCACGGCAGAAATCCGGATACGGCACCGCGCTGTTGAAATGGGTTATCGATTACTACCGCAACGCCGGCGCACGGTGGCTCGAGGTGGGGACCGGCACGTTCGGCTATCAGCTCGCCTTCTACCAGCGTCAGGGTTTCCGGGTGACGAGCATCGACCGTGACTTCTTCGTCAGGAACTACCCCGAGCCGATCTTCGAGGATGGCATTCAGCTCATCGACATGCTGCGACTGACGCTGTGGTATCCGGGGACTGTTGACTGACCGCGAATTCTCGCATGTTATATTCACATGGAAGATTACTCATGCAGAGCCTTCGAAGTCTAATTGTTATCTGGCTGATTAGAAACAGACACCTGTTCAGGATGAAGCTGAGACCTGAAGTGGTGGATGCCGGTTTTTCCGTGGAAAAATTCAGAGAAGACGTGATCAAAGCTGCAGCAAAAATGAAGATGCAGAAAGGCATCACCACGAAGAAACAAACCATAAATACAATCGAAGCCGAATGGATTATTCCAGAGAAACCTGCTGAAGGTAAGGTGCTGCTATACATACATGGTGGCGGATTTATTTCAGGTTCATGTAGTACGCACCGTAGGCATGTCGCAAAATTTGCGTGTGGCTGTCAATTGAAATCATTGGTATTTGATAACAGGCTTGCCCCGGAACATCCTTTTCCTGCTGCACTTGATGATTGTGTCACAGTATATAAATGGCTTCTGGAGGATGGCTGCAAATCCGATGACATCATTGTCGGTGGCGAATCATCCGGTGGCACGTTGACGCTTGCTTTGCTTTTGGCATTGAAGGAACAAGGGATCGACATGCCAAAGGCCGCATTTTCGGTTTCACCAGTAACGGACCTCAGATGTCTGGCTGATTCTTTTCATTATAATGCCAGGAATGATATAGCTCCTCTGGACTCCTGGAACGTATGGACAAAACTCTACATTGGCGATAATGATCCGACACTGCCGCTCTTGTCCCCTCAGATGGGGAATTATTCAGGTCTGCCCCCACTCCACGTATGTGTCGGAACGTATGAAATTCATTTGGATGATTGCGAGAATGTGGCAAGAAAGGCCAAAGAACAGGGAGTGGATGTAACGTTGAGTAAATGGCCTCGAATGGTTCACGCATTTCCAATCCTCTCCCCGCTATTTCCGGAAGCAAAAAATGCTATGACGGAGATCTGCGAATTTGTAAAAAGTCATATAACAGCAGCATGAACGAAAACTGGCGATTCTGCTGCGCTCCATTGCCGGCCGGTCATGCACGGCGTTCGCCAGAGGAGATAGACGAAAATGCGCCGCGCACTTGAAGCAATCACACTTCAAATGATTTTTCGACAACTATCTTGAAAACCATCGACCGCATATGTCAAAGCGCATCGCCCCTCGTACGCCTGTCTTCTTCCCAACGCCTGAGGCATTTCGCAGGTGGCTGTCTCGTCACGCCTCCTCAGCCTCCGAACTCCTCGTCGGCTTCTACAAGGTTGACTCTGGCCGGCCCAGCCTCACCTGGTCTGAGTCCGTCGATGAAGCAATCTGCTTCGGCTGGATCGACGGGATTCGAAAGAGCATCGACGACGTGTCCTACCAGATTCGGTTCACACCGCGCAGACCAGGCTCGAACTGGAGCGCCATCAACATCGCGAAGGCGGAAGTCCTGATCTCCCAAGGGCGCATGCAGCCTCCCGGCATGCTCGCCTACACACATTGCGCGGATCACGGATCGAACGCCTCCTCCTCCGGGCAAGAGGCTCCTCCAGCCTTCACTGCGGAGGAACAGGCGCTCTTCGCGCAGTCACCCGCCGCGTGGCAATTCTTCAACGGCACACCACCGAGCTATCAGCGAGCCGTCATCCGTTGGATCGCAAGTTCCAGGCATTCAACCACTCGGGCACGTCGTCTCGCGCACCTCATCGAATCATGCGCAGCCGGCAAGCGCTTGCAGTCCTAGCGTACCGGCTGCGAACTCAACACGTGAGGCATCGGCGTGAGGGAAAATGTGATTGAGGGAATATTCTCCGCACTGGACGCCGTCAAGCCCACTGGGCTGGGGATGGCGGGGTAACTCCTGCCCCTCGATACATTCGTCTTCGCTTCGCGACTCCGCCTTACTCGGCGTGATGGTACCATGAGGCGTCTGTGATGATGTATCAAGACGCACGTACGAGAAATAGGGAATACAATCCCTTCTTGACAAAGGTATCTGGAATCTGTATAATGGGCGCAAGCAGTCATTACAGTTCGACCCAGGAGGAACCGCAAGAGGTTCGGAGCTTCTGTTGATAGCAATCAAGGCTCGTGATGAGCCTGGGAGTAAAAGACTGAAATGAAAATGAAGCGGTATCCGGCTGGACCGGTCGCTCTCTTCGCGATCGCGGCGATGGTTGCCCTCGTGGCATGCTCGAATTCCAGCGAGCCCCCGCTCCCGCCCGATCCCGGAATCGTCGACACCACGACGCATGACTACAGTTGGGAGTACCATTTCATCGATGCCCCGCGGGGTGAAATCAATTTCCTGCGCGACATCCAGATCGTGGACGAGGACGATATCTGGTTTGTCGGGGAGATCTATACCGACACGCTGAATTACAGTATCCCGCATCGCAAAACCATCAGATTCCTTAACACAATCCATTGGAATGGAGCAACTCTTTCAGGTTATTCGTATGAATCGATCGTAGCAAGCGGGGAGGTGGAGAGGGCTAATTTCTATGCCTTGGCCAATCGGCGACGCACAAAGTATTTAATCTCGGGTCTTGGCATTACCGAATTGAACGACGATACGATTGTGTTTCACGACATGCGGATTTTGAATGGGAAGTGGTACGGATTTGAAATGGCGAGTACCGAAGCCAGTGGGAAGATGTTCATTTACGGACTCCCCGGATTCCTGGCAGAACTGGTGCAGGCGGGGCCGCTCCAACCTATCGGGATTCGGCAGATTCCGCTCCCCACTCAAGCTCCGGTGCGTGCATTCGTCGAAGTAAACGAGCAGGAATACTTCATCGGCGTGTATTCCGACGAGACGGGGGAACATCACTGGTATCACTCCAAGGATGGAATGCTGCTCGAGTATTCGTTCTCCGCGGTCGGCGTTTACAGCCGCGATTATTGTACTGCGCTGTGGGCGAGCGATGACAAGTTGTTCGCGACCAGTACGCCCTTCCTGTTCGTCCAGTCGCTCGCGGATACATCGGACAGGGTGTTCGTCAATTTTCTGGACGATCTCGGACGGTCATCGGTAGGACGCATCGAGAAGATGACGGGGCGCGCGAACAATGACATTTTTTTCGTCGGCCAAGTGTCGACGGTAATGCATTACAACGGAAAGACTTTCCACGTTTATGACGAAATAGCCGAAAGGGCATCGATGAGCCGTTTCTGGGATGTCACAATCGCAGGTGACAAGGTGTACATCGTCGGTGTCCGGGAATTTGGAGGACAATATCAAGCTGTACTTATAATCGGTACGAAACAATAGACGCTTCTCAGTTTGAGCCCTAGAACGAACGTCATATTGCTTGCGGCATTGGTACTGATACTCCCGACGGCCTGCGAGGACGAGCACGGACTCGCTCCACCTGACGCTCCTTGCGCTTCGTGCGATACCTGCAACAACCTGAAACTGCCGCCCACAGGTCCTTGGTACCAGGATGGCGAAATCGTTCCCGCCGTGCAGGACACGTATCGGGGGAAAATGTCGCCGGACGGAAGGTATCTCGCGTTTCTCGGGGGCAATTCGGATTACAGGAACGACGAAAGGACCTATCCGATCAGCGGACTGGTGGTGCAGGATGTGGCTACGAAGCGCGTGCTGCACTTCTTTCTGGGATTTTACAGCTGGTTTTCCTGGCATCCCGATGCGAAGCATCTGTATTATGTAGAGAGTTCGATACTTCGCAGATTGAATGTACAAACAGGCGAAAACGTTCGCTACGACAGCCTTGGGCATTGGGAAGGGGTGGAGGTGACTGGTTCCGGTAGGTTCATCTATTTATCAGGCTATAGAGACGGAAATGCCAGGAATGGTATCTGGCGATGCAAGGAAGACGGATCCGAAATTTTCTTCGTAACGGATGATGCAGTGTTCAAATGGAACTACGTGACGGCCGATGATTCGCTGCTGTGCGCATTGAATCTCGGAAAAACTGCTCATCCCGAAGGCGTATACTTTCTGAACGTCTTGACCGGATCCATGCGGTTCATAGGGATTCCCTCTCTCCATGAACAATTTTACGCATCAAGTCACCGGGGATTGTTATCGAGAGATGGAAAGTTGATCCTGTTCCAACCATATGTGGAGGACAAGAAACTCAACGACGGATATGCCGATGCGGGAGTCTGGCTACTCGATCTCGAAAGCCTGCGTTTGCGGCAGGTGTTGCCGAAGCACCTCCATTACCGGTTCCGCTTTCGGAATCCACAATGGTGCACGGACCGAACCTTCATCGCCGATTGGCTGTGTGTGAAGGACTCAACGGTATCCTTGTATGAATACTCGCTGGACGGCCGTCCGCTGAGAAGATTGACGGACAGGAATCTCCGATTCTGGGAGAAATAATCCGGAAGCGGAAATCAATCTACCAAGTCTCGTGATGAGTCTGTCCGGGGGTCCCGACGAACTCTTCGCCGGCAGGGAAAATGTGATTGAGGGAATATTCATCGCGCTCGACGCCGTCAAGCCCCATGGGCTGGGGATGGCGGGGTGAACGTGCATGTTGCCGGCGCGCCATGGATCATCCGCGATTATGCTTGTTTTGAGTGTGCGGCTTTTAATAAAATCGGGTATCTTGATCGGAATGCAAACGGTACGTCGAGGCGCGTCGCCCGGCAGGCGGTGAAGCCCGAAATTCTCGGTAAACACAAGTGCAGCGTCACGCAAAAGCTCTTACACGCGCTGGAGGTATCCTGACCTCATGAATGACATGATTCTTTACACCACCGAAGACGGCCGAAGCCAGATCAAACTGCGGGCGGCTCGGCAGACGGTATGGCTTACCCAGCGAGAAATATCGGAGTTGTTTGATGTGAGCGTGGACAACATCGGCCTGCATCTCAAGAACATTTATGAAGATGGAGAATTGGTTCGCGAGGCAACTGCCGAGGAATCCTCGGTAATTCAAATCGAGGGCAACCGTAAGGTGCGCCGCTCCTCGATACAGACGTCGCGTCGGCTACTCAGGATGAAGGTTTGATTCCATCTGTCATTTGTCATCTGTCATATTTCCGTTCTCGGTATGACGGGTGATGACGGCTTTCCTCTCGGTGAATGTATTCAGTTCCTCGTGGATCCTCGCGCGGAGGGAGCGGCGGACGCGAATGGTGTAGCGCGTGTCGTCGAGATAGGCGCGGTCGAGCACCTCGACGCCGTGCAGTTCGAGGACGTGATGTACCTGGCTGGTGACGTCGTAGGGGAAGGTGATGAGGAAGGTTTCGGTGAGATGGCGGCGTTCGATCACGCAGCGGGAGAGCACGGCGTCGGCGGCGTCGGTGTAGGCGCGGGCGAGTCCACCCACGCCGAGCTTCGTGCCGCCGAAGTAGCGCACGACCACGATGCCGACGTCGGTCAGTCCGAGACGGTCGATGGCGCCGAGAATGCGCCTGCCCGCGGTGCCGCTCGGCTCGCCGTCGTCGCTGTAGCGGAATTCCATACCTTCATATCCGATGCGCCAGGCGAAGCAGTGATGCGTCGCGTTGTAATGCTCCCGGCGCAGGGCATCGAGCGCGGTGGTGAACGTCCCCGCGTCGCCGCAGGGGATCGCGTAGGAAAGGAAGCGCGATCCGACTATCTTTATTTCCGTATCCTCGCGTCCGGCGACGGTCAGGAAGGAATCATCCGGGGAACTGTGGTGTTGCTGGTCTGGAGGCGGCACTTTTGTTCTTGCGGCTGTCTCGTTGCGATGCTTCGACTAAGGTACTGAATCCACGGGAGGTCTTCCAACCATGAAAATCGGCATTACCTGTTATCCCACCTACGGCGGCAGCGGCGTCGTCGCGACGGAACTGGGCCTCGCGCTCGCGGACCGTGGCCACGAGGTGCACTTCATCACCTATGACCGGCCGTTCCGCCTCGATCATTTCCATGACCGCGTGTACTTCCACGGCGTCGAGATCAGCGCGTACCCGCTGATCGAATTCGACCTGTACACGCTCGCGCTGACGAGCAAGCTCGTCGAGGTCGTGCGGTTCGAAAAGCTCGACATCCTCCACATGCACTACGCGATCCCGCACGCGGTCAGCGCCTACCTCGCCCGGCAGATCCTGGGTGTCGACAACATCAAGACCGTCACCACGCTGCACGGGACGGATTCGACGCTCGTGGGACTCGAACCATCCTTTCTCCCGCTCATGCGCTTCGCGCTGCAGCATAGCGACGGCGTCACGGCGGTGTCGCGCTTCCTCCGCGACAAGACGCTGAGCACCTATCAGCTCGACGTGGATATCGAGGCCATCCCGAACTTCATAGACACGGAAGTCTACGCGCCGCGCGAGTCCTGCCGCTACCGTGAACTCTTCGCTCCGGACGGCCAAAAGGTGATCGTCCATACGTCGAATTTCCGCCCGGTCAAGCGCGTGCAGGATGTGATCCGCACGTTCGCGAAAGTCCGCGAGCAGATTCCCGCCAGGCTTCTCCTGATCGGCGACGGTCCCGATCGAACGGATTGCGAGGTGCTGTCGCGCGAACTGCATGTGCAGGACGACGTCCGTTTCCTCGGCAAGCAGGACGCGCTCGTCGACATCCTCACCGCCTCCGATCTGTTCATGCTGCCGAGCCAGTCCGAGAGTTTCGGACTGTCCGCCCTCGAAGCCATGAGCTGTGGACTGCCCGTCATTTCCACCAGCATCGGCGGCATTCCGGAAGTGAATCTCCACGCGGAAACCGGCTATATCGCCGAGATCGGAGACGTCGACCGCATGGCCCGCTACGCCGTCGAACTGCTCTCGAACGAGGCGCGGTACGCCATGTTCTCGAAGGCCGCGCGCCGCCGCGCGGTGGAGGTCTTCGACAAGCACATCATCGTCCCCCGGTACGAAGCATACTACGAGCGTATCCTCGGGCGGTAAGCCATCTGGAGTCAGGAACAAGGACTTTCCGCACCTTCACACTGTTGCCGAAGAAGTGATGGATCGGGTGGTGATTACTTTCGGTGACGGTCTGGTCCGGGGCCAGGGAGCGGCCGAATGACCCCAAGGTAGAGCGTGAGATTATTGCCATGAGCCGGAGCCCGGGAAAGACGACCACAGGGATAATCCCGGCTGCGGCACATAATGGATTCCGTTTGTCGCAATTAGAACAGATGCGAATCATAAAAAGATAAAATTATTTATTTAAAGGTAAACAGCAGGGAAACGATACGCATCGCCGTATGTATGTCCATGGAATTGCACGACTTAGAGAGCAAGAATGTCCGGGTGGGCGAGAACACTTTATCAGACGAACAAGTAGGGAATTGATTTCAGGTATTGACAAAGTCTGGGCAGGCTGATTATCATTACACCAATAAGATCCGTAACACCCCTTCTCGGAGGACAGGTCGAGTGCCCGGAGAATCCCCCGGAAACAGACTGAGCTTTTGCGGTTCACCGTACGCCTGAACCGTCGAGCCGCGAGAACCGTCGAGCCGTGAGAACTGTCGAGCCGCGAGAACTGTCGAGGCATGAGAACCGTCGAGCTGCGAGAACTGTCGAGCCGCGAGAACTGTCGAGGCATAAGAACCGTCGAGCTGCGAGAACTGTCGAGCCGCGAGAACTGTCGAGCCGCGAGAACTGTCGAGCCGCGTGATCCAATGCAAAGGAAAAACAAGTATGCAGCACAAAATATCGACGAAGCGCAACCACGTAATAATTTTAACAACGCTGTTGATGCTTATTCTGGTAGTTGGTGCGCCGCGTCTAAATGCTCAATGGAATGCAGTTGAGCTTGCGTATGGCGGCAGTGTTCTGGATGCGATTCAGAGTACCGATAAAGGCATGTATATATTGACCGAAAGGGGCGGTATTTATACGCTTGATAAAGAAGGAACTACATGGATATATTTATGTAAATACGATATTACAGATCCTATTGCTCTGCATTTATTCTCGGCGAATCCGAGGGCTATATACTGTTTTAGGGAAAGCATATATATATACGATCGAAAGCTGGGTATCTGGAGCGACCTGGAAACGAATAAGGTAAGCGCACTACCGGTAAAATCTGCATCAGTACTTTCAGATAGCATCATTATTTTTACGGATGGCCAGGAGGTCTTCAAGTCAACGAACTCTGGCGCATCCTGGGAAGTTGTTTTACACCATGCGCCTCTCGGATTAGACTGGATTTCGGCAATTACAGTGAACGCGAACAATACTGTCTACCTTACAGCGGAAGACACGACGTATATTTCGAACGATGGAGCTGCGAGTTGGAAAAAAATATATAATAATATGAAATTATACATTAACATCGCATATAGGGTAAGTCGCACGATATTCCCTGTCGGAACGACGTCAATATGCAAGATTACGGAAAATGGAATTTTATTGTACTCCGATATAGACGAGGAGTGGGCCGGTGTATTTAATACTGCGGGTATGAATGCCAGACCTACGATCTTCGCAATAGACAGTTCGATATTCTGTTTTCAACGAATTTCCGACGAATTCATGATTTATCGCAGCACTGATTGGGGTAGATCCTGGGATTCAACAGCTATCGCGTCCTTCGCTTTCGCTTTTCCGTACATCTTCGGTAGCAACGAGAGAAATCTGTATGTAACGGATTATAGAAATTGTGTGGTAAGCATAAATGATGGGAATGGCAGTATGGCATATATGATGACTGGAATATCGGAACTTTCTACAAGATTAATCGCCGCGGAGAACCGAAGAGTACACACAAGGAGCAGCACTTTGGATGTTCATAGGGGATCTTCTGATAGCGCATTTCTTTATAATATCACAGGGCCGTGGCCTGCACGGGATATATACCTCACAACAGAAGGAGACGTTATCAGATTGGAGACGTCTATCATAGAGAAAACTACAGACGGGGGAGAAAAATGGATTGATGTGGGTGAGATTCAAAACTGGGACGCATATTTTGAAAAAACGGAAAGCGCGATTTATCTGGCAGGCAGGTATGGGGTATATTCGCTCAATACTAGAAATAAAAATATAAGAGATCTGTCGGATTCGGCGACATATCGTGTTGCCGTGAATTCACAGAAGGTTGTTACTGCAGTCACATACAGCTCGTATATTTTGATCATTCGTGAAGCGGAGGAGATATATAAAATTGATGCCAGGAATATCAATGAGTTGGTTGACGACATTTTGATATTTGACGATAATACACTGCTTTTGGCGGCTGGTGAAGAGTTGTACAGAGGTTATGGCGAAATGGGGACTTGTGTACGATTGGAGGAAGAAACATTTGATGCAACAGAAAAAATGTTGTTGCATGAGTCAGGAATGATTTTTTCGTTGTCAAAGCAAGGCGGAGTGCAATATTCATCAGACACCGGGCGCAGCTGGATTGCAATTGACATTTCGAGTCTGGGAGCGGAAGTGAGAGATCTGGCCATTGATGATATGTTTTTATATGTATGCACCAGGGGCGCAGGGGTACATATGATGAATATTTCCAGCCTCATATTAGATGTTGATGAAGACGCATATGATAAGAGGACGGAAAATATATTGGTATATCCTAACCCGGCGTCGACGCAGTTGACAATCCTCGGTATCAATGATTGCGATTCGCGGATAACCATTACTTTATCAGATATAATGGGTCGTAAATTATATGTTAGGAATACCGGTAATTGTTCACCAGGTACAATCAACGTTGACAGCATGATCCCTGGTATATACATCATAACGATAGAGAAGAATAATTATCCCGTTGGCTCGCAGTTGGTAATAATTGAATAATCGAGCGCAATATCGTTTGTGTCACAGCCTCGAAATCAGTATTACGGATCAAATATGAGCACGCCATGGCTCGAATAGAACAATTCGTTGGCAAACATCACGCGCTGATTCTTCACGTCCGCCACGACACTGACGTAGCGATGAACCCGGCTACGCGACATCTCATCGATCGCGATCGCCGTCACATCGTCAAAATCCTCGCGCTCCCGCGTACGTCCAACGTGGTGGTCAAGTATGCACTACAGACGCGTGTCACTTTCCCGCACCTGTCGCGCGATGGCAGCGACCGGCATCTGCGGCTCCATGCTCATGACCAGGGCTTCGAAGAGCAATGTGAAACCACTGCTCGTCCGCGCCCAAGGGACATGGACATGCAAGACGCCACATCGTTCGCAAATAAATCGGGGAACGCGGGCATGGAGGTAGCAGACATGTTGGAAGAAGTCAATATGATGCCATTGTTTCTCGACCGTGTCATGCTGCGGAAGGTCCGCAGCAGCACAGATCGGACAGATGAACAGGCGGTCCACCGGGAAGTCCAGCAAAAGATCGAGACAAGACTTATCAGCAGGGAATTCACTGTGCTTGCAGAACCAGGATGGTGTCAGTCCAAGAGCATCGGCGAAGAGCGTTTTGGTAGGAGAAAGTATGGGTTGATTCGCGCTGTGAAAGATGCCCGAAACCTGCGCAAATCAGGCCATTCACGCTATGCTATCCACGCGAAACAGAGAGGAGCCAGCGCTGTCCTAGACAGCGCCGTAGTCAGGCAATATTATTACATAACACAATATGCTATATAGAATGAATACGAAAATGCTATTATTAGGAAGTATTTTACTAATGCTGATTGTAAGCGGCCAGCGTAGCTTTTCACAAGAGAATTGGAAATGGGTAAATCCGGAACTCACCGGACGTGCATTATTTGATGTATGCAGTGCCAGTGACAGCGTTATTATAATAGTAGGTCAGGACGGCGAAATACTTCGCTCCAGAGATGGTGGAAGGACATGGCAGAATATTGAAACGGCTGCAATTGAAGACATCACATCGGTATCGTTTTGCGATAATATGCATGGGATCCTTGTTGGTAAGCAAGGACTGGTTATGTCGACCGAGGATGGAGGTCTTACCTGGAACATGAGAGAGTCTATGGTCACTTGGGATTTACAGGCTGTCGCCACTCGAAATGCGAATGTTATTGCTGCTGGTGTTAATGGTACCATTACAAGATCGACAAATTACGGAATGGACTGGGTTAATATCTCTTTGATGACAATAGATGATATAACAGGAATCGATTTCATTGATGATACAACTATAATAATGGTAGGTTTATCTGGATTAATCAAGCTATCAACGGATTTCGGAAAAGGATGGGTAGCCATCCAGCCCCCAGTCGAAAGGGATTTTTTTTCTGTCGCATTTTCTGATGAAAAGACAGGAATTATCGGCGGCTCATATGGATTACTCGGTACGACTGATGGAGGCATATCCTGGTTCATAATAGAAGACGAAGTATTAAAAAGAATAAATAGTGTTTCCGATGCAGGTGACGGCAATTTCATAGCTGTTGGAGTTGTTGGTGCTATAAAAATGGGTAATATGAGTATTTCGAGTTGGCGAGAGATTAGTGAATGGGATGATGTCGATCTAACTGGAGTTAAGTACGTAAATGATAGTATTATTGTATGCGTCGGATTCTATGGTGAGATACTTGTTTCGCGTAATGGAGGTGAGAGTTGGGCAAGAGGAAATAAAGGAGTCAGATCGAGACTAAGAGACATTACTTTGTTCGAGTCTTACTCGGGTTGCATCGTTGGTAATGACGGTACCGTGATCATAACCGATGATGATGGCGAGACATGGGTTCCCATTGATGCAGGTATTGCATGGAATTTGAAGGCGGTAGAGTATGTTGGAAATGATGGATTATTTGCCTCTGGAACGCAAGGCATTATCAGGTCGAATGATGCGGGGTTAACCTGGAGCGATGTTCTTTTGGGCTCGGAAGAAAGTATTAATAGTATATTTTTTACCGATATGGAGGCAGGCTATGCGGTGGGGGACAATGGTGCTATGATACGGACGATCGATGGCGGATTGTCGTGGGTTAGGATGGGTACGAATTTAAACCAAAGTCTACATGATATATACTTTAAAAGTAAGGATACTGGTGTACTTGTGGGTAATTATGGAATTATCGAGATCACGTATAATGGTGGTGACACTTGGAACAGCATTGGAGATGAGCTCGAAGATATTCACTTGACGTCTGCGGTAATAAGTGAGGAGGGAATTGTGGTAGCAGTTGGACGGGATTCGCGAGTATGTATATCTCATGATTATGGTGCAAGTTGGGACTTTCAAGATATACGTGGTGTATCTGTGATGCAAAAAGTTATCATTCTCGCGGATAATAGCTATGCAATATGTACCACATTAGGAAAAGTATTCCGTTCAATTAATTTAGATGGCGAATGGCAAGACATGAAGACGGGAATACGAAATACATTACATTCGCTTGCGTGTAATTCGTCTGGTTATTTGTACGCTGTCGGAGAAGGTGGTACGATTGTCAGAACAAATACAAAGATATTGGAAATAGAGGACATCCCAGGAGATGACTTTTCAGGAGCAGTTACTGCTGAGGTGTATCCATTCCCAATAGTAGCTGACAAAGTCCGGATCCGACTACCGAAAATCGTAGTGAATGGAATAGCAACAATATTTATACATGACCTTGCCGGCCGACTGATTTGGCGATGTGTGGCAACTTTCGATGGATATGGCGGGCTGGAAGCGGAAATAAACATCCCGAATTTGAAACCAGGGATATATTATTCAAGAATATATGTTGATAATAAAAACTATTTTGCAAAAATGATTGTCGAATGAGCGCTCATAGCTCTGACATGATGTGTTGAATTGAGCGTCGTCGATTTAGGATGTAATATCGATGCAGTTTTGCTGCAAAATAGCGATTAACACGCAAAATATCGATCAGAGCCTTGCCGCGCCCCTCTCTGTCAGGATAGTTGACCTTGCGCTGTGAAGTCAGAACTACATCAGTAGCGACGTCAAGTTGCACCTGTGATAAGGTTGGGCCCCTTGATATCGCCGATCAAACAGAGGTATTAAACAGGTCTTAGCTGCATCTTTCAAGAGCAGGTGTGTTGAGCGTCAGGAGAAAAGTCGGAAGGCGTATTCGGTCAGGTACGAACGGTTAAGACGAACGTAAGTCAACCATCGAAGAAGTATCGAGAGCAGCATTCGCCGTCGAAACCGGGATTTAGTCATTGTCCCGGGACAAGATGGGAGGGAGCCTGAGTTCTTTTCCATTGACACGCGGCATGAAAGTGGCGTGAGAATCGTTCAGGCGCTGGTACGGAACATGGGAATCTGCATACCGATGTCAAGTCAGCCATCCAAGCGGCAATCCTGTGAGGATCTGAAAATAAAAAGAGGTATGCAGAGGGGGACCGGTCGAAGGTGATTTCCGCATCCGGCAGAGACTCCGCCACTCCAGCGACGAAGGCCGGCGACATGTCCATGCTGACATGCTTGATCGTGTGAGCCGTGCCGCCATGCGCCTCGAAGTCCGCGGCAAACCGCTCGATGACGTTCTGTCCTTTCCTTTCGGTGGCAAACAACATGCGCCGCTTCTTCACGTCCGCCACGACACTGACATAGCGATGGCCCAGGCGACGCGACGTTTCATCGATCGCGATCGCCGTCACGCCGGCAAAATCCTCGCGCTCCCGCGCACGTCCAACATGGTGGTCAAGGATGCGGCACGGACGCGTGTCACTTTCCCGCACCTGTCGCGCGATGGCAGCGACCGGCATCTGCGGCTCCATGCTCATGACCAGGGCTTCGAAGAGCAATGTGAAACCACTGCTCGTCCGCGCCCAAGGGACATGGACATGCAAGACGCCACTGTGCTCGCTACGAATTAAGGGAACGCCGGCATGGGGGTAGCAGACATGTTGGAATAAGTTCATATGACGCGATTATTTCTCGACCGTGTCATGCAGGGAATATCAGCAATGGTCGAAGGCGGTCGGAAGTCGAGACATGCCGGCGTATCGAGCCACATTCCGTGCCTTTCACAGCCCTTCGATACGGTCGCCGAGGCGACCTATTCGGGCAGACGCACTGCTGCCAACAGCCCGCTACGTCGGGTCTGCGACAAACGGCCAACAACCATAAGCTTAAGGCTTAAAGCTTAAAGCCTACAGCCTACAGCTTACAGCTTACAGCCTACAGCCTACAGCTTACAGCCTACAGCCAAAAGCCCAAAGCCAACGGCCAACTGCCAACTGCCAACTGCCAAAAGCCAACTGCCATCCTCCCCCTACCTTGTAAGGGGACGGCGAATACGGTATTTTGCCGTGACTTGCTTTATTCGGCGTCCCGCGCCTAACTTGAATATTGGTGCATCGTTAACGCAGAACTGAACGTTTCGTGAATCCACGCCCATTCATCACGCTTCCGCTCCTCCTGACGGCCGTACTCCTCCTGCAGGGCTGCGCGGTCTGGGAATTCGTCGACACGCGCTGGCAGAATGCGACAGGGTACTTCAACACGTATTACAACGCCGCGAAGCTCTACGACGAAGCGGAGGCGGAGATCGAGAAGAATCAGGCCAGCCGGACCATCGATCCGAACCAGGGATCGGTGGAAATGGAGCCCGCGATGGCGGATGGAGTCCCGGGCGAGGAATCGGACGTGCCCAAGGAAAAGATGCATCGCCAGATCGCGATGATGGAAACCGGCGCGCCTTCGACCGCGATCATGAAACTGGACAAGGTGATCGAAAAGGGATCCCGCATCCTTGTCAACTATCCGAAAAGCAAGTGGGTCGACAACGCCCTGCTGCTCATCGGGAAGAGCTACTATCACAAGTCAGAGGCCCTGCGCGCGGAGCGGAAATTCCAGGAATTGCTCGACAGGTACCCCGAGAGCAGCCTCGTTCCCGAAGCCATCCTCTGGCTGGGGAAAACCTACGTGCGGCTGGAAAAATACGAGACCGCGGAAGGCCTGCTCGACCGCGCGATCGAGGAAGCGGTGCGCGAAGGCGAACCCGATATCGCGGCCGCAGCCTATTTCGAACTCGGGAAAATGTACCTGCTTCAGGACAACCGCGCCGAAGCGGTGAAGAAATACGAGCAGGCCGTCGACTTCGCGAGCGACGAGGACCGGCGGATGCAGATCCAGCTCGCCCTCGCGCGCGAATACGAACGGCTCGGCGAAAAGGAGAAGGCGGCGAAAGCCTACCGGGACATCTTCAGGCTGGATCCGAGCACCGAGCTGGCATTCATCGCGGAACTGAATTACGCGAAACTCTCGCGTGAACTCGGGGATCTCGACGAGGCCAGCAACACGCTGATCAACATGCTCGACAATCCCCTCTATCTCGACTACGACGGGCAGATCCAGCTCGAGATCGGCAACCTGTACTACGCCTACCACAAGCGCTATGCGCTGGCCGGCGATACGCTGGCACGCGATGCGTTCGCGGCCGCCATGGACCAGTACAGCTTCGTCGACACGACCTTCAAGGGAAAGGAAGAAGCGGCGGATGCATCCTTCGCGAAGGGACGGATTTACGAAGAGGACATCAAGGATTACGACAACGCGTTCCAGAACTACAACAACGCCAAGCTGGCGTTTCCGGGTGCGGCGTCCGCGCGGCTTTCCACCCATAAGGCGAAGGTCTTCGGAGAATACCGCAAACTGCGGAACCAGATCAGCATGAAGGACACGACGCTGTTCTTCGTGCTCAATCCCGACACGCTGCGGCTGCGCGATTCGCTTCGCGTCATCTCCGATTCGCTCGACCGCGAACGCCGCAAGGCCGAAGGACTCGATGAGAAGCTGATGACGGAGGAGCAGCGGATGGCCGAGCGCTTCCGCCGCCGCCGGCCGCACGGACGCAACACGGGCCGTATCAATCCATGGCTGCGGGAAACCGAGAAACAGCAGGTGGCGATGGCGGCCGGCCTGAAGGCCACCGAACAGGCCGTCGCGGTCTCGGGTCCGGAATACCGGCGCATCAATCTCCGCCAGACGGATCCCGACTCGCTGCGTACCGTGCTCGCCGAACTCTATATGGAAATGGGATGGCAGATGTACGACCAGATAGGGAACATCGACTCCGCCCGCCACTACTATCAGAAGGCGCTCGACAACAGGCTCTCCGATTCGCTGCGTCCCCAGGCCGTCTATACGATGGCCGCCATCGAGCGGAAGGCAGGCAACGAGAGCGAAGCCGTCGCGCTGGAGGACCGCCTGATCCGTGATTATCCCTTCAGCCGCTATGCGCATGGGATCATGCAGCTGCGCGGCATCCCTCTCCCCAAGGATTCGACCTCTCTCGCGATCGAAGCGTACGAGCAGGCGGCGCGTGTACTCGAACGGGGCGACCGCGAAACCGGTGTCACACTGATGCGGGCGGTGATGCAGGATTTCCCCGATAGTGATCAGGCGCTGCGGGCGAAACTTGCCATCGCGATGCTCTACGAAGAATATCGCGGCGACGAAGCCCTCGCCATGTACAAGGAGATGGTGGCGGAGCATCCCGATTCCCGTTACAGCAAGCGGGGGAAAGAGATCCTCGCGGCGATCGAGAATTTCGAGAAGGATGCCGTTCGGCGGCAGAAGGAAGCGGAAGCGAAGGCGGAAGCGAATCGTATCGCGGAGGAGGAGCGGAAGCGCAAGGAGGCGCGCTTCCAAAATCCGCTTCTGGACGAAGAACTGAAAGTCATGCGCGACTCCGTCCGCTCGCGGGAGCCGAAGATCGATCCCTCGCGCGACAAGGATTTCCCTCTCCGCCTGCCGGGCGAGGATCCCGTGCGCGACACCACGGAGGCGAAGCCGCTCTTCGTTCCGGACAGGAATCCCGGGAGCATCCGTCAGCCGGGAACGATTCCCGGAGGCGACACGCTCCGGCGACTCCCCCCACCCCAAAAGCTCGAGAAATGACCACATGCCAGTGACCAACGCAGATCCGCCGGAGATCAGCGCCGACCCGCCGGCAGTCAACGCCGATCCGCCGGCAGTCAACGCCGACCTGCGGGTGACGGCGATTGAAGCGATCGCGGAAGACACCTGGGCGCTGCGTTTCCGCAGTCCGGAACTCGCGGCGCGGCTGCGGCCGGGACAGTTTCTCAACATCCGCACCAGCGATCAGCTCGATCCTCTGCTGCGCCGTCCGTACAGCATTTCCGATGTGATCGGGGACGAATGCGAGATCCTGTTCTCCCTCGTGGGGAAGGGCACGCACGCCCTCTCGCACAAACAGCCCGGTGATCATATCGGAGTCCTGGGTCCGCTGGGCAACACCTTCGGTTACGCGAAGTCCTTCGGCACGGCCCTGATCGTGGCGGGCGGCATCGGCGTCGCGCCGTTTCCCTTTCTGACGAAAGAACTGCGCAAGCGCGAAATTCCGTTCATCACCTTTCTCGGAGCGCGCAGTGCGGCACGCGTGGTCTCGCGCGGACTCGCCAGTCGGCACATCGCAACCGACGATGGCAGCATGGGATTCCACGGGACGGTGGTCGCCGCGCTCGGGGAATACCTCGATGCGCATCCGGTCGATGGTCCGATGATCTTCGCCTGCGGTCCGAATCCCATGCTGCGGGCAGTCCAGCAGTTCGCCCATGAACGCGGGATCGCGTGCGAGCTTTCGCTCGAATCGGAAATGGCCTGCGGCATCGGCATCTGCCAGGGCTGTCCGGTCGAACGCCATCAGGGCAAGCGCAAATATGCGCTGGTCTGCACCGAGGGACCCTGCTTCGATTCGCACGACATCATCTTTCACGGGCATCACCACGCATGAACACGACGTTCGCACTCGGGACCATGCATCTGAAGAACCGGGTACTCGTGGCATCCGGCACCTTCGGCTACGGCAACGAGGCCGCGCCGTACACGGATCTCTCGCGCCTCGGAGGCATCGTCACGAAGTCGGTGAGCATGCTCCCGCGTCAGGGCAATGCGCCGACGCGCATCGCCGAGACTCCCGCGGGCATGCTCAATTCCATCGGACTCGCGAACGTCGGCATCGATGCGTTCATCGCGGAGAAGCTCCCCTTCCTTCGGAATATCGACACGTCCATCATCGTCAATATCGCGGCGAGCAGCGTCGACGAGTACATTGCCGTGCTTGAACGGCTCGAGGACGAACAGGGGATAGAGGCGTATGAAATCAATGTCAGCTGTCCCAACGTGAAGGAAGGCGGACTCAACTTCGGCACGCGCAGCGAGATGACCGCGACCATCACGCGCGAGCTGCGCCGCAGGACGAAACGCACGCTGATGATCAAGCTGACACCGAACGTGACGCATATCGTGGACTTCGCGAAGGTGTGCGAGGCCGAGGGCGCGGATGCCGTGTCGCTCATCAACACGCTCGTGGGCATGGCCGTCAATATCCACACGCGCCGGCCCGTGCTCTCCACGATCACCGGCGGACTCAGCGGTCCGGCCATCAAACCCGTCGCTCTCGCGAAGGTGTTCGAGGTCTCCAAGGCCGTCTCCATTCCCGTCATCGGCATCGGCGGGATCACGACCTGGGAGGACGCGATCGAATTCCTGCTCGTCGGCGCCTCGGCGATCCAGGTCGGCACCGCCAGTTTCCGCGACCCGGATGCGGCGGTGAAAATCGCGGCCGGAATGCAAGAGTACTGTTCCGCTCAGGGGATCGACGACATGCAGGAACTGGTCGGCGGTCTGCGCATCGACGCCGGCGTCGCCGCGCCCGGATTTGTCAAGACACAGTGAAAGGAATCGGATGTTGCCAGGCATGGCGGATACATTCACCGATATTCGGACCGAAATGAAGGCGACCATCGCGGGCGCCTTTCTTTGCATTGAGAGCGGCCGCGGAGTGCTGCGCATGAACGGTCGCGATGCGCGCGACCTCCTGCACCGGCTGTCGAGCGCCCGCATCGACGATCTGCGGGAGGGTGCGCTGCGCGAAACCCTGCTGACGAGCGAGAAAGGCCGCGTGATCGACGCCCTGCTCGCAATGCGGACCGCGGACACCCTGAAGCTCCTGACTTCGCCGGGGAGAAGCGCCGAGGTGATTTCCTGGCTCGAGAAATTCACGATCATGGAGGATTGCACCTACGCGGACGTGAGCTCCGACTACGCGCAGTTCTCCGTCTACAATCTGGCCCCCGGATGGGAATCGTTTTTCGCCGACATCGCGCTTCCGGCTCCCGGTGCGTTCGATTCCGTTTCACTCTCCGGAGTCGAGGCGGAGCTGCTGCATCACCACAGCGTCACCGGCGCGGGCCTGCGCATTCTCTGCCGCGCGGAAGAGGTCGGGCGGCTCTGGATGCAGCTGACACAGCTGCGCGGACTGCCCGCCGTCGGCAAACAGGGATTCGCGCTGTGGCGGATCAGGAATCTCATTCCGGCGATGGGGCATGAGCTGGGCGACCGCACGAATCCGCTCGAGGCGGGTGCGGAAGCCGCCGTGGATTTCCGCAAGGGCTGCTTCATCGGACAGGAGGTGATCGCGCGGCTCGACAGCTACGACAAGGTGCAGCGCCATCCGCGCCGGCTGCTGTTCGGCCACGACAGCGCGACGGAGATCCCGGTGAACACGCCGCTCGAGCACGAGGGCACCGATGCCGGCTTCGTCACCACCGCGGCCTTCGATCCGGAACGGGGACGCATGGTCGGCATCGGCCTGGTACGGCAGTCCTTCGAAGCCGCGGGCACGCGGCTGCGCTGCGGCGGCATGGAAGCGGAGGTCCTCGCCTGACGATCGGGATCCGACGCGGCGAACGGGCTTCCGATGAGTTCGCGACTGCACGCAGAATTGCAGCGCGGGAATGCAGGAATAACCAATCGGGAATGCAGGAATAACCGATCGGGAATGCAGGAATAGCGGAGCGGGTATGACAGTTTCCAGACGTGTTTTCATCACCGGTTCAGGCCGACGTCTCGGCCGGCAGCTCGCGCTCGCATTCGCGGAGCGGGGCTACGACGTCGTCCTGCATGCCTTCGGGAGCGCCGACGGTTTGCCGGAAACAGAGCAGCGTATCCGCGGACTCGGCCGCGACGTGTTTTCCGTGCGGGGGGACCTTCGCCGCGTCGCGGACATCCGGCGCATGGCGGAGGAAATCGCGCGGCGCTGTGCGCGGCTCGACGTCCTCGTGAACAATGCGGGCGTCTTTCCCACCGCGGCGTTCGAGGATGTCAGCGAGGAACTGTGGGACGATACCCTCGCCGTCAATGCGAAGAGCCAGTTTTTCATGACCCAGGCGCTCCTGCCGCTGCTGCGCGCGGCGAAGGGATGCGTTGTGAATCTCGCCAGCGCCGGAGCGTTCGAGCCCTGGCGCGATCACCTTCCCTACAATGTCTCGAAGGCTGCGGTCGTGATGCTGACGCGCGCCATGGCGAAGGCGCTCGCGCCCGACGTGCGGGTCAACGCCGTGGCGCCGGGAATCATCATCGTGCCGGGCGAGGAGTCCATCGATCACATCCCGGCGTCGCGCTTCCCCATGCAGCGCTACGGCACGCCCGAAGACCTCGCGGCCGCGGTACTGTTCCTTGCCGAGGGTACTTCCTACGTCACCGGCCACATCCTTCCCGTCACGGGCGGCGCGGCCGCGATGTAATCAATTCGACAACCATCAGGACACTCCTCATGTCAGCTTCCAATCCGACCAAGGCCTACAAGGATCTCGAATTTCTCAACAGTCCCGATGCGCGGACGATCCGTCTCCTGGCGGAATATCTCGAGCCCCTGCGGCGCTTCAGGCAGCAGAGGATAAAGGACACGGTGGTGTTTTTTGGATCGGCGCGGCTGAAGTCGCGGCAGGACGCGCTGCAGGAAAAACAGGACGTCCTCGACTCCATTCAGCGTTCGAGCAAGGTGAAGACGCCGAAGACCCTGCTCGACCGGCTCCGCCAGGCCGAGACGATGCTGGACATGTCGCGGTATTACGACGATGCCGTCGAGCTGGCCCGCCTGATGTCCGAGTGGTCGCTGACGCTCGGGAAGCAGCGCTTCGTCGTCTGTTCGGGCGGGGGACCGGGCATCATGGAAGCGGCGAACCGGGGTGCGCACTTGGCCGGCGCGAAATCGATCGGCCTGAACATCAGCCTGCCATTCGAGCAGTTCGCGAATGCATACATCCCTCCCGAGCTGAATTTCGAATTCCATTACTTCTTCATGCGCAAGTTCTGGTTCGTCTACCCCGCCAAGGCGCTCGTCGTGTTCCCCGGCGGCTTCGGAACCATGGATGAGCTGATGGAGATCCTCACCCTGGTGCAGACGGAAAAATTGCGCAAGGAAGTGTTCATCGTACTTTATGGCGGGGATTTCTGGAATGGGATCATTAATTTTGATGGACTGGTGAAACACGGCGTCGTCAGTCCCGACGATCTCCGGCTTTTCCAGATTTGTAATACTCCGAAAGAAGCTTTTAATTATCTTAAGAGGAAGTTGACCGACAGGTATTTGAACGAATGAGCACGACACGCGAACTGTACGCGCTGTACTCGTTGCTCGACGACCCTCAGGCAAGCGTTCAGAAGGCGGTCCGCGACCGAATTCTCGCACTCGGTGAAGACGCGGTGGCCGGCCTGAGAGAGCTGACGGAAGTACATGGCGATCTCCACCACGACGTCGTACGCGAAATGGTGAATGAGATCCGCCGCGGCGCTGCGCTTCGCCGTCTCGGGAGGGAGTTCGACGGGCCGGAGGAACCGATCGACCTCGAGGAAGGGGCCTTCATCCTCAGCAAGTACGGTTTTCCCGAGATCAACATCGCGACGTATCAGCGGCGGCTCGACGACATGGCCGCGGATATCCGCGTCCTGGCGGGCAGCAGGGCCGCGCCGCTCGACTTGTTCATGAAGCTCCGCAGTTACCTCTTCAGCGACCTGGGCTTCATCGGAAACCGGGAAGACTATTACAATCCCAACAACAGCTATATCAACAAGGTGATCGATTACCGCAAGGGCATCCCGATCACGCTGTCCGTCCTCATGCTCATTCTCGGCAAGCGTCTCGGTCTGACCCTGAACGGCATCGGCATGCCGATGCATTTCCTCGTGCAATACGACGACGGTTCCCGCATGTTCTTCGTCGACGCCTTCAACAGCGGCATCATCATCACCCGCGACCAGTGCCGGCTCATGCTCTCGTCGAGCGGGATCCGCCTCACTCCGGAAATGCTGGCCCCCGTCACCACGCGCGACATCGTCGAGCGCATGTGGCGGAATCTCTACCTGGCCTATCAGCAGCAGGGCGACGAGGAGGAGACCGCGCGCGTCGCCGAAATCCTCGCTTTCATCAATCCCGACTTCAAGGTCAACAACACGATGGACGACGAGCCCGACGACGAGGAGGACGAGGACTTCTGAACTCGTCATCCCGCCGCCTCATCCTTCACGGAGGTCGAATGACACGCAGCCTCGGTATCGCACTTCTGTTTTTCCTTCCCGTCTCACTGTTTTCCCAGAGCATCCTCTTCGAAGAGCGCTTCACCGGCGGCCAGCTGCAGAACGAATGGCGTCCCGGTTTCAACGGCAACTCCATGGATGTCGAGAGTCTGCTGAACAATCCGAGCGGCGACGGCTGGGTCGGCAAGCTGGGGAATCATTTTTCCGGCGGGAACGTGGGCGCGACGCATTCCTCCGTGCACTTCACCGATTTCTACTATGAAGCCCAGGTGTACATTCCGGTCGACGAGGGCGTGTACTACGGCCTCGAGTTCCGGGTCGACACGACGGGACTCTCTTCCGGCTACCAGTTCATCGCCCGCTTCCTGCCCGGCGGCATGGTGACACCGCGTCTGCGCTTCCGCCTGCGTCCCTCCGACAACCCCGGCACTCCGACGGTCCTGCGCGACTGGGAGGAGGCGGAAATCCCCGGCGGCATTCCCGTGCTGAGCGGCTGGCACAAGCTCGCGGTCAAGGCGGAAGGCCACCGGTTCTGGTTTTACTATGACGGCCAGATGCTGCCCGGGTCGCCGATCATGGACTTCACCTCCCTGGGCGGCACGATCGGCGCCTATGTGTGGGACAGCTCGTCGCCGATGCTGAACCTCTACATCGACGACATCATGGTGTATTCGGATATTCCCACGGGGATATCCGATCCGGCCGCCGAAGTCCCGGCCGCCGTGCTGCTGCAGCCCTACCCCAATCCCGTGCGCGAAGGAGCAACGATCGTCTTCGAACTCCCGAAGCCGGAGCATGTCACCATCAACGTCTACGATTTCTGCGGGCGGGAGCGCGTCCGCATCGCGGATGCGGTATACGACGCCGGACGGCACAGCGCAGCCTGGAACGGCGCCGGCCTGCCAGAAGGCAGTTACCTGCTCCGGCTCGCGACACCGTCGTCCGTTCAATCGCGGGTGATGACGGTCCTGCACTGAGATGGCTCCCCTCCCGGGCTGATTTTTCCGGAGGCTTGAAACCGCTTCCACTTCCACCCGTATACTTCCCGAAATTACTGCGTGAGCATGATGTTTCGAGAAGAATACATGACGGGAATCCCCATCACTACCACCGCGGTGCGACCGGATACAGCGCATCCGAATACAGCGCGACCGGATACAGCGCGACCGGATACAGCGCCTCCGGATACGGTGCATCCGAATACGGCGCATCCGAATTCGGTGCGACCGGATTCAGCGCATACGGATACGGTGCGGACACAGCGCCCTGCGTCCACCGCCCTTGCACCGGACGCCGAGAGCCAACGCGACGGCGGGCGCGCTGTGTCGGAAGAACCGCTGCCGGTGACCTATTCGCTGCGGGCGGGGGCAGCGGATTCCGACGCGTATTACAGGGACATTTCCCGGCTCGCCGACACCGTGCTGCTCTCCTGGAACCGTGAAACCGGCACGCTGCGCGAGCGCTACATGGCCTGGCTGCGCGAAAGCCGTTACGAGCCGCTGCGGGACGAGCGGGAATACACGTTCGACATTCTCACGCTCGGAGTGATGTGGCGCACGTACGGCGCCCGTGTACGCCGCACACCCGCGGCTGCCGCGCTGGTCTGTTCCGCGCTGCATGCGCTCCATCGCCGTTTCCCGCGTCTCAAGCCCTCGGTCGATCCCCTGCGTGGCAAGCTGGCGTCGCGCTTCCTGGCGGGGAATGGAATGCCGGACGAGACCCTCGACATGCCGTCGCAGCGCGACCTCGAGCAGCTCCTGCGCTGGATGAACGCCACCGGCGAGTACCGGGAAGAGACGGCGCGGCTGCGGGGGCTCGTCATGTTCCTCCGCTTCTGCGATCCTGACGAGCGCGGCTGGCATCTCGGCCATGTCCTGGGCATCAGCGGAGAATTCGAATCGCTTGCGGAAACGCGGCTCGCGCGCTACACCGAAGGCGTCGCGCGTTTCCACCGGGAAAAGCTTCCAGACTACCGGGGCAGGGAGGACGCGCTGCTCGCCGGACGCAAGCGCATCGAATATCACCTTTCCATGCTCGGTGCCGAGCTGATGAACCGGGCGTTCCGCGATGAGTACGAGAAAACCCAAACGCGCGCCGTGCTGCTCCCGGCCTGCATGCGCGGCAGCGCCGCCGGCGGCTGCCGGGCGAGGAAGAACGACCTCGATCTCGACTGCACGCAGTGCACGCGCGACTGCCGCGTCGGTCAGCTCACCCGCGAGTACGCGGCGCAGGGGATCGGCACGCACATCATCCCGCATTCGTCCGACTTCACGCGCTGGCTCCGTGACTGGGCTGCAGGACGCGACATCGGCGTGATCGGCGTCGCCTGTGTGCTGCATCTGATCACCGGGGGATTGGAACTTCGCGCGCTCGGCATTCCCGCGCAGTGCGTGCTTCTCGACTTCTGCGGCTGCAGCGGTCACTGGGATCCCGCCGGCAGGCAGACCGAACTCAATCAGGAACAGCTGCGCGCCTCGGCCCGGCTGCACAGCTAGGCCAAGCAGCGCGGCCGGGCAGCGCGGCCGGGCAGCGCGGCCGAGCATAGCGGCTGAGCAGCGCTGTTCCAACCGATCCGGACCTCCGCAAACGACGCCGCCAAATCCCGTAACCGCCACCTCCGGACCTCCGCAACCGACGCCTCCGGACCCGCCTCCCCGGGACAAACCGGAATTGCGCGGGGTATTGATTTCTCTGTTTCTATTCAGTATGTTTGATATCGACCCGCCATGCAAGATTTGCCAACGGGCAATTTCCAAGCGGTTGCACGAGCAACCCATCGATTCTTGATACTGTGCCACTATCTGGAATTTGATGATTTTCAATTGATTTGGCACTCAGTATCAGGAGTTCGGAATGAACATCTACGTAGGCAACCTCGCTTATGGTATCCGCGAAGAAGAGCTGCGCTCGGTCTTCGAAAACCATGGCGCAGTCGATTCCGTCAAGGTCATCATGGATCGCGACACCGGTCGCTCCAAGGGTTTCGCGTTCGTCGAAATGCCGAATGATGCGGAAGCGAAAGCGGCCATCGAGCAGCTCAATGGCGTGGAACTGCAGGATCGCAGTATCACGGTCAATGAAGCGAAGCCGCGCGAAACGCGTTCGAACCATGGTGGCGGCGGTGGTGGCTACCGTGGAAATCGCTGGTAAGAGAAATCTGCACCACATGAATATGAAAAGGCGTCCCGGTTAACGGGACGCCTTTTTCACATGCTCGCTGCATCGTTCCCGCGAAGGGGTGGAGGATGCGCGATCCTGCTCGGGGGTTCTTCCCGTCCCGGCAATCCTCAGCGGGCTGCGATTGAAAAAAAATATTTCTCCTTGATTGCATATATCGGATATAACCAATTATATTTATCCGATATACGATCCACATACCTGACCGCAATGACTCATTTCCGTTTCCACGGACAACGCTGCATTCCTGCCCGCCTCCGCAGCCGCGCGTTCCAGCGACGATACGGCGACCACGCCTGCGCCATCATGCGACGATGCGTCATTTCTGATCCCCTGAAAAAATCGGAATCACATCCTCCGCCGGCGCGTGCGATACGTGCCGGCGGCATTTGATACTCACGTTTCCCGTGAATTGTGCAAAGGACACAGCATGCTGGTGAGTTTCTCCGTAGAAATCGGTTGTGCGGCCCATGCGGAATGGGCCGGAACCATCTGTCGGTCCATCGAGGAGGCGGCGCGCGCGCGCGGAACGGGCATCGCGCGGCGCAGTCCGGAGTACATCGTCGAAAAGCTGAGGGAGGGGAAAGCCGTCATCGCGTTCGCGCGGGTCGACGAATCCTCCGCTCCGGATTTCGCAGGATTCTGCTATATCGAATCCTGGGGAGGGAAGAAGTATGTCGCCAATTCGGGACTGATCGTGCGTCCCGAGTACCGGCACAGCGGGCTCGCCCGCGACATCAAGCGCCGCGCTTTTGAACTCTCGCGCGAGAAGTATCCGGCGGCCAAGCTGTTCGGCATCACGACCAGCCATGCGGTGATGAAGATCAACACGGACCTCGGCTATGTTCCCGTTCCGTTCAGCGAGCTGACCGACGACGAGGAGTTCTGGGCCGGCTGTCGGAGTTGTCCCAATCACGATATCCTCCTGCGCACGCAGCACAGGATGTGCCTCTGCACCGGCATGCTCTGCGATCCGGAGGATCCCCGCACGCGCATGCGGGAAGCGATCCACCGTCACCTCGTCACCATCTCGCTCCCCGAGAATGGAGCGGAAGAACGGCACCCGCCACGCATCGGCGAAGGGCATATCACGGCTGAAGTGGAACACGTCACAACTGAAGTGGAACACAGCACGTTTGAAAACGAGGTGATCGATGCCTGAAAGGAAAATCGCGGTGCTCGCCTTCAGCGGCGGACTCGACACGACTTACTGCGCGCTGCATCTGGCGAAGGATCTGGGGTACGAGGTGCACGCGGTCACCGTGAACACGGGCGGCTTCGACGATGCGGCGCTGCGGGAGATCGAATCCCGCGCACGCGCGCTCGGCGCCGCGCGGCATGTCACGCTCAACCGGACGCAGGATTTTTACGATCGCTGCGTGCGCTTTCTCGTGTATGGCAATGTCCTGCGCGGCAATGTCTATCCGCTTTCGGTGAGCGCCGAACGGGTATTCCAGGCCGAGGCCATCGCGCGGTACGCCCGGGAAAGCAATGCCGACGCAGTCGCGCACGGATCGACCGGCGCGGGGAACGATCAGGTGCGTTTCGACACGGTGTTCAACATCCTCCTGCCCGGCGTCCGGATCATCACACCGATCCGTGATCATGCGCTGTCGCGGGAGGAAGAGATCGCGCGGCTCCGGGAGCACGGCGTGGAGATGGACTGGAGCAGGGCCGCATACTCGATCAACAGGGGACTCTGGGGTACGTCTGTCGGCGGTCGCGAAACGCTGACATCGGGACAGCCGCTCCCCGAGGGGGCCTGGCCCACTCCCTGCACGAAGACGGACAGCGAGGAGATCGAACTGCAGTTCATCCGCGGTGAATTGAAAGGTGTGAACGGCGAACCGTACGCATCACCGATCGATGCGATCCGCGCGGTGGAGCGAATCGCTTCCGCCTACGCCGTGGGACGAGGGATGCATGTCGGCGACACGATCATCGGATTGAAAGGACGCGTCGGCTTCGAAGCGGCGGCTCCCCATCTCATCATCGCCGCGCATCGCCTGCTGGAGAAGCACACGCTGACGAGGCAGCAGCAGCTGCTCAAGGACCAGCTGGCCCTGACCTACGGATCGCTCGTGCACGAGTCGCAGTTTCTCGATCCCGCGGCGCGCGACATCGAACGGTTTTTCGAAAGCACGCAGACGACGGTCAACGGAGTGGTGCGCGTACTGCTGGCGCCGTACCGCTTCGAACTGCTTGGCCTGCGGTCGGAGAACGATCTGATGGCAGGACGCTTCGGCGCCTACGGCGAAATGAGCACACTGTGGTCCGGTGAGGACGTGCGCGGATTCTCGCGCATCTATTCCAACAACCTGATGATGTACTTCGCCGTGAACGGGGAGGGGCAGGATGATTAGCGTTTCCATCGCCGGGGGAGCCGGCTTCGCCGCGGGAGAACTGCTCCGCTTGCTGGCGGCGCACCCGTCGGCGCGCGTCTCCTCGGTCGTCAGCGCTTCGCAGGCGGGAACTCCGCTCGCCGCGGTGCATGACGGCCTGGAAGAGCTTGGACAGCTCGCGTTCACCGACGCCGTGTCGGCGGATTCCGATGTCCTGTTTCTCTGTCTGCCCCACGGCGAGTCGGAGGGCTTCCTCGCGGCGCAGTCCGTCCCGGACGGATGCATGGTCATCGATATCAGCCGCGATCATCGCACGGATCCGACAGGCCGATTCGTCTACAGTCTTCCCGAGGCTGCGCGCGAGGAGATCCGGGGGGCACGCGCGGCCGGCAGGCACATCGCGAATCCGGGATGCTTCGCCACCGCAATCGAGCTCGGTCTGCTCCCGTTGCTGCAGGCGGGACTGCTGTATGGGGACGTGCACACGTCCGCGATCACCGGCTCGACGGGCGCCGGGCGCGCCATGCTGCCGACCCTTCACTATTCCTGGAGGCATGACAACGTGCAGGTGTACGACGCCTTCGCGCATTCCCATCTCGACGAGATGCGCGCGACCTTCAGACGCGTGCAGCCCGGGTATGAAGGAAGTCATTTTCTTGTCCCGTACCGGGGTCCCTTCACCCGCGGCATCATCGCGACAAGCTACACCGCCTGCGCCGGCACGGCGGAGGAAATGCGGTCCCTGTATCGCGACAGCTATGCGGAACATCCGTTCGTGACCGTCATCGACGGCAGCCCGTCGCTCAAACAGGTGGTGAATACCAACCACTGCATCGTGTCGGTGGACGTGAAACACGGCATGTGCATCGCGGTGTCCGTCATCGACAACCTGCTGAAGGGCGCCGCCGGCCAGGCGGTGCAGAACATGAACCTGTGCTTCGGCCTCGATGAGCGCAGCGGACTGCGGCTCAAGGCCAGCACGTTTTAAGGAAAGACCATGGTGCTTTTCGACGTGTATCCGCGGTATGACATCGAACTCGTTCGCGGCGAGGACGTCTGGGTGTGGGACGCCGCGGGCACGCGGTATCTCGACGCGTACGGAGGCCATGCGGTGATATCCATCGGACACGCGCATCCGCATTTCACCGGGCGCGTCGCGGAACAGCTGCGCCTGCTGCCGTTTTACAGCAACGCGTTCCGGAACACACTGCAGGAGGAATACGCGCGGCAGCTGGGGACGTCCTGCGGATATCCGGAATACCAGCTCTTTTTATGCAATTCAGGGGCCGAGGCCAACGAGAATGCGCTCAAGCTGGCGTCGTTTCACACCGGGCGCGGAGCCGTGCTCGCATTTCGCGGCGCGTTCCACGGACGCACGTCCGGCGCCGTCGCGGTCACGGATAATTCCTCGATCCGCGCGCGCTTCAACGAGAGTCATGCGGTCGTGTTCGCGCCGCTCAACGACATCGGCGCGCTGCGGGAAGCATTCGCGCATCACCAATTCGCCGCCGCGATCATCGAAGGCATCCAGGGCGTCGCCGGCATCAGGGAAGCGGAGGATCACTTCCTCCGCGAGCTGCGCGCGTTGTGCACCGCGCAGGGCAGCGTGCTGATCCTGGACGAGGTGCAGTCGGGATTCGGACGCAGCGGACGGTTTTTCGCCCATCAGCAATCCGGCGTCGCGGCAGACATCGTCACGATGGCGAAGGGCATGGGCAACGGGTTCCCCGTTGCGGGACTGCTGATCGCACCGGAGCTGCGCCCGAAGCACGGTCTGCTCGGGACGACCTTCGGCGGCGGACATCTGGCGTGCGCGGCGGCGCTGGCCGTCGTCGAAGTGCTGCGGCGGCAATCCCTGCAGCAGAATGCGGCGGAAACCGGCGCATGGCTGCGGCAGCGGCTCGCCGCAATCGAAGGCATCGCCGAAGTGCGCGGCCGTGGATTGATGCTGGGCTTCGATACCGATACTCCCGCGAAGGAACTGCGCCTGCGGCTGCTGCATGATCACGGGGTGCTTGCGGGCGGCGGTGGCGGTCCGTCCACGGTGCGGCTGCTGCCCCCGCTGACGCTCGACATCGAACGGGCTGCAATGATTGCCGATGCGGTGGAAGCGGCGCTGCAAGGCCTGCATGAACGTCCGGTCACAACGCACACACAAGGAAACGCGGCATGAAAAAGTTTTTATCCGTTCACGACGCAGGGGATCTCGCGGGGCTGATCGCCGAGGCGCGGGCGCACAAGGCCGATCCCTTTGCATGCGAGCAGCTCGGGCGCCGGCGCACGCTCGGACTGGTCTTCTTCAACGCCAGCCTGCGCACGCGGCTCAGCACGCAGCGTGCGGCGCAGAATCTCGGCATGAACGTGATTGTGCTCAACACGGGCCAGGATGCCTGGCAGCTCGAGTTCGCCGACAGCACGATGATGGACGGCGGCAGTGCCGAACACATCCGCGAAGCGGCGGGCGTGCTGGGCGAGTACTGTGACATCATCGGCGTGCGCGCGTTTCCCGCGCTGAAGGATCGCGAAGCCGACGAACGCGAAGAGGTGATCTCGGCCTTCGTCCGGTTCAGCGGCAGGCCGGTGCTGAGCCTCGAATCCACCACGCGCCATCCCCTGCAGTCCCTCGCGGATTGTGTCACGGTGGACGAACTGTGTCCCGTCGCTCGCCCGAAAGTGGTGCTCACCTGGGCGCCGCACCCGCGCGCGCTTCCGCAGGCCGTGCCGAATTCCTTCGTCGAATGGATGCGCGCGATGGACGTGAACCTCGTCGTGTCGCACCCGCTGGGGTACGAGCTGTCGCCGGCATTCATGAAGGACACGGTGGTGGAGTACGACCAGTCCGCGGCCTTCGAAGGCGCGCATTTCATCTATGCGAAAAACTGGTCCAGCTATCGCGAGTATGGACAGATCCTCCGGAACGACGCGGAGTGGATGGTCACTGCGGGCAAAATGGCGGCCACGGCGGATGCGAAATTCATGCACTGCCTGCCGGTGCGGCGGAATATCGTCGTGGAGGATGCCGTGCTCGACGGTCCCTCCTCGGTCGTGCTGCGGCAGGCGGGTAACCGCATCTGGTCCGCGCAGGCGGTGCTGCGGCGCATGCTGGAGGCGCTGTAGCGTATGAGCGCGCACACCGCGACCGTCGTCAAGTTCGGCGGACGCCTGCTCGAGGATGCGGGCCGCCGTCGCACGGCACTCGAAGGGTTTTCCTGCCTGTCCGGTCCGCGCGTGCTCGTGCACGGCGGGGGACAGGCCGCGAGCGCGCTTGGCGAACGGCTCGGTGTCGCGCCGCGCATCGTCGATGGAAGAAGAATAACGGACCGGGAAACCCTTGATATCGTCACCATGGTGTACGGCGGACTGGTGAACCGGTCGATCGTGGCGGAACTGCAGGCGCTTCGCTGCAACGCCTGCGGCGTCGCGGGAGCCGATTACGACATGCTGCGCGCCGGGCGGCGGCCCGTGCGCGAGATCGATTACGGCCATGTCGGAGACATCACGCGCGTCAACGCGGATGTGTTGCAGAGGCTGCTGGAGCAGGGGATCGTTCCGGTGATCGCTCCCCTGACGCACGACGGAGCCGGCGGACTGCTGAACACCAATGCCGATACCATCGCCGCGGCCGTGGCCGCGACGCTCTCCGCATCGCTGGCGGTCACGCTCGTGTACTGCTTCGATCGCCCGGGCGTGAGCGGAGAGGGAGGCAGGACGCTCGATCGGATCACCCCGGATACGGCAGGGGAACTGCGGGCGCGCGGAGTTATCTCGTCCGGCATGCTGCCGAAGCTGGAATCCGCTTTCTCGGCGAAGCGCGCCGGTGCCGCGCGTGTCATGCTCTGCGGCATCGGGCAGCTCGTGCCGGCCGCGGAGGGACATAAGGATGCAGGAACGGAGGTCTGCCTGTGAGCACGCTCTCCGAGGCGATCGCGCTGCTGGCCGATCTGATCCGCACGCCCTCGTTCAGCCGCGAGGAACAGGCGACCGCGGATCTGCTGGCGCAGTGGCTTCAGGCGCGCGGCGCGACCGTGCATCGGAAGGGGAACAATCTCTGGACATTCGGAAAGGCATTCGACGCGGAGGCGCCGACCGTCATGCTCTGTTCGCATCATGACACGGTACGTCCCGTGGCGTCGTGGCAGCGCGATCCCTTCGATCCGCTCATCGTGGACGGACGAATCGTCGGACTGGGCAGCAATGATGCGGGCGGCTGCGTTGCAGCGCTCTGCGGCACGTTCCTCTCACTGCATGAACGCCGGGATCTTCCTTTCAACCTGCTGCTCGTACTCAGCGCCGAGGAGGAAATCGCGGGCGATGGCGGCGTGGCGAGCGTGATGGACGAGGTCGGTCCTGTCGAACTCGCGATCATCGGCGAACCGACGGAGATGCAGCTGGCTGTCGCGGAGAAAGGCCTGCTCGTTCTGGACTGCGTCGCGCACGGCATCGCCGGACATGCGGCGCGTTCGACCGGCGTCAACGCCATCAGTGTCGCGATGCGCGACATCGACTGGATCGAACGGTATTCCTTTCCGCTGCAATCGGCGCGGCTGGGCCAGGTGAAGATGACCGTCACCCAGATCGAAGCGGGGACGCAGCACAATGTCGTTCCGGACCGCTGCCGCTTCGTGGTCGATGTGCGCGTCACCGAGCGCTACACGCACGAGGAAATCCTCGCGACGCTGCGGGAGCATCTGCACTCGGATGTACAGCCACGCTCCATGCGGCTGCGTCCTTCCGCGATACCTGACAATCATCCCATCGTGCAGGCGGCCGCGGGGATGGGACTCGCGTGCTTCGGTTCGCCGACCATGTCGGATCAGGCGCTGCTCAGTGTCCCCTCGGTGAAAATCGGACCCGGGCGCTCGGAGCGCTCGCACACCGCCGGGGAATTCATCACCCTCGAGGAACTCGAACACGGACTGCGGATCTATCACGAACTCATTCAACGATATGCGGAGCTGCGGAGATGAAACTCTGGGATAAGGGCGGCAAGACCGACGAAAGGATCCATCGCTTCACCGTGGGCCGCGATCCTGCATTCGATCTGCAGCTCGCCGAATACGACGTGCTCGGTTCCCTGGCCCACGCACGCATGCTTCAGGAGTGCGGAATACTGAGCGGCGAAGTGTGGCGCGCCGTCGAAGCCGGGCTGCAGTCCATCTACCGCGCGATCGCGGACGGGACCTTCGTCATCGAGGACGGGATCGAGGATGTGCATTCGCAGATCGAGCTGCTGCTCACGCGCGGCGCGGGCGAGGCGGGGAAGAGCATCCATGCCGCGCGCTCGCGCAACGATCAGGTGCTGCTCGACCTGAAGCTGTATCTCCGCGATCGCATACGCGACATCGTCGGCGAGGTCGCCCTGCTGGCCGGCGAGCTGCTCGACCGCAGCGACCGCCACGCGGCGGTCATGCTGCCCGGGTACACGCACGGACAGGCGGCGATGCCGTCGTCGTTCGGCCTGTGGTTCGCCGCGCATGCCGAGAGTCTCGCGGAGGACCTCATCCCGCTCCATGCGGCGTACCGTATCGCCGACCGCAATCCTCTCGGATCCGCGGCGGGATATGGATCCTCGTTCCCGATCGACCGCGACCGCACGACCGCGCTGCTCGGCTTCGAGGCGATGCATGTGAATGCGATCGATGCGCAGCTGAGCCGCGGAAAGACCGAGCGCATCGCGGCGCAGGGCTTATCCTCCGTGGCGGCATCGCTCGCGCGCTTCGCCGCCGATGTGTGCATGTATGTCTCGGGAAACCATGGATTTCTCCGTCTCCGCGAGGAAATCACGACGGGATCGAGCATCATGCCGCACAAGCGCAATCCCGACGTCTTCGAACTGATCCGCGCGCGCTGCAACCGCATACAGGCCGTGCCGGGCGACATCGCGATGAGCATGATCAATCTCCCATCGGGATACCATCGCGACCTGCAGATCATCAAGGAACTGCTGTTCCCCGCCATTGAGGAACTGCGCGACTGCCTGCGCATCGCGCGCCACGCCCTCGCGTTCCTCGAAGTGACGGAGGGATTGCTCGACGATCCGCGCTATCGGGACATCTTCAGCGTCGACGCCATCCAGCAGTGCATGGCCGGCGGAATGACATTCCGCGATGCGTACCGCGAAGTCGCGGCGAGTCTGCAGGATGGAAGCTTCACGATTCCGGAGTCGCCGGGGTCCACCCATCAGGGCAGTCCGGGCTATCTCTGCAACGACCGCATCCGCGCGATGCTTTCGGATGAGGTCGCCCGATTCCCCTTCGCACGCCGCGACGAGGCCTTCCGTACGCTGCTGACGCCAGCCACCTGCTGATGCCTCGCACCTGCCGATGCCTCGCACCTGCTGATGCCTGGCGTCTGCTGATGTCTGGCGCCTGGATGGTCGCGAGTCATGTGCCGCCATAGCCTGCGCGGTGACAGGGAACCCGACCTCGCCCATCGAGAGCGGATATTTGGGAAAATTCGGATATTGCGTCGGAACAACGGCAATCACTTCAGGTATACCGATGCTGGGCTGTTGCTTTCGCATTTCACTTTCGAGGATTGCATGCGGCGATTCATTCACACACTGACCCTGCTGTTCTTCATCGCTTCGACCGGGTGGAGCCAGACATACAGCGGCATCATCACCGGCGAGTATGTCCGCCGCCACTTCAAGCTCAAGGCTGGCGAGGTGGTGAAATTCGAGGAGTTCAAGACGAAGACTTTTCCGACCGCCACCGTGGTCTGGGGAAAACCCGACAGGGGCGACGAGATGCGCATCAAGGCCGGGGTGGCGCCGGCGGGCAGCAAGTTGATGGTGGTCTTCACCGAGATCAAGTCGGAAAAGGAATTCGACCGCGTGCTCGGAACCTACAAGGACGGAGAGCCGGTCAAGGGAGTCGGCCGCAAAGCCGTCTGGTCGGAGAAGTGGAAGCAGCTGACCGTGCTGCTCTCGCCCAGACTCCTGATTCATGTGCATCTCGATAACCCCGGCACGACGAACCTGAAAGCTTCGCTCGTCGCCGTGGCGAGGGACATCGACAGGAAGCTCTGATCCCGGCTTCTCGCCGGCGGACAGGTCCGGAGCCGGCGCATGATTCTCCTCGATTGACGGGTCCAAACTCTTGATATTCTGAAACTTTGCATGTAGTTTTCACGCGCACCCATCGGACGACCTCCAAATGGAAAATAAGATCGTCCGCCCCATCCTCGCCTGAATCAACACGCACCTTCGCCGCCTCGCTTCCGGGGCCGATACGCACATCCGGAACAGATCCATTTCTCGAGGATCGCTTCCCTCGGTGTCCATTCGCCATGGACTGAGCAGCATGTACCGGGCAGATCCGCTGCCCGCCGTATCCGTGATCCACACCCGCCATTTCCGGAGTAATTTTATGGACAATATCCTCAATCCGCCGTATCGCAGTGAAGCGATGCGGTTCCAGACCGCCCGAACGCCGCGGCGCGGAGGTCTTGCGATCCTGATGTCCCTGCTTCTGCTGATCTCGACGAATGCGGGCGCGCAGACGGTGTCCCATCCGGCGGCCGAGATCACGACGGCGGCGAAGCATTACACCTATGTGCACATGCTCTCCGCGACAGAGAAAAAGGATATCGAATACATCATTGTCCGCGCCTCGGACGGTGAGATCAAGACGGTCTTCAACGCCTGCGACGTCTGCTACCTTGCGGACAAAGGGTATTCGCAAAGCGGCAGCGATCTCCGCTGCAACAATTGCGGCAACCGGTTCGCCATCGACACGCTCGGCGGGAAGAACACGGCCGGCACCTGCCACCCCGGCTACCTGCCGCACCGCATCGAGGGCGATCAGGTCGTGATCGACGTCGCCGACCTCATTGTCGGCGCCTATTATTTCAAGACGCAGACCGTGACCGGCATCGGTGTGCGGGAGGAGGCTCCGGCCGCATTTTCCATCCTGCAGAATCGGCAGGAACTGACGGTAATCCTGCCCGGCAGCGGGCACCGCGAGTTCCGCATCTTTTCGATCAACGGACAGCTCCGCAGATCCTTCACCGACGCATCCCGCGTCGTGAGGATTCCCCTGCAGGGCATGATCCCGGGTGCGTATGTGCTCGCCGTCGTCGATGCGGCGACGATGAATTCGAAAGTGTTTCTGGTCCATTGACACATTCACCGCAGTCCCCATTCACGCGAGGCAATATGAAATCGCAATTGCTCCTCCTTTCCTCTTTATTTCTAATCCTTCTCGGCTGCTCCGAGGAAAGCACGAATCCGAATACCGACGCCGAGACGAGTGTCCCGGAAATCCGGAGCCTGACTGCGGAGAAGACGCAGATCCTCTATGGCGGACAGGACCCGGCGGTCATCACCTGCGATGCGACAGGCGGCAACCTGACCTATGTATGGGAAGTCGATCTCGGCGACATCATCCCGATGAATGCCTCCCGCTCGAAAGTGAGCTTCAACGGCAGCGCCTGCTGTGTGGGGGAGAAAGTGATCACCTGCACTGTGTCGAATGCGAAGGGCAGCGCGTCCAGGTCCATCGTCATCACCATTCTCGAGGTCGTCAATCCGCCCGAGATCATCGCACTCGAGGCCGACAGGACGGAAATCCATGAAGGGGAGGCCGCTTCCCTCGTCTGCTACGCGATCGGGGGGAACCTGAAGTACGCGTGGGCGAGCGACTGCGGCGCGCTGACCATCGATGCGAACGACAACTCGAAGGCGACGATGGCCGCCACGGCGGAATGCAGGGGAACGCGCACGGTCACCTGCACCGTCTCCAATGAAAAGGGGACGGACGTGAAGACGATGCAGATCTCGATTGCGGATTGATCGAATAAAGGAGCGCCCTATCATGAAACTGCCGGTACTGCTCCTGGGCATGCTCGTGCTCAACGGGCTCCGCTGCGAGACGCACGCACAGTGCTGCACGGCGGGGAATCCCGTGAACACGAACTGCACGCTGACCACGGACGGTGCGCATCTGCTCAACGTCTCCTGGTCGTATATGTACTCCCAGTCCAACGCCTACTACCGCGGCACGCAGCGGCTCGACAGGGAGTACGCCGAGAGCCGCTACGACTACGCCTCGCTGGCGCTCTCCTATGCGGTCTCGGACAGGCTGAGACTCACAGCGGATCTCGGGTACTATTTCGACAAGTCGCAGCGGTTCGTCCAGAGTGATTACACGCGATATGCACAGGGGATTTCGGATGCGACCTTCGGCATCGGGTATGGTACCTATTCCACCGATGACGGGCTTTTCGAACTCGTGCAGACCGCGCGCGTGACCATTCCCGTCGGAAAATTCGATCAGGAGTATGACGGCGTCGTGCTGCCCATCGATTTTCAGCCGTCCTCGGGCAATTACCGGTATAGCCTCGGACTGATTCTGAGCAAGCGATTCGAGGACAGCGATTTCGCGCTCATGTCCTTCAACTCCGTCGAGTTCTCGCAGGCGATCGAGACACGGAATACCTATCATAAATACGGCAACCTCTATCTCGCGTCCGTCATGGGGACATATCGCATCACGCCTACGCTCCTTGCATTGCTTCAGCTGCGCTGGGAAATGCGCGACAGGGCGCTGAACGGAACGACCGGTATCGGAGCAGCGTCGACGAATCAATACTCCTTCCTGAACTCCTCCGGAGGGGTCATCGCCTATGTCGCCCCGCAGGCGGCGGTCAATCTCTTCAATGACTGGCAGTTCTCCATCCAGTACAACTATCCGATCTACAGGAATATCTACGGCGAGGAACAGCTGACCAACCGGCATTCCGTGACACTCGGCCTCTCGCGCGTCATCGATCTCGGAGGGAGCGGCGGCGCTGGTGAGATGGAAGGCACGGGTGCGATGGAAAGCGCGGGTGCGATGGAAGGCACGGGTGCGATGGAAGGCACGGGTGCGATGGAAGGCGCGGGCGGCGCGCTGCACTCCGCCACCGTCCATGTCCGCGGGAACTGCGATATGTGCAAGGATCGGATCGAATCCGTCGCCGGAGCGCAGGCGTATGTCCACACGGCGAAGTGGGAGTCCGCCACCGAGACGCTCACGCTGTACTACGAGGAACACCTCCCCGACATCGACGGGATAGAAAAGGCGCTCGCCGAATCGGGTCATGACACTGATTCCCATACGGCTCCCGACGATGTATATAATCATCTCCCGGAGTGCTGCCAGTACCGCTGATCCCATCCACCTCCGGATTTCCCGACCTGCTATTCACCTACCTGATGTGATTGTAAACACATATCGCGCGGTCGGAGAGAGCCGCAAATATCATGCGGACCTGTTGTAAAAAAAGCGCGATCTGCATATACTATATCATCAACTATCCCGCATCAGACGGGTGACCGTCGTTCACATACATGAAAGGATCAATCCATGTACAGATTCCCCGTGCTTCTTGTCGGAGCACTGTTCGCGCTGTTTGTCATCACCGCCTGCGACGAGGACGATCCCGCCCAGCCCGCACAGCCAGTCACGCACGACGGACAGAGTGTCGCACTGGGACAGGGTCAGGTCACGGCCTACGAACGTGTCGCAGCGGACGGTACGCTGCTCGCCGTCGGCGTCCGTTTCAGTGAAGGCGCATTGAACGAACTGCCGGATACCGATACCCCGGTGTCCCTCACGCTCCCGAAGAAGGCGGCGAATTCGCCGTATCAGAGCGCCAGTTTCGACTGGAATCCTCACGGGCATTTTCCCACGCCGATCTACGGACTGGCGCATTTCGACGTCCATTTCTACGTGGTCGATGAACAGGCGCGCGCCGCGGTCGTACCCGGACCGGATCTTGTTCCGCCCGCAGCCCAGTACATGCCGCAGGACTACATGTCCGCCGTCGATGCCGTCCCGAACATGGGCACGCATTACATAGACAGCACCGCGGCGGAACTTCACGGCGCCGCGTTCGACAAGACCTTCATCTACGGTTTCTATCAAGGAGACCTGTATTTCTTCGAACCGATGATCACGAAGGCGTTCTTCGAAACGAAGCCGAATGTCACCGTCGATATCAAGCAGCCCGCCGCGTTCAAGGTCACGGGCAAGGCATATCCGAAAAAATACACGGTGAGTTATGACTCCGCGCGCAAGGAATACTCCGTCGAACTGACGGACATGCAGCTGCGCTGAGCCGCAAAATCATCGACAACCTTCGGGCGGAGGCGTGCGTTGTGCGCGCCTCTGCCCGTTACGTATTGCATTCCGCCGATGCGTCGTGTGCGGCGGTCATCGACGTGGACTTGAATCACACGCACTTTCTGCCGAGATTGGACACATACGCATCACATGCGCGGAGCTGGCGTGGAGATTCCGGCGTTGACAGAGAAGCTGGCGGTCCGGATATTCAAGGGATTCGAGACCTACCTCGTGCGTTTCCGCGCCGTGACGAGGAGGGCCAGGAAGCGTTTCGAGACGATGGACTGGCGGCGCGGTCGGCAGGACGCGATCGATCGGCTGGGGATTTACGATGATTGCATCGCGGAAGCAACACGAGCCCTCCATGTCATGCTCGACGGGATTCCTGATCCTGAAGCCGACTGGCCGCTGGTGAAGCAGGCGTATTCCGATCGCGTGGGGGACCGCTGTGACAGGGATATCGCGGAGACCTTCTTCAATTCCGTGACGCGCAAGGTCTTCAATACCACGGGTATCGACCGGACGACGGAGTTCATCCGCCTCGATCCCCCGGAGCAGCTGACGGCATTCTGTACCGACCTGTTCACGAAATATGAAGGGCAGACCGACGCGACGATACTGATCTGGCTGGTCCTGTCACAGCATGCGTTCCGCATCCCCTACGCCAATCTCGCGCGCGACATCACGCGGGTGGCGAACGAGATCAACCTGTTTCTCTGGCCTCTGACGAGAAAGCATGCGGAGTACACGGCGGAAATCCTCAACCACGTGTTCTTCAGGAACAAGGTCGCCTATATCATCGGACGCATGCAGATCGATGCACATACCGTACCGCTCATCCTTCCGATGTACAACAGCGAGGATGGCATCTATATCGACGCGGTGCTGCTGACGCGCGCCGACGTCAATAATATCTTCGGTTTCGCGTATTCGTATTTCCATGTCGAGACGGACGCGCCGAACGATCTGGTGCATTTCCTGCAGTCGATGCTTCCCGGGAAACCGATTTCCGAGATATACAACTCCATCGGATACAACAAGCACGGGAAGACCGAATTCTACAGGGATCTGCACCGCCACGTGCACATCGAAAACGAGAAATTCGTGCTCGCACCCGGACTGGAAGGCGCGGTGATGATCGTGTACACGCAGCCCCATTATCCGTACGTGTTCAAGGTGATCAAGGACAGGCCGTGCTTCCTCCGCTCGACGCGGCTCACGAACAAATCGATCACCGCCGATCAGGTGAAGGCTCGGTACCGTTTCGTCAGCAGCCGCGACCGCGTCGGCCGCCTCGTGGACACGCAGGAGTTCGAGAGCATCCGCTTCCGGCTGGAGCGGTACGACGACGAAGTCGTGAACGAATTCGCGCTGGCCGCCCGTGAAACGGTACGGGTGGTGGACGGGTACCTCATCATCGACCACTGCTACATCCAGAGGAAAGTCGTCCCCCTGCCGATCTTCCTGGAAACGGAGACTTCGCCGGAACATATACGCCAGATACTGCTGGATTTCGGGTATTTCATCAAGGACCTCGCCGGGACGGGACTCTTTCCGGTGGACCTGTTCAACAAATGGAATTACGGTGTCGGCGAACGGAGCAGGGTGGTGCTCTACGACTATGACGACATCATGCCGCTCGAGAGCGTCAGTTTCCATGTCAAGCCGAAGCCGCGCGACGAGTATGAGGAATACCAGTCCGATGAGGATCGCATCACCGCTGATGAAAATGATTTTTTCATGGACGAGATCGAGACCTGGCTCGGGATCCCGACACCGCTCAAGGGGATCTTCGACGCGGTGCACCGCGACCTGTATACGAAAGAATTCTGGGAGCGTACACAGCGGAGCGTCCGCCGCGGGGAGGTCGTCGATATCTTCCCCTACGACCGCGGCAAACGCTTCAGCTGACCGCCGGTCGCGATCACCCGCCATGGGAGGAAATACGATGACGCCCAGATGAAAAACCTCCCTGACGAGTATTAGGAATCACCCGGAAAATTTCCCGTCCGGCACCACATCCCCGCAATAGCGGGGATATTTTTTTTCTGGCCCTATTGACTTTTGCATGTCGTATACGGATATTTTGGAGCAACAATATCCGTTAGCCTTAAACAGAAGAGTCATGTTACACGTCGCGTGTATCGCGAGACGCTTCTGCTTCTCCGGGTAGTTTCGAGCAGGATAGCCGTTCCTGATCATGGTCCCCGAATGCGGGGGAGGACGGCACGTCTCAGATGTCTGCTCAAGAGGTCTGTTTCTATCCGGAATATGAACATCCAATCAATGCACTTCGGCGCATACGTGAATGCAATGCGTCGTGTGAGGGGCCATGCTGTCATGGCCCCGGAAATGGAACTTCAACTATCCATCCAATCAGAGTCGAGGACACAGTATGAGACGATGTACGACGCCATGGGGACTGTTGCTGATGCTGATCAGCCTGTCAGTCCCCATTCACGCACAGACCGGCTGGGGCGTGGACAGATACGAGGGCTTCAAGGCCGACACGGCCGGCAATGGGACCCTCAGCTATTCATGGTCCACGGGCAATCTCGGCAATACCTGGAACGAGGGGGAGTGGGTCCCATACATGCTGACGTTGAAGAACGTCAACATCAACAACCCCGCATTCAGCGACATCACGGTCTGCTATGACTTCACCCGTGGCAATCTCGACGCCCGATTCATCGATCTTGTGCGCAGCGTCCAGATCGGCACGGTCGTGCGGAGCAACAGCCAGGGCTGGCCGATGGACTCCTCCGGTGCGGCATATCCCATGACCACGAGAGCCGAGCTGGAAACCGCCCAGAATTCACAGGGACTCACCCAGTGGGGCACGGAGTACTTCTGGGCAGGATATGAACTTCTTCACCCGGATACATCGCGAACAAACAGGTCCACGACGGGAGGGATCGGCGCGCCCGACGATGCGACGCGCTGCTTCACGATCACCCGGCAGGATATCATCGACGCGTATGGCGGAATCAACAATGTGCCGAACACGAGCACATTCTATATTTATTTCCAGCTGCATGAAGCGCAGACCTTCGTCTGGAACAACACACTTCAGTCGCAGCTGAACCAGTTTCCGACCGACCAGTGGGGAGGCTACCTCTATGGAATCGCGCCGTTCAGCACCGACCAGCGACAGGGTTCAGGATTCGTTTCCGGCGCCTCGGGACACACCTACCTGACGCTCGGGAACAAGACAGTCCCCATCCCGATTCCGCCACAGCCCGCGGGACAGCTTTCCGGTCTGAAGTGGCATGACATCAACGGAAATCAGGTACAGGATGGCAGTGAAACCGTACTCGACGGCTGGCCGATTTACATCTCGACCATCATCGGCAACCTGCCGATTTCCGACACCGTTCTCACGAACGGCGCGGGATCGTGGACGATCACGGGGCTCCCGCAGGCACTCTACCTGGTCAGCGAGGAACTCGGGAACGCACCGACCACGGGAGCCTCGGCGGGGTATACGAATGCCGCGCCCGCGTTCGCCCAGAATCCCCCTTCGGAATGGGTACAGACCTATCCCGATGCCAATTCGATAGGTGCGAACATCGATGGAGTTCCTACCACCCCGGCGGGAATTCTGCTCGGCCAGGGGCCGTTCTCCTGGGAAGTCGATCTCACGAATTCCGTCACGGCCGGATTGATCGATTTCGGGAATCATGTGCCGGCTCCAGTCTGCGCCGTGTTTCCCGCGGATACGACCATCTGCGACGAATCGCAGGTGACGCTCACCGCGCAGCGGATCGCACAGGGCACGCCGCCCTACAGCTATCTCTGGTCGGGACCCAACAGTTTCAGCGCCACCACACAGAGTATCGTCGTCCCGGCTTCCGCCGCGGGCACATATACTGTCGTGCTCACCGATGCCAACGGACTCAGCTCCACCGGATGTTCCGGAACGGTGAACGTCTTCCCGATTCCGGATTTCGAAATCGCGGGAGACAGCGTCGTCTGCGCGCTCACGTCGTCGCACACATACCGGGCATCGTTCGATCCGAACTCTCCGGTTCCCATCGATTCCATTGTTTCCTGGCAGTGGGCGATCAGCGGAAACGGCACGATTACTTCGGGTACGACCGATGATTCGGTGACGGTGAGTTCCACTGGCGCCGGATCCTTCATACTGACCCTGACCGTCGTCGATGTCTACGGCTGCTCGGAGACAGTGACACGGACGATCACCGTGCAGGCGAATCCGGTCTGCTCGATCACTCCGGTCGGCGATGTCTGTCCGGGTTCGACCGGCAATGTCTTCAGCGGTCCCGCCGGAGCGTACACCTATCTCTGGGGTATCAGCGGCAACGGCAGCATCAATGGCAGCATCAATAATCCGACCGTCAGCGTGGATGCCGGCGTCGCCCTCGGCTCCTTCACCCTCACGCTGACCATCACGGAGACGAGCTTCCCCTTCTGTACCAGCACCTGTTCGCTGCTGGTCGAGGTCCGGGACATCACCCCTCCCGTCATCAGCTGCGCGGTGGACACGACCATCGAATGTCCCGTCCCGGCGACGCTTCCCTTCACGACGCCCACGGCGACGGACAATTGTGATCCGAATCCGGGAGTCGTGATCAGCAACACGGTGGTCACTCCCGGTCAGTGTCCAAGCGAGTACAGCGTGAGCCGCACCTGGGTCGCGACCGATGTGTACGGCAACAAGGACAGCTGCTCGCAGACGATCCACGTCATCGACACCACGGCGCCCACCGTCACTCCCGCATCCGATCTGATCGTCGAATGCGACGGCGCAGGCAACACGGCAGCCCTCAACGGCTGGCTCGCCAACCATGGCGGCGCCACGGCAGCCGATGCCTGCGGACAGGTGACCTGGAGCGATAACTTCACGGGGCTCTCGGATCTCTGCGGAGCCACCGGAAGCGCGACCGTGACGTTCTACGCCACGGACGACTGTGGCAACGTGGACTCGACCACGGCCACATTCCGCATTATCGATACGACTCCGCCCGTGGTGACTGCCGCCTCCGACACGACAGTCGAATGCGACGGCTCGGGCAACACGACGGAACTCAACAATTGGCTCACCAGCCATGGCGGAGCAACGGCCTCCGACGTGTGCGGATCCGTGACCTGGAGCAACAACTTCACCACGCTTTCGGACCTCTGCGGAGCCACCGGCAGTGCGACGGTGACCTTCTACGCAACCGACGACTGTGGAAATGTCGATTCGACATCCGCGACGTTCACGATCATCGATACGACTCCGCCCCTGGTGACCGCCGCCTCCGACACGACAGTCGAGTGCGACGGCGCAGGCAACACGGCGGCCCTCAACAGCTGGCTCGCGAACCATGGCGGCGCAACCGCCACGGATGCGTGCTCCGGCGTCGTGTGGACCAACAGCTACAATGCGCTCAACTTCGTCCCGACCTGCGGCGGAGCGGGCTTCGTCGATGTGACGTTTTACGCGACCGACGACTGCAACAATGTCGATTCGACCACCGCGCGCTTCACGATCGAGGACACCACGCCTCCGGATATAACGGTGGCGGCGCAGGACACGACAGTGGAATGCGACGGCGCCGGCAACACGGCTGCGCTCAACAGCTGGCTTGCCAACCATGGCGGCGCGGTTGCGGACGACGTGTGCTCCGACTTCGACTGGACGCATAATTTCACAGCCCTCAGCGACGGCTGCGGCGCCACGGGCAGCGCGGCGGTGACGTTCTACGCCACCGACGACTGCGGCAACGTGGATTCGACCACGGCAACGTTCACGATCATCGATACGACACCACCGTCCATCTCGGCGGGAGTGATCGACACCTGTTTCTCCAATCAGGCGGATGCAGAGGCGGCCGCCATCGCGGCGACGACATCGAGCGATGTCTGCGGTGGAGTGACGCTGACGGCAAGCACGATCGGCGACTGTGACGCGATCATCACCGTGAGATCGACCGACGCCTGCGGCAATGCGGACTCGGTTTCCTACAACACGACGATCGACGGCACTCCGCCGGTGTTCACCTACGTTCCCGCGGATACGTCCATCGAGTGCACCGAGACTCCGGTGTTCGGTACACCCACGGCCACGGACAACTGCATCACCGTCGATGTCGTCCAGGTCGGACAGGATGTGACGACTCCGGGCGGCTGTCCGCAGGAGTACTCGGTCACCCGGACCTGGAAGGCGATCGACGGCTGCGGCAACCAGTCGCCGAACGTCAGCCAGACCATCTTCGTCGTCGACGACACTCCGCCCATTGTCACGGCGGCGCCTGACGACACGGTGGCATGCAGTCAGCCGGTCGTGTTCACCGATCCGACATACAGCGACAACTGCGACCCGAATCCGTCGCTGATCGTGGTGCGGGATACCGTGATCTATTCCAGCGGCATCTTCACCCACATCAAGTCGTGGCAGGCGATCGACGCATGCAATAACATCTCCGATACCGCCACTCAGACCATTTTCGAGATGTGCAACCAGTTCGAGACCCTTACGCAGGGCTTCTACGGAAACTCCGGCGGATCCTTCTGCGGCAACGGACTGGGCACGGCGGCATTGATCGATTCCCTGCTCGCCGCGAACGGTGACACGATCATCGTCGGCGTCGACGGTTCCGGATCCCTCACAATGATCACGGGCGACGCGAACTGCGTGATCCGGTACCTGCCGGGCGGCGGAAAACCGACGGCGCTCAAGAGCGACTACCATTTCAACCAGAGCAACTGCAACATCATCCCGAACACCATGCCGCTCAACAAGCAGGGCAGGTTCAGCAATATCCTTCTTTCGCAGACCATCACGCTGGCCCTGAACCTGAGACTGGACACACTGCTCACGACCTCATTCTACCTGCCGGATCCTTCGACACCGTGGATGAGGACGGAAGGCGCGGACTATGTCAACGGCATCTGCGGTGATGGCGACGATCTGCCCGACAGCACGTTCATGAGCTTCTATTTCCCGCCCAGCGTGCTGAGCGCTCTCGGGTCGAATGGAACGAACAGGACTGCCGCGGATCTGCTCGCCATGGCGAATCAGGCGCTTGCCGGCACCACCTTCCCGGGTGTGTCGCTCGCCGATATCGTTGCCGCAATCGACGCAATCAACAAGGGCTTCGATGAAGCCAGATTCTTCAGCGGATACTACGTCACTCCTCCGCCGAAAGCGGCGAGCGCCGATGTTCTGCCGACTGGATTCGAACTTCATCAGAACCACCCGAATCCGTTCAACCCCGTGACGACGATCACCTATACCCTGCCGGAGCGCAGCACCGTCTATCTCGCGGTGTACAACTCCCTCGGTGAGGAAGTCGCCGTCCTCGTGAACGGAGAAATGCCCTCCGGTACCCATGGCGTCACCTGGAATGCCGGCATGGCGCTAGGCAACATCGCGACCGGCGTGTTCACCTATCGCATCCACGCGACGAGTGAGGACGGCACGGTATTCCACGATCAGCGGAAGATGATGCTGGTCAAATAATCGATCGTCCATACGGAACGAGAAAGCAGGTCCCCCCGGGGACCTGTTTTCGTTTCCGGCTTCTTGCGCACTCGTCCGGTGCATTGCGTATCCTCGGCGAATTGCACATTTTCTCAAGACATCAGGAAAGGATCAACGATGATACCCAAGGAATGGCGAACAGAGCGCGACGCCCTCGGCGAAGTGCGGATTCCCGGCGATGTCCTCTGGGGCGCGCAGACGCAGCGTGCGGTGGAGAATTTCAGGATCAGCGGGCGTGGTTTTCCCCGCGCATTCATCCTGGCGCTCGCGAGAATCAAGCTCAACGCCTGCGAGGCGAATGCGGAATTGGCCGTACTGGACCGCGACATTGCAGACGCGATCAAATCCGCCGCGTGGGAAGTGATCAATGGCAGGCACGGCGAACAGTTTCCCGTCGACGTGTACCAGACCGGTTCGGGCACCTCGACGAACATGAACATGAACGAGGTGCTCGCGCACAGGGCCACGCAGCTGCTGCGGGAACAGGGAGAAAACGCGCGCACGGTGCATCCCAACGATCACGTGAATGCGGGACAGTCGAGCAACGACGTCATTCCTACTGCAATGCATCTCGCCGCGCTCACGAGCATCGACGATATGCTGCTGCCCGCGATGGCGAAGCTGTATGCGGCGCTGCTGGAGAAAACCGATGAGTTCGCGGACGTCGTGAAAGTCGGACGCACGCATCTGATGGACGCGGCGCCGCTGACGATGGGGCAGGAATTCAGCGGCTACGCCGCTCAGGTCGAGAAGGGGATCCGCCGCATCCGGCAGGCGCGGGAAGCGCTGCTCGAGCTGCCGCTCGGCGGGACGGCGGTGGGCACGGGATTGAATGCGCATCCGGATTTCGCGAGGCGGGTCATCGCGGCGCTGGCGATACAGACGGGGCTGCCGCTCCGGGAGGCGGAAAATCACTTCGAGGCGCAGGCCGCGCGCGACGCCGCGGTCGAGGCATCCGCCTCGCTGAAGACCGTCGCGGTGAGCCTGATGAAAATCGCGAATGACATTCGATGGATGTCCTCGGGACCGCGCGCCGGTCTCGACGAACTCAGCCTGCCCGCGCTGCAGCCCGGTTCCTCGATCATGCCGGGGAAAGTCAATCCAGTCATCCCCGAAGCTCTCGCCATGGTCTGCGCACGTGTGATGGGGAACGACGTTACCGTGACGATCGCCGGACAGAGCGGCAATTTCGAACTCAACGTCATGATCCCACTCATCACCGTCACGCTGCTCGAGTCCGTCGAGCTGCTGGCGAATGCCGTCGTCGCCTTCGCGACACGATGTATCGCGGGCATCGAAGTCCGCCGCGATCAGCTGCGACAGCAGGCTGAACGGAACCTGATGACTGTCACAGCGCTCGTGCCCGCGATCGGTCACGAAGCTGCGGTCGCCATCGCCCAGGAGGCCGAGCGCAGCGGACGCGATATACTTGACGTGGCGCGGGAACGAAGCGGTCTCGGCGAGGAAGAACTGGACCAGCTTCTGCGAAAATAACCGCGCGGAGGCATGCGGCGGGGGAATGATCGCCGTGCTTCGCGTGTCTCCATGATATCGGCATTTCCATGCCTTTCGCTGAGCTCGCCTGGAAGCATGTATCTAACGAGAATGGAGGACCGGATGCATTGTCGCTTTCGTCAACTGACTGTCCGCCTCGGTCTTACAGCCTGCCTCGGTTTCACGGCCTGCCTCGTGTGCGTGACGGGAGGAAGCCTCCGCGCGCAGGGCATGGGATATGCCTGGCTCGATTTCGGAACACGGGATACGATCGTCGTCCGGGCCGGAGATCCGGTCCATTTCGATGTCGTGATGCGGGATGTCAGAGGTGATACCATCAGGAACTGGGATTCCGTCGGCATGCCCATCGAGCTGCATGTGATCGGATCGGATGCGGAACGCGATACAAGCACTGCTTCCTGGAGCGCGCGACCGGACGATTACACCTGGCTGCAGATCAACAGCGGCGGTGTGGAGCTGCCGCGCATCGGTCCGCAGGAATTCTATCTCGCCGAGTCCGAGTTCAAGGACGGTGTCGCGCACCTGGCGTTCCTCTCGAGCAAGGTGGAAACCGGCACGCGCATCGAGGCCGCTCCGTACATCGACTCGTTGATATCACGCTCGCCGCCGATCACGCGCATCCCGCTCGGTGTGGATCATTTCCTCGTCGATTGGACGCCGCAGCAGCAAGGTGAAAACGCGTCCACGTTTTTTCTCGAACGTCCGATCGAACTGATCGTCACGCCCCGCGACCGCTTCACGAATCCCCTGACGGACTCGCTCGATGTCGCCATCCTCGTGAACTTCATGGATGAATTCTCGGCTGTCCCCGGTCATGCCTTTCCGCCGTTCGCCGCGCCCCGGCGCCTGAGCGGGGAGCAGGTGTTCGCGGTTCTCCCCGATACCACGAGGCAGCGGGGACAGTCGGCGGGATATGTCGTCACCGCGTATGTATCGAAGAATTACAGCATCGCCGGGAGATGCGATTCCTTCTTCGTCGCAATCCACCCACCGTATCCCTTTTCGCTGCTGTCTCCGGACGATGGTACGAAAGTGAGAATCGACCGATGGGATGAAATCATGGGCTTTCGCTGGGGACGGCCTGATCCGCCGGATCCGTATGCGAATATCCGATTCTCTCGCGAAGATCCGCGGACCTACGCCGACACCGTCCGCTACCGCATCCATTTCGCCGATCCGGACAGCCTCGCGGACGAAGTGATTCTGGACGCGGATGCCGGCGGCACGGCAGCGACCTTTACCTGCACGATGGGAGAGCTGGCAGCGATCGCGGATTCGCTTTCCGGTGTTCCCGACCTGCCGAGCTTCGACCTGATCTATTTCGTCGAGGCGACGGACGGATTGAATGTCACGTGGTCCACACCGCTCGATGTCATGCGTCCCGGAAACCGGATCATCGTCGTGAACGCCTTCGCGGACATGGGAGTCGCCGTGCAATTCGCCGGAACGGAACCGATGGAACGCATGGCCGGTGAGGCGGTCGAATTCACGCTCGTGGCGCTGGACAGCAACGAGGCCATAGTGCCCGACTGGTACGTGATCGGAAGGAGCACCATCCTTCGCGTGGTGGGGAGCGATGCGGAACGCGATACCTCCGGGCGCGCTTGGGGGAATGACATCGACGGTTACAGCTGGGCGCGATTGGAGGTGGAAGGAACGATCATTCCGCCATCCGCTCCGGGCGAATATCGCATCCCGAAGAGCCTGTTCGTCAACGGCCGCGCATCCGCAAGATATGCCGCCAGCAAGGCGGAGGAGGCGGTGCGTTTGGAAATCCATCCCCGGAACCCACGCTGGAATCAGACCTCGCCGCCGATACAATGGAGCCCCGCAGCGTTCGACAACATTCTCGTGGATATCACGTGGCCGCATCCGGAAAGGCGCGCTGTGTACCTCGAGCGTCCATTCGAGCTGTACGTCGCGGCGCGCGACCGCTTTCTCAATCCGATCGAGGAGGAGGCAGCGCTGCGCCTCGTCGTACGCTTTCCCGGGGAAATCGTCCTCGCCGGCGACAGCACACGTCCATCGCTCGATACGCTTCTGCAGGTTTCGGGAGCAACGACGATGTTCCTTCTCCCGACGGCCGTGCGCGTCGATTCGACCGACGAAAGACAGATGCAGAACATCGGCGTCCACGCGCGCGGCGACACGACGGTGCGGAGTGAAGTCAGGTATAACGTGCTCGAACATGCGCCGCCGTCGTTCGCGTTGATCGTTCCGCTCGACCGCACGGAATTTCGATTGGAGAGTTGGTACACCGAAGAGATATTTTCCTGGGAGCAGCCCGTGCCGCCCGACCCGTATTCAGACATCGCCGTATCCCGTTATTCCGGCACGAGAAACAGCGACACGGTGCGCTACATCCTCCACATGATCAGCATGCCTGACATGCAGACAGATCTGGCATTCCCTTCCGATGACGAGGGTCGCGCCCCGAAACGGACATTCACGAGCGACGAACTGCATGCGATATACCAGCAGTTCACCGGCCATGACATGTCGGGCATGCTCGATCTGCTCTGGTACGTGGACGCGACGGATGGCATGTTTACCACACGGTCCGATCCGGTGGATTCCACGCTCGCCGGATACTGGTTGAGATTGACCCTCCGCAAACCGCCGGCGCTGATTCCCATGCACATTCCTTTGGCGGCGAACACCGCGGCGCGTTTCACCATCGACAACGGGGAGGATTTTCGTGGCGGGGACATGCAGCTCGCGGTGACGGGCGCCGTCGATACCCTGGGATTCCAATGGTGGAACGTCGCGGTAAACAGGGATCAAAGTCCGATCCCGGCACTTTACCGCAACAGTTCCGACGGATTGCATGTTGTGCGCGAAAGCGCGGGCGTACTGGTCGACCACCTATGGCTGCCGTGGCGCTGCGCGGTGGGGGACAGCTTCCCGATGGGACGCGTGCTTTCCACCGGCAGCATCGCCTTCGACGATGTCACGCGTGCGACCGTCACCGTCGACTACGGCAGCTCGGGCGTCTGGACCTGGGCCGACAGTGTCGGTCTGCTCTCCGTCGCGCAGGGAGGCAAGACCTTCCGGCTCGCGGAGATCGGCAGCTGGCTGCATCCACTGGAGCCGAAGCATGCGCAGGAACAGGCCGTCCCTTTCGCAACTGACGATCTGCTCGTCTACCGCATGGCGGAAGGCGTTCCGCCGGTGTGGAGAAACAATATCTTCCGATCGCGTGAGGCAGGCAATCGCGCCTGGGTCGAGAATCATCCGGACATTCGAAGCTACCTGGTGTTCGAACGCATCATCGATTTGAGAGATGCCGGCGTTGGGATCTACTTCAGCGTCAACACGCGCGGGATGCTCACCGAAGTTGACGGACTGCGGCAGGACTCCGCGGAGCTGTATCCCGCGTTCATTCCCATCGATACCACCGTGCTGCTCAACAATGTCGCCTGGTCGGTGGGACGCCGTTTCGACACCATCGTTCTCGACGCACAATGCCGCGCCTTCGAACTGCGGCGCGGTGAATACTACCGGGTCATCACCGACCGTTTCGGCGAGGTATTCTGCACAAGCGCGAGCCGGATCTGTTTGCTGAGTTCGGCCGTCGTGCGCGACACGGCGTACAACCGCGCGTCGCCCGCCGTTCGCTGGTTCGACCTCTGTGTCGGCAACCGGTATCAGTATGGATACTATTCTTACGGATGGACAAACATGCAGTGGACGGAAATTACATCCGACACGCTGGTCGACGGTGAGCGATGGTATCTGTTCTCAGGCGAGGGACCACTCCTTGGCTGGTTCCGAAGCGACAGCAGCGGTTTCTATCGCCTGGATACGTCATCCGGCGGAGTGGAGTCCTTGTTCTCCGGCAACCTGAACATCGGCGATCTCTGTCGATGGGGGATGGTGTTCGACACCAGCACCGTCTCAGTGGATGAAGTGATGCGGCGGCGCGTGAATTCCCGCGAAATCGACTACGGGCCCGCAGGCACATGGCATGTCCACCTTCTCGAAGGCATCGGCATGCTGGACCTTGAAATGCATGGATGGGAGAGAACGAATGACTACCACCTTATGTACGCTGAAGTGTGCGGGGAGAAGTGGGGGGCCATCACCGGCATCGACGAAACACCCAAAGGACTCCCTGTGCGACCGTCACTCACCGTCGCTCCACAACCAGTGCGCGGGCAGGGGGCTGTGCATATGACATTGCCGAGGCCGGCGCGGGTGCGTCTCAGCGTGCACGACATACTCGGCAGAGAGCGGTCGCTCGTGGCAGATCAGGACTTTCCGGACGGAACCTCGGTGCTCCCGCTTTCCGTTGCTGGTCTGGGACCGGGGGTGTACTTCTGTCACCTGTACAGCGGAACGACGACTATCGCCTGTCGTTTTCTGGTAATCCACTGATTCCGTCAGTGAAGGATCGATGTCATATGAAGAAAATCGCATCCGCATTTCTCCTGATAACGGCGATACTCGCGACGCCGGCGCCGGCGCAGGTCACCGCGCATATCTGGGACGCAGATACCACGTGGTATTACAAACAAATCAGGGCGTACCTTCCCGATCGCATCGCACCTCTGTGCACCGTGAGGAATGATGGAAGCGACACCGCATATCAGGTTACCATTTCCTGCGAGTCACAGGCCTATCTGCGCTTCGCTGACGGAAGTGCCTCGTTCTCCTCGCTCGTCGCGACGCGTCTTGCACCGGGTGATTCACTCCATTTCCCTCTGGGATTACTGTTGAAGGACGCTACCGCTTCCGCGCAGCCGCATCTGCCCTGGCCGCAGCAGGTACTCTGGTTGCTGCGTTGGGAACAGGGAAGCGGACATCTGCCACGTTCAGCGGAAGGACACGGCATTGCCCTTATCGAAAGTGACTGTCCGGGCACGGGGCGGAATTCCGGGTTGAAAGGACTCGAGATCGTGATTCCCGATACTCTTGTGCTCGAACCAGGCGCCGATGGCCGGCAACGCCACGAACTCGAGATCGTCTGTCTGGTGTACAGCCGGGAGGGCGTCCCCATCACCGTGCAAGGCGTTGAACTAAAAAATGACTGGTACGAGGGATATATCGCCCTGCCGGAGATCAACAGACTCACGCCCTTGGATTCCATCCTGAACCGCGTGATTGCTGCCGGGGACACCCTGCGTGTGCGATTCCAGGTTTTCGTCCCATACATGGAATGGCGGCATCACGTTTCCTTCACAGCGACCGCCACGTGTCGCGGTCAGCCGGAATGCGCCAGCACCATCAACCTTGTCGAACGCACGCAAAGCATGTGGCTGCGGCATTTCCCGACCCAGGCCGCGATAGGCGAGATGTGGATCACCTACATGCATCCGGGCGGTGTCGATATCATGCTGCAGACCGCGGCGTGGTGCGGGGAAACGCCGATGAACATCGATTCCGGGCAGGTGACCCTGAAGGATAATGGGGAGGCGATCCTCCCTGAGCACTTCAAGCCATCGCGTTTCGGCATCGAGCGCAGGCCGTTGCGAGCTGTGTTCGCACTGGACGTCACCCGCAGCGTGGGTGAGTCGGGGCTCGCGAGATACAGAGAGTCCATCAGGGCATGGTCGCGAATGATGGATCCGTCTGTCGATTCGCTTGCGATCTTCACCCTCGCGGATGACGTGGAGCAGCTGCTGCCGTTAAGCGCGGACCGCACGCGCATCGACGAGGCCCTATCCCGGCTTTCACTTCGTGACGGGCATTACGTGACCGGCGCGGCACATGCCCTTCTTGACCACGCTCCGGGTCCGAGTCCGACTGCGGACAGGATACTGCTGTTTCTCACCGATGGTTGGTATGCATCGGCGGCGACAGACGCAGACAGTCTGATGAAACGCGCGGACAGAGAAGGGTGGAAATATCACCACCTTGTTTCAGACCTTGATGTGAATCTCGACTGTCTGCGTACGAGGACAGGTCATGTGCTTGCATCCGGCGACAGTCTCGAAATGCGCCGCCTTTACATCGAACACCAACGGCAATATGATGGATTCGAATTCTGCAGGTTCTTCTATACTCTGCCCTGCCGTCTCGGCGTCGAGCGCCAGTTGGACCTGGCTCTCAAGGGATCGTGCGGACTGGATACCACCATGCGTTTTTTTCTGACCGTCCCTGATGACATGCTTGGCGATAAGCGAATGCGCTTCATGCTCCGCGATGCTACAGCGGCGGGTGGTGCATCCGTCGAGATACCCGTACGCTATGAAAACGCGCGGACTCAGCAGTATTATACAACGGAGTTCGCGCTCCGCTATGATACGCTGCGACTTCGCTACGACAGTCTGTACTCGCGATCGGCGGGACATCTGGTGACTGCGGCTCCGGGCTTGATCTCCGCGGTATCGGGATTCTGGGCCGATCACAGTGAGGACGACTTCGCGTATGTCTGTTTCAGTCTGCTGCCCGTGTCGGATACCACACAAACCACCCTGCAGCTGGAGGCATGGGACACCAACGGCGCCTGCTCCCTGCTTCCGTCGAAGGATGCGAAAATCACGATCCTGCCAAAGACCACCGATGTTGCGACGGAGACCGGACCGGGGGACTTCCGTCTGCTGTCCGTTTTTCCCCTGCCCGCAACGGACCGCATCACGCTCGAACTGGAATCCGATGCGGACGCGCAATTCGACTACCACCTGGTGGATGCAATCGGTCGTGAATGGCTTCGCGGGCGTCTCCCCGCGGGCGGGGCGGGGAGGTGGTATCACACCATCGCGCTTCCTTCGGACATTCCCGACGGATTCTATCTCCTCGAGATTCGGCAGGGCAAGGCGCGTCGCACCGCCACCGTGCTGCTGCGGCGCAGATGATGAATGGCGTCCGTGACAAATGATCCGGATTTCGTTCTGAATGGCATCGTCCGCCTGTCGACGAGAGTTGGCTTCTCAATAGCATGGGCGAGCACTGGATCGTGCATCGGCAGTACGTACGCGAGCGCCGTTGGCGCGCCGGTCCGTATTTCCCATCCTTCCGCCAATCGCAAGGCGGCTGCCGCGCCTGGGGGCGGCCTGCAGTCCCCTTGACATTTATTGCCGTAAAGCGGACATTCTAGTACCGTATAGTATGGTCTGATCGAAACACGGGGGCCCGTCATGACCGATCGTTTCTTCCTCGCCGCGCGCATTGCCGTGTTCGCCATCATCGTGACGGTCGCGTTCATTTCCGACCTGCAGGCGCAGGCGACGATAAAATTCCGGCGCGTCGTGCCGCGCGGGTCTGACGTCGATCTCTACTTCACTACCCGCTGTGACGGCGGAGTGGTGCATCCGGCGAGCGTCTCGGATGTGCATATCCTCGAAGAGGGCGTTCCGCGCATTATCACGGCCATGCTCAACGCGGGAGACGAGACAGTCGCGACTATCACCGGAGTGTGTCCGGATGGCGGACCGCACCGCTTGCTGCTCTCGGTGACACTTTCCTGCGGCACGACTCCGGCGGCGGAACAGAGCTTCACCGCGCCGTACAATCCCCATGTCTTTCGCAACCTGAGCATTGGTCCGTACGGAATGCAGCTGCCCGCAGGCAAGACGACGCAGGTGCCGTTCTACCTTCTCGACTCCGTGGGAGGGACGCATGCGCAAAAGTATGCGTTCTTTTTTGCGATCGATAGCACCATAGCCCGTCCCGTCGGAGTGTCCGCGCCGCCGGGTACGATACTCGAAGGGACGGAGATCACCTACAGGCCAAAGCCGCTCCGCAGTGTCGAGTTCACGCTGCCTGTCGCGGGAAGGGAAAACGATACCGGGGTCCTGTTATACATGGCATTCGAGGTCCCAATG
>CAZWNO010000004.1:71515-82481 GCA_964635845.1 uncultured Chromatiales bacterium
ACCCTCCTGGAGGTGTGGATCGCCTCACCAGCCGAGGATGGGGTCAATTGCACCAAGTTGGGATTTTTCGACGCGGGCCTTCTCGTGGTCGCACCGGCACCACTTCTGCAGTGCGAGGACGGGGCAGGGGCGGACACCCTGCGGTGGGACGTCGCGTCAGGAAAGTATATACCGGATCCGTATATCTTCAAACCGGTACTGCGGAACGTCGGCAACGACGATGCACACACGCCGGTGTTCATTCTACAGCGGAATCCTGCCGACCTCGTGCTGCGTCCTGGATTCCGCGACACTCTGCCGGGACAGCCGACACTCGTGCCTCCCGGTGAAATCTGCGACGCGGAATGGCGCTTCGATGTGCCGGAGAAAGGTGTGTGCTCGCACGTGACGCGCGTTTCCGCGGCAGTGGACTATCCAGACGGCATGACCGTTGTCTGTTCACGCGACGTCGTGCTGCTGCGCGATCCCTTCGCCGTGCTCAACTGCACGGTCGACGCGCCGCCGGTGGTGTGGAGCGATTCGAAGAAGCGCTATGTGCCGATGCCGATCCCGCTCACCGTCGACGTATGGAATTCCGGCGACGGTGCGAGCGACACGGTATTCGTCGAGGCGCTGCTTCCCGACGGACTTTCCTTCGACCGGGGAGAAACCGCGATGAAAACGGTGACGCCCACCGTGCTCCCGTCCCGCTCCGGCGGCAGCGCGAAATGGATGCTCATCCATGATCGCACGGAGGTCGAGAAAGTGTACGAGGTCACGGTCCGTTGCACGTCGATGGGATCATCCGCCACGGAATGCCGCACGACGGTCACCATACCGGTCTCGCCGCCGCTGCCCTTCGCCACGACACTGGGGGCCTCCGGACCGCTTTCCTTCTGCGCGGGAGATTCCGTCCTTCTCGACGGTGGGAGCAGCTTTGCGTCCTGGCTTTGGTCCACAGGCGACACGACGCAACTGCTTCGCGTGTCCGCGTCCGGCCGGTACTGGTGCGAAGTGCGTGACGGCGACGGAAGACCGGGACTGAGTGATACTCTCGACGTCACCGTGTGGCCTCTGCCTCCCGTACCCGGCATCGTGCGGGACGGGGACGTTCTTCGCAGCACCGGAGCCGCGAGTTTCCGGCATCAGTGGTACCGCGGCGACTGGCCGCTGGCGGGCGAGACCGCAGACACGCTGCGACTGCTGGAGACGGGGCTGTACACGGTGCATGTATACAGCGCCGAGGGCTGCGAATCGATTTCTCAGCCCTCCGATGTGCGCGTCCTTTCCTCCCATTCCGCACTCACGGATGACGCCTACGTGCTGCAGGCATGGCCCGAACCGGCGTCGGATGTCGTGTCGATAGAATTGCGGGTGCCCGCTGGACGTCCTGTCACCCTGCTGCTTGTCGATCTTCTGGGCCGCGGCGAGCTGCTCTTCGAGGGCGTACCTGCCGACGGACAACTCCGACTGCCGCTGGACCTGCATGGCCGCGCAGCCGGATCCCTGCTGCTGCAGATGCGCAGCGGCGGAGTCCTGCGCATGCGGCGGATCACGAAGTATTAACATCTTGGTTTGGTCTGCGACGTTCCGGATGTCGATCCTGTCTACCCCCGATAAATCATACAAGCAGGTATGTTAGTTTTTGAGTGCGTTCCGTTGGAAAGGAGACCAAAATGAGAGCAATTAAGCTGATATTTTTGATGTGGATTTGTAGTATTGCAGTGTCCGAGGCGCAAACCGGATGGCGGCAGCTCAATCCAACGGACAGTGATACGGTGACAACCGCTCGATTGTGGGGTGTGCATTTTATCGATGCGGACCACGGATTCGTCGTGGGAAATTCTACTGTACTGGAAACAATCGACGGTGGAGTCACATGGATGCATAATGGGCTCGAATCGATGGTACAGGAATTCTCTTTATTGAGGAGCATTTACTTTACTGACGAACTTCATGGATGGGTCGCTGGATGGGATGGAGCCGTTTTTCGCACCGTTGATGGCGGCCGTTCATGGGTCGATCTGTCACTGCGGAAGGAGTATGATTTCGAGAAGGTGTTTTTCATTGACACCAAGGTGGGCTGGTTATTAGGGGATTCCAGCATTGGATTTATCACCGGTGGCGCAGGGTGCATCCTGGGTACAACTGATGGAGGTGCTTCCTGGGACAGGACACTCTTACATCCCGAACCGAATGACGATCCCTACTGGAGCTTTTTCGACATCCAAATGGTAACGGATAAAATAGGCTACGCTGCAGGCACATACGGAGGTGGAGCGAAAACAATTGATGGTGGCAGGTCATGGACTCCGCTGGACATTCCCTGGCGGATCTCATTTTGGGCAATCCACTTCTACGGAATCGACAGGGGGGTGTTGTCTGGGGAATACGAGGAAGTTGAAACGACTGATGGCGGACGAACATGGGAACGCCGCAGTCTGCCGTGGGGACACACATTCGATTATTTTTTCACTTCGGATTCTGTAGGATATCTGGTCGGGTCTGGATTGTATCAAACAAGCGATGCCGGAGCGACGTGGATTCAACAGAAAGTAGATGGTCAGTCCCTATCGAATTTGAAAGCGATTCATTTCGTAGATCATTACAACGGTTGGGCGGTAGGTGATCAAGGACGGATTATCCATACTACAGATGGTGGATTGGTATCAGTACAAGAAAATCAGATTTCCAGAGAGATCGAATTGTACATATCTCCGCAACCCTCACAGGTTGGACAGGCAATACGCGTGAGTTTATCATTATCCGAAAGCTGTGAAGCAGGCATATTATTGTACGATATTTATGGAAGGTTGCGACATACTGTCTCTCAGTGCCATTTCTCAGCCGGCATGCATGAGATATATATTCATGAGGATACAATAGGACCGGGGATTTATTTTCTTCGATTGGTTACGGATGATGCTCAGATGACGAAAGTTCTGGTCATTCGCTGAATGGGAGGATATGTCCAGAATTCTGTGTAAACGGGAAGTTTCCAACGATGAAATGAGATCAGGAATGTGACGTGCGCGGCATCGGGTGCCGAGCTGCCGGGACCCCGACAGAGCCCAAGGCGGATCGGCGACCAGGCGCCGCGCATAGGTCTCGCACTTCATTCCGGATTCAAGTACCTTCGGGGTATCCCTGCAAAGGAGAACGCCATGGATCCTTCCGATGAACAGATGGACAGCTGCGCAAAAGGCTGGCATCCGCGAAGACCTGTCAACAGCTGTTCGGTGTGATACCGGTCGCAGACAGTTTCCGCGTTGGGAAGCATCGTGGCACAGGTCGCTTCGTACGCCGATTGACCTGAAAACGAAACGGAAAGGTTCGTCCAGCAATGGACGGGCCTATGTTATGGATGGATCTTACATTGTCTACACGCGAAAACTTGATGGCACTGTGGCGATTGCCTATCTTCGGATTATGAAACCGTTTTACTGTTTCCTATGATTCTGGGGTGAGTACATGTACGTCACAAGATTCCTCGTACTTCTCGCGCTGGTGACAGTAGGCTGCCAGTCCGAGGTTCAATTGCTTCGGATCGTCGTTCGCGACAACACTGACCTGTCTTTCGACAAACTCGACGGGCCCCAGGGTGGGACAGTCACATCCCTCGTAGCCACAGCGGATGGAGTATTGTTCGCGAGTGTGGAGTTCAATGGAGTTTATCGCTCGACCGATGGTGGTGATACCTGGACGCCCTCCGGTTTCCAGAAGCAGAATGTCTGGCCGCTGTATGCAACGCCAGGTGGTGGAATACTCGCATTTATCGATGCCGGATTTCCTGGTGACGATGCCGTATTCCGTTCCAACGACCATGGCGAAACGTGGTTGCAGATCCCGGATACTGTGGCCGCGTACCGAAACACCACGGTGATTCGTGTTTCAGCTGCGGCAATGTATACCGAAGGGGAAAGAGGACTGCATCTGTCAACGGATGACGGAATCACCTGGGAGACCTTGATGGATCGTCCTCCGGGAAATTGGCAGGGTGGTCAATACAATCTCGAGATTCTCTCGGACAGTGTCATGTTCTGTATGCACTATAATGGATTGTATCGGAGCGACAATGGAGGGCGGTCGTGGGAGCGAAGACTTCCCGAATACGATTGTTTCTTGCGGCTGGATATGGATTCATTCGGGGGAATTATGGTGCAGGCTCGGGATACCTCTATTCACACAGGGTGGAAGGGACCACTCAGATTGCTGCGTGTATCAGTGGATGGGGTGGTAAAGGAGGTTCTTTCAGAGCCGATCTGGAGTAGTGAAAACCATTCAACTGTTGTGCTTCAAAACGGTACCATGCTCGGCGGATCGGGAATTGTACCGCTAGGTGTATACCGCTCCGAAGATGGAGGCAGCACATGGCAGAAGACCGAACTTCACAGGGGAGTGATCACCAAATTCGTACAGACAGCTGATGGTACGGTATTCGCCGCCACGTACGGCGGTATTCTTCGCTCGAAGGACGACGGCCGAACCTGGGAGGAATGCTGCGCCGGACTTCCATCGCTGCCTGTCATGCATCTTTTCAAGAGTTCACAGAGGAGAATTTATGCCGGAACCACCAATGGTGGTTTGTACTCCGCGGATGACGTGGCTGATCAATGGGGTGCCCCGCAATACGGGATGTGCTCGGTCTCTACAGGCTTCGAGTTTGGATCGAATCTCATGATTGGAACGGTGCCGGTGCTGGCGCAAAACATTTACGACGAAATAGACGGAACGCCGCATTATGATTTTTTCTTCGATGGGTTTGGCCTGGTTGTTTCCCGTGATGCCGGGCATAACTGGGAGGATATCAACCTTGGAAGACGACTGCCCTGGCGAATAGTGTCAGGCGGAGGAGAGACGGTTTACTCCAACGCGGCGGATCTCAACATAAGCGCTGATGGAGGAAGATCATGGGAGCACGAGCCCATGCTCAGCGAAGCCCATGACCTCTGCTCCGACAAACACGGCTTGTTTGTGATACGCGGTGACTCACTGCACTTCAAGAAGCAGGGCGAAGAGACATGGACAACAGTGCTGACCGCGCCTCGCATGCGGCGAGTGGAGAACACCGATAGCGTCCTCGTTGTACTGACACTGGATGAGATTCTTCTTCGAAGCACAGATCTCGGAGAGACCTGGAAGAAGACTACCGTGGATGAACAGTGGTATTTACTTTCCGAGCTGACGAAACAATCGCCGAACATGATTGCGATGACAGGTTGGCGTGAGCGCTGTCTGGTCAGCACGGACACAGGCCGATCCTGGACTCAATTCATTCCAGGAACAAACCGCTCCGCACATGTACTGTCAGTGCTTCTCGACAAGGAAAAATACCTCCTGCTGGGAACCCGCGAAGGCTTGTACCGCAGCAGGAGCCCCCTCGATGCGATGCCAGTCCCAATTGGATTCGAGCTTGGTGCCCCCTATCCCGATTCCACGGATACCCGCGTGTTGAACATACCCTATACTCTCCAACGCGACGGCTTTGTACGGTTGTTCTTGCAGGATGAAAGCGGGATGGACATTGCGGTCCACGTTGAGGAACAACGCCGTGCGGGAGAATATGTCGAACGGTTGAGTGATCCTCCTGCGCCAGGGGAGTACAGCGTTCTGCTGAACGTTGATGGCCGTGTTCAGCGCAGGCATATCGTCATCAAGTGAGCGTGTGAAAGTGTCTCAATCCACCGCCATCAGAGCACGTTACATAGTACCGCGTGTGCGTTTGAACCAATAAAAACAGGCCGGGGGTGAATACACCAAACCTGGATCCACGATTTTCCAGCAGCCATCCGGTATGTTGCGCGCAAGTTTCGCGAGCCACGCAACTTCTCGTGCTGCTTTTTTTCGACGTTCCTATATTCTGTCATCGAGGATTCCGCTTATCTGCCTCCAGCAACCATCACCCGTTTGCGAAGCACCTCTGTATCGGCTACAAGACTGACAATGTACATCCCTAGCTGTAATCCCCGTACATTCATCGACAAGGTGCTCACCGCTGCGTCCGTACGGATATCCCTGCGCAACATCAACCTCCCCATACAGTCGTGAATGACGATAGTGTGAACGTCAATACTCTGCCGCCATGTTATCGACAAATGCTCCTTCGCAGGCTGCGGCCAGGCAGTGATGCTATTGTCATCGGGTATCGCTGGCGGATCTGGCTGCTCGATCGATGTTATGACATCACGCGTGCGGAAGAGACCTTCAGTTCGCGAAGCGAGATACAGGTGGTCATCAGGCAGAACTTTCAGAAAACCGAACTCTGGATATGGTTGCCATAGTTCTATTTGCTCCCAGGTTTTTCCAAGGTCTGGTGTCGCGAAGAGAAGATAATTCCTCCCGTTTGCTAGGCTCTCCTCATATTGATACAGACAGTATACCCTTCCTTTTTGGTCTGTATCCATCCCCCAAGGAAACATTTTCAAGGAGTTTGGTAGGGGTATTTCCCTCCACATCAAGCCCCTATCAGATGAGTAATACACACCGTTCTCGGCAGCAACGACAAGACCTCCATCCCGTGCTGTCACAATAGTATTGAAGCGCCCGGTAATATCTGCAGAGAGAAGCACCGTCGTTCGTGTCAGCGCACTGTCAACCCGAACGACACCAACGTCCTTTACGAGAAGAATGAGCGATCCGTCAATGTCGATGAGGCCGTCATCGAAGGATGTCTTTTCGAACTCCACTGTACCCGCATCCCACGTTTGTCCTGCATCAGTACTTCGGTAGATTTTGTTGTTCATGATCCCACAGTACAGTTCTCCGCTCCGGCTTTCGAGGATTTGACTGGCCGAACCGAAAGGTCCGTCCACAGATTTCCAGGTTTGGCCATCGTCCGTGCTACGGATCATGCCCGTGGCGGTGAGGCAGAAGAGCGTTCCATCTTGCGCGACATGGACATCATGCGAGGTCTCCTGATTCAACTGCCGCCACCCTTGAGATGGAGAGTAGATAGAGGTACTGAATACGCTGCCGGTCAGCAGATCGCCCTTGGGTGTGAGAGCAACATCCATGACCCAGTCTCGAATAAGCCCGGTGTTGCTACGTGTCCAGTTCTTGCCAGCAGTGTCCGATCGCAGTACTCCATTCCAATCACCGCCGATCATACGTCTGGAGGGGAGAAGGATCATCGCGCCAAGGTATTCCTGTGCGTTCCAGAGTCCGTCAACCGCCGTCCAGGTCCTACCGGTATCTTGCGAGCTATACGCCCCGGTCGTCATGAAAATGCTCTCAGACATCGCAATAAGACCATACTGCCCCACGTCGAACAAACTCCGCAGCCGCAAATCCGCTGGCCCTTCCCTGAAATTACTCCATGTCAACCCTTCGTCATCTGAGAAGGCAAATCCGGATCCATGGTAGGCATACACCCGGCTCCCCGCTCTAAGCAAATGTGACGCTCCAACGCTCGCCGTTCTCCATTTCCCATCCGAGAGTGTGAGAACGCGAAGCGGACCCGATCCGGCAAAGATGACATTTCCAGACTGCGTCACCTCAACTTCGCAGCCATAGTGTTCCAGAGTATCGAGGATCTCATGTTCCCATGTTGTTCCACCATCAGTGGACGTAAACAGCCCTTCGACTGACGCCGAGATATACCATGTGGAATTGAAATGATTGTAAGCAATATCCTTGAGATCGTAATAGGAGGTTGGGTCAGATGGTGGGTGGAGTCCTTTTGAAACAGCGTGCCAATGTAAGCCCGCATCACTGCTTCGGAAGGCGCCACGTCGGTCCGACACCACGATCATCGTTCCTGCGTTGTCTGCTTCCATGTAGCGGAGATATGGTTGGAGTCCATTCGATCGCCTCTGCCATGAGGCAGCTTCGTCAAGTGAAATAGCAACGCCGTCATCCGTGCATGTAAAAATCGTATCTCCTCCAAGCTTGAGGAAGCAATTCACGGAAGTCGAAGTCATGAAATCCACGCCCTGTGGTCCCTGAAGGCTTTCCCAGATATCTTGTGCTTTTATACCAACCGACGAAAAAAGGAGGAGGATAATTGGGAAGAATACTCGTTGCATCAATCAGTACCCCATGTGGTCGCTCACGTATTAGGAACACTCTTGCCGAACAGAAGTTACGAACACCGTGCGTTGGCTGCCAACATTGATGACCAGGTACTAGGCCAAGCAGGCGATCGGGATGACACGAGTAGCGTAAAACATCCAAACAACCTCCAACATGCAGTCGATTCCAGTGGTTTGAGTCGATTCCAGAGGATGAGAATCAACAAACCAGCCCGGAAACGCTAATTCCGGGCTGCATCAGATGTGTGCTGGAAGCGGGGCGAACCGCAGCGCAGTCCCCCGCTTTCGTGACAGATCACGGCAGTTCCGTGCCGCGACTCATGATCTCGATATAATCCGCGTAACTGTAGATCCGATTTCGTTTCTGCGCAGTGAGTTCCTTCACGATATCGAGACGGTCGAGATTGTCGAGCGCCTTGTTCACTGTGGCGGGGGTGAGGCCGGTGTATTTCACGAGCGAACCCGATGTGGCAATGGGATGCTCCATGAGTGCCCGGTGTACCTGCAGGGCGGACCCCGCCGCACGGCCAAGGCTGCCGATCGTATTGCGATCACGATTGGACAGGTCGAGAAGCTCCTGTGCAGTCTCCACCGCTTGAGTGGCTGTGACGATGATCGCCTCGGCGAAAAAGTCGAGCCAGGCTTCCCAATCGCCGGTCAGCCGCACATTGTTGAGCAATTCATAATAATATTCGCGATGGGTCTTGAAATAGAGGCTGAGGTAGAGCATTGGTTCCTTCAGAACCTCCTGTTCGCACAGCAGCAAGGTGATCAGGAGACGTCCCAAACGGCCATTCCCGTCGAGAAATGGGTGGATGGTCTCGAACTGCACATGTGCCATCGCCGCTTTGAGAAGCGCCGGGGTCGGCTGCGGCTGGTCATGGATGAAGAGTTCCAGTTTGCTCATGCATTTCAACAGCTCATCAGGAGGAGGAGGAACGAACGCCGCGTTGCCGGGCCGTGTGCCGCCGATCCAGTTCTGACTACGCCGGAACTCGCCTGGAGATTGTCTGCTGCCCCGGCCCTTGGACAATAACGTCGCGTGAATCTCACGAAACATGCGTAAAGAGAGTGGCAATCCCTCCTCCAGCAACCGTAGACCATGGTTCAGGGCTGCGACATAGTTGCTGACCTCCACCACATCATCCAGTGGCACGCCGGGTTCCTGGTCCAGTTCGAACAGCAGCAAATCGGACAGCGAGGACTGGGTTCCCTCGATCATCGAGGAGAGTACCGCCTCCTTGCGAACGTACATGTAGAGGAACAGCGCGGTGTCCGGCAGCAAGGTTGAGACACTGTCCAGACGTCCGAGCGCCAGCAGCGCCTGGTCAAACTTGCTGCGCAGTTCCGGAGTCCACGCAATCGGGGGATACGGCGGAAGCGGCGCGGGGACGAAGGCGTGAGCTTTTTCACCCGACGTCGAGATGGTGACATATCTGCCTTGCAGCTTCCGCTTCATCATGACTTCCACGAAGTTAAAACAGGTTATGCTGTTGTTTTAATATAACCGTGTATCCTAAAATAATGCGGCAGCACGAACATTTCAAGTGAATTTCCTGACAGGCAGACTCGTCAGGGATCGGGCGGCTGACGAGGAAGATTGTGGTGATGTGGTAACGATCGGTTTGTCGTCTGTGGCGTCCCGTTTGGAGTTCGTCCGGATAAAATGCATATTGGCGACAAGATTCTCCGAGATACACGAGGAAGGAGACGGCATGATGAAGAATCGGGAAATTTCGTCACGGAGGTTGCTGCGTTTTGCGGTCATCTTGTGCGTCCTGCTGTTGACTGCCTGCACTCAGGGAGGACTTCAGCGTGATCCCACCCGCACCGGCATAGACAGCAGCCTTACCGGAACGTGGTTGCTTCTGGAGCAGTCAAATATCACCCCGTCCGTCCGTGTCCCTCCTGCTGTGACAGCCGTCCATGTCCATGACGACGGCAGGGTGGAGGGCGTGGGAGTGCATGCGGCAAGTGGGACGCTCAGCCTCGGGAGTCCGCTGTATACATTTCTGCGTGGCAGGGATATTCTTTGGGCGGATTCCACAGGACTGCAGTTCACGCAATTGGATTTCCGGGCGAAGGGGCCGGTGCCGGGCGAGGGCAAATGGCGGGTGGATGGAAATCTGCTGCGCCTCGAACTGCATAACTCATTGATGGGAACGTGGACGGAAAAATACATGCGCGTGTCCCTCGGAGATTCGGTCACGGCTCCGCAACGGACACATGCGACCATCCTGGTCAACGGTACGCCGCTACCGCTCAATCAGGTTTCATCAACCCCGCCGGGTTCTGTCAATGTCATGCGACTCGATACCGCGACGCATATGACACTGTACATGGAAGGACGGACGGAGGAGGGACGGGATGCCGGGATCTCCGTTCGCTTGCATGATATCGACGGTCCTGGCGTGTATTCCGTGGAGTCGGATCAGCATTCCAGTGGACACTTCTCTATTATGGATCGGGATACGGGACTGAATCATACCATTAACAAGGTGAGTGCGGGTACGGTCACTATCGAGGAATTGAATCTCGAGACAATGCGCTGCCGGGGGCAGTTGGATGTTCATTTCGATCAGGGACACCTGGGATTTCCGATGCGTTCACAGCTGCACGTAACCGGCAGTTTTGATCTGCCTGTCTGGATCTCCAGCGAGTACGATATCAGGTCGATCCGTCTGATCCGTTCCGGCAATATCAAGGATGTCGTCCCATGAAAGAGCGATCAGCGACAATGCCCGTTGAATGTGTCTATGGATATCTCCCCCGGCCTCACGACTCGAAATGCTTCCGCGCAAATGCCCGGCCGGAATGCGATTTCAGATACTGCTCGAACGCGGCAGCGCATTTTCTTGATCGGAATGCGATAGCATTGTCGATCCGCCAAGGCCGGTATTTGGAGGTGAATGGACTTTGATCTGCCCCCCAAAAACTGGTCCAGCATGAATGTTAGT
>CAZWNO010000005.1:0-33210 GCA_964635845.1 uncultured Chromatiales bacterium
GACCCTGACATTTCTAATGAGTTTTTCTACCTGACATTTTTGAAGAGTCATAACACCCGCTCGTGCTCGTGCTCGTGCTCGTCATCGTCCTCGTGCTCGTCCTCGTCCTCGTACTCGTACTCGTTAATTTCCAACGCTCTACTAACGAATAGACCACCGGGATCACGAACATATTCAGGATCACCGAGGTCAGAAGTCCGCCCAGGATGACCTTCGCCATGGGACTCTGAATTTCGTTGCCCGATGCGTTGCCGGCGGCGGCGAGCGGGATCAGGGCGAGTCCGGCCGTGAGCGCGGTCATGAGGATGGGACTCAGGCGGTCGACCGATCCCCGCACGATGCGTTCCGAGAGTTCCACTCCCTCGGCGCGGAGGCGCTCGTAATGCGCGACGAGCAGGATGCCGTTGCGCGTCGCGATGCCGAAGAGCGTGATGAAACCGATGATCGCCGGGATGCTGACGACGCCGGATGTCAGTGCGATGCTGCCGACACCGCCGATCAACGCGAGGGGCAGGTTGATCAGGACGATGATGGAAAGCGCGAGCGATCGGAATTCCTGGTACAGCAGCAGCACGATGACGATCAGCGAGAGCATCGACGCGAAGAAGAGCGTGCGCGAAGCCGCGGCCTCGCTTTCGAACTGTCCGCCGTACTCGACATGGTAGCCCTCGGGCAGCGCGATCTCGCCGGCGACGCGCGACTGGATATCCTGCACGACGCTGCGCAGATCCCTGCCGTCCACGTTGGCGGAAATGACGATTCGCCGCTGCACGTTTTCGCGGTTGATGGTGTTGGGCCCGTTCGTCGAGACGACGTCCGCGACATAGGAGAGCGGAACCATCCCCGCCACGGGCGCGGACTCGGTCTCCCCGAGGGGATCGTAGCCGGCGCGCTGCCCGGTCTCGATCAGCGTGGAGCGCAGTTCGTCGAGACGCATGCGGTTCGCGTCGTTGTAGCGCAGCACGAGGTCGTGGACGCGGGGACCATCGTACACTTCCGAGATATGGGACCCCGCAAGCGCGACGTCGACGAAGGTCATCAGATCGGGAACGGTGATGCCGTATTTCGCGAGCATGCTCCGGCGGGGCTGCACCTGTATCTGCGGAATCCGGATCTGCTGTTCGAGCGAGACGTCCGCGGTGCCCGGCACCTCCTTCGCGATTCCCTCGATGCGTTTGCCGAGCGTGGCGAGGCGGTCGAGGTCGGGACCGAACAGCTTGATCGCGATGTTCGCCCGCGTTCCCGAAAGCATGTGATCTATGCGATGGCCGATCGGCTGGCCGATCGTGAAAGCGAGTCCGCGGATGCCCGACAACCGTTGCCGCACTTCCTCGAGCACCTCGTCGAGCGGACGGTCGCGCATCACCAGCGGCGCCTCGATTTCCGAAGTATTCACGCCGAGGGCGTGCTCGTCGAGTTCGCCCCGGCCCGTCTTCCGCGCGGTCGTCTCGATCTCCGGCATGGCGAGCAGCTCGCGTTCGGCGATCCGCCCGAGATCGTCCGATTCCCGCAGGCCTATGCCGGGCGGCGCGACGGTGGTGATCACGAGCGAACCTTCGTTGAATTCCGGGAGGAAGGTGCGGCCGAAGGTCAGGAAGGTCACCGCGGCAAGGACGGAGAGTCCCACCGCGGCAAGGATGACGATCCGCCGGTGGCCGAGCAGGCGGCGGATCATGCGCTCGTACCGCGCATTCAGCCAGCGGACGAGCTTCGGCTCCGCGCGCGACGTGCCGCGTGTGCCCGTCAGCAGCAGTCCGGAGAGCACCGGTGTGATGGTGACGGCGATGAGCAGGGAGGTCGCGAGCGAGACGAGGAAGGCGACGCCGAGCGGCTGCAGCATGCGTCCTTCCATTCCGCTCAGGAAAAACAGCGGGAGGAAGGCCGCGATGATGATCAGCGTGGCGTTGAGAATCGAACCGCGGATCTCCATCGAGGCCTGGTAGATGGTCGTCATCACCGGATCCCGTATCTCCGGCGGCTGCGCCGCGCGCTCGCGGAGACGGCGGATGATGTTCTCCACGTCGATGATCGCGTCGTCGACGAGCGAGCCGATGGCGATGGCCATCCCGCCGAGGCTCATCGTGTTGAGGGTATAGCCGAGCGCATGCATGACGAGCACGGCGGAGAGCAGCGACAGGGGAATCGCCAGCAACGTGATCGCCGTCGCGCGGATGTTCATCAGGAACAGGATCAGGATGATCACCACGAACACCGATCCCTCGAGCAGCGAGCGGCTGACGTTGCCGATGGCGGCCTCGATGAAGGAAGATTGCCGGTAAACGGAGGTGTTTATCTTCACTCCTTCCGGCAGCGTGTGCCGCAGGTCTTCCATCGCTTCGTCGAGCCGTTCCACCAGGTCGAGTGTGTTCGTGCCGGGCTGCTTGGTCGGCGTCAGCAGCACCGCCGGCCTTGCGTTGAGCGAACCGCTGCCGATGCGCGGCGCGGCGCCGATGCGCAGTTCCGCGACGTCGCTGATGCGGACGGGAACATCGCCCATCACCCGGATCACGTTCTGTCCGAGTTCCTCGACGTCCGTCGTCCTTCCGATGCCGCGGATCAGGTATTCATTGCCGTATTCGTTGAGGATGCCGCCGGCCGCGTTCGTGTTCGCGCCCTGCGTGGCGGCGATGACGTCCTTGAGCGTCAGTCCGTACTGCTTCAGCCGCCGGGGTTCGACCAGGATCTGATACTGCGCCACATCGCCGCCGACCACGGTGACCTGCGCGACTCCGCCGACGGCGAGCAGGCGGGGACGCACGACCCAGTCCGCCAGCGACCGCAGCTCGCGGCCGGAGATGGTGTCGGACGAGAGGGCGATGAGCATGATTTCTCCGAGCAGCGAAGATTGCGGCGCGAGCACGGGCTTGCCCGCGCCCTCGGGAAGCGCCGAGGCGACCGCGGTCAGTTTCTCGGAGACGATCTGACGGGCGCGGTAAATGTCCATCCCCCAGTCGAACTCGATCCACACGACGGAGAAGCCGGGCGCGGAACTGGAGCGCACGCGTCGCACGTTCGTCGCGCCGTTCATGGATGTCTCGACCGGGAAGGTGACGAGCCGTTCGACCTCCTCGGGAGCCATGCCGGGAGATTCGGTCATGACGACCACCGTCGGAGCGGTCAGGTCGGGAAACACGTCGATCTCCATCCGCGTGACGACAAAGCTGCCGCCGAGCAACAGCAGCAGGCCCGCGACGAGGATGAGGCTCCTGTTCGCGAGAGAAAATCGGATGATGGCATTCAGCATGTCGATTCTCCTGCGTCAGTGCGCATGTGCATGTGCCTGGACCTGCCCCGCGCTCGCGGCCAGGCGCAGCGCGTGCATGCCCTGTGTGACGATACGTTCCCCTTCCGCGAGTCCCGACGTGACGGGCACGTGCACGCCGTCGCCGCTGCCGATCGTGACCTCCCGCCGTTCGTAGCGTTCACCGCCGCGCTGGACGTACACGTAATGCCGTCCGAGTTCCTCGCTCAGCGCCGCGATGGGAATCACCAGGCGCTTCTGCTCGGGACCCGCCTGCAGGTACACGTCGACGAATTCGCCGGGAATCAGATCGGCGCCGTTCAGTTCGAAATACACCGGCACGGAGTAGGCGCTCTCGTCGACGGCCTGTCCGCGCGTGAGGAGTCTGCCGCCGAGCGAGCGGATGTCGCGGCTCGTGTTGTCGGCGCCGCGAAACACCGCGCCGTGTATCGTCGGGAGCAGCGCGAAATCGTTCTGGTAGACCTCCGCCTTCAGCAGCACCCTGTCGTTGCGCGCGATGCAGACGACGGCCTCGCCTTCGCGGACGTAGGCCCCGTTGGCGAGCCGCACGGCCTTGACGTACCCGGCGAAAGGCGCGCGCAGTGTTCTTCCCGATTTTCCCATGTCCGATGTGAGCGTGCGCAGGGCGTTCCCGGCCTGTTCATACCGGAGTTTACTCTCCTCTAAACTTTTTTCAGGAATCACGTTTTCGGCGCGCAGCGCCTGCGCGCGTTCGTAGTCGCTGCGCGCTTTCGCGAACTGCGCCGTCGCGTCCGCGATGCGCGCCTCGAGGTTGTCGCTTGCGAGCGCGGCGCCGGTGACGGTGGCGAGCACTTCGCCTTTCGACACGCGCCGGCCGGGAATCATCGGCCTGCCGCCGTATGACAGCACTCCGCCGGCCGTCGCGGGCACCTCGCGTTCCTGATCCGGATGCGTCAGGAGATGTCCCGTGGTCTTTATCACTGCCGGGAACGGGATCATCCGCACGGGATCGGTGCGGAAATCCATCTTCCATGCCTGTTCCTTTGTGAAGGCGATCCCCTCCCCCTCCGCGTGTCCCGCCGCCGCATGGGCGTCCTTTTCGGAGGCATGTATCCTGATCTCCGCCGCCTGCATGGTGTCGGACGCGGTCGTGGATGCGTACGCGAGGCGCAGCCGCGCATCGCCCGCCGCGCGAAGCGGAACGTCCGCCGCGTAGATTCCCGCCTGCCGCCGCTTTGCATGCACTTCGACCGAGCCTCCGCCGGCGAGGTCCATGCGCAGGAACACGGACTGCGCAGCGACGGGCTTGCCGTCGCCGAGACGCGTCAGATGAATGAGCCAGGCGGAGGTGTCTCCCGCGATCAGCGGTGAGTGCTCGATGAACCACTCCGTGCTGTCGCTGAAGAGCAGCAGTTCCGCGCGCTCGCCTTCATGCTTCGCGGGATTCCCTTCCTCATGCTCGTGATCCTCTCCGCCGCAGCCGGACAGCAGCAGGAGAACCAGCGGCAGCGCCGCGATGAACCAGGCGCGATCGCGCCATGTACTGCCGCATGATCCCGGAGCGGGACGCGCGGACCTGCCTTGTATTCCGAAGCTCATATTTCCTCCTGATCGATCAGCGATTGAATTTCCGTCCGGATTCCCAGCATGGCCAGATGCGCGTCAATGGCGGCCGCGGAGACCTCGGCGAGGTGGCGGCGGGCTTGCACGACTTCGAGAAATCCGGCTTCGCCCGCGCTCCAGGCGCGTTCGCTCAGCTGCACGAGCGCGCGGGCGGCGGGAACGATCTCGCCTGCATACCGCTGCGTCTCCCGCTCGCGCACGTGCAGCGCCGCCAGCGCCGAGAGAACCCATCCGCGCGTTTCCGTCTCCACCGTGCGCAGTCCTTCCGCCGCGGCCTCCAGACGGGCGTCCGCCGATTCTATCGCGCGGCCCTGATCGAAGGCGAACCAGAGCGGAACCGCGAGACCGACGCGCACACCGTACATCGGACCGCTCCCCGGCATGCGTTGATCCATCACGCCGACGGAAAATGAGGGAAGGATGTCCGCTATCGCGAGCGAGGCGGATGCCTGCGCGGCATCGCGCGCGCGCCGCGCCGCCTGGAGAGCCGGACTGTGCAGCAGCACCGCGGCTAGCACTTCCTCGTCCGTGAGATGAAGCGCGGGACGCGGCAGCGAATCCGCCGGAACGTAGACCACGGGTGTTTCCCCCGTGCCGCCCCCGAGCAGTGCCGTGAGTTCCAGGAGCGCCTGCCGTTCGCGCAACGCCTGGTGCTCCAGCGCGATTTCCGATTCCGCGAAAATGGACTTCGCTGTCTGAAGTTCCATCTGCGCGGCATCCCCCGCCCTGTAGCGCGCCTCGGCTGCCTGCAGAATGGACGCCGCTCCGTCGCGCTGGAGCAGCGCGAACGTCCGCCGCTCGCGTTCCGCCGCGGCGCGGTAATAGGCTCCCGTGACGCGGACCGTATAGAGACGGAGCGCTTCCCGCGCCTCCTCTCCCGCCTGTCCACGGAGCGCCGTCCCTTCCCGGATTCGATGGTAGAGCGAAACGGGATTCGGCAGCGTCTGGTCGAGCGCGATCGTGCGCTCGCCGTAGGAACCGAAGGACGCGCCCGCGGGAATGAATGCATACTCGAGGCTTGCCTCGAGAGGTGGCGGCGAGAGCGAGCGGTGCTGCGCCGCGTCCGCCGCTCTTTGCAACGCGAGAATGCGCCGCGGCTCAGGCGCGTTGGCGCGCGCGAGCGCGTGCGCCTCGCCGAGTGTCACGGAAACGGAATCCGGCGCGGCCGACAACGCGCCCGTGCAAAGGACGGCAATCAGACAGCCATAGAAGAATGTCATCGTTTTTCTCCAGTGAAAGGTCCGGAAACGCCGCGCGACGGCGGACAACCGCGCGGTCACCGAAGGTCTGCGCGCGCATTCTTCCGGACAAGGTTGAACAAGACAGGGGAGTTCCGCCGACGAGGACGAAACCTCGGGTTGATCAACCGTTCACGGGAGGGTGGAATATTTCGTCGGAGTAGCGAGGAAGAAGGGGCTGGACGTTGGCAGGTCGATACGTGCTGGATGCGAAGCTGACGGTTCCCTGCGCGGATGAACGGAACGCGATCAGATGATGGTTGTGCGCGCAGCAGCATGCACGCGCGTCGCAGTCCGTCCGGCTGCATGGCGCCTCGTGTCCGTCATGCGCGGCACCAGGAGAACCGTCGCAAATCTGCGCCGCGGACATGTGCGCATGTTCATGCGCATGCAGGCTGCCCATGCCCCATACGCTGGTGTACAGCACCGCGATCAGCACGATATGAATCGTCCAGAAATTCATCTTTATAGGATACGAATTCATCGTTCCCCGATCAAGGGGAATCCCCAATTCCTAATTCGTAATTCGTAATTCCTAATTCCTATTTCCCTCTCTTCCTCGTATGTTTCGTGGATATCCATCATCATCATCTCCGATGTCCTCCACGCTCTCCATCATCATTCCTTGCTACAACGAGTCCTCGACCATCATCGAGCTGCTGGCGCGGGTCGAACGGGCGGACATCGGGGATGTGGAAAAGCAGATCATCATCGTCGACGACGGATCGACCGACGGCACGCGCGCGCTGCTCGCCACGCACGCCGCGCGGCACACCGTCGTGCTCCAGCCCCGGAATATGGGAAAGGGTGCGTCCATCCGCCGCGGACTCGAGGAAGTGCGCGGCGACATCGTCGTCATCCAGGATGCGGATCTCGAGTACAATCCGGACAACTACCGCGCGCTGATCGAGCCGATTCTCGCGGGCCGCAGCAGCGTCGTCTACGGTTCGCGCGAGCGCAATGCGAACAACCGCCTGCATTCGGGCATCGGCTTTTATGCGGGCGGGAAATTCCTTTCGGCGCTCACCAACCTGCTCTACGGCTCCGACATCACGGATGAACCCACCTGCTATAAAGTGTTCGAGACTTCACTGCTGCGCGGCATTCCGCTCACCTGCACCCGCTTCGAGTTCTGTCCGGAAGTCACCGCGAAAGTCCTGCGCCGCGGCATCCGCATCGAGGAGGTTCCGATCGACTACTTCCCGCGCAAAAAGCATCAGGGGAAGAAAATCAACTGGCGCGACGGTGTAGAAGCGGTGTGGACGCTGCTCCGCCTGCGTTTCGCGCGGAGGACGCGCGTATGAAGCGGGAGACGACGCGTATGAGGCGGACACGCGTATGAACACGCTTTCGCGCACGCTGGACGCCATCGCACGACTGCTCGACCGGCTGACGCCGGGGCGCATCATCGGCGCCGCGGTTGTCCTGCGCCTCGCGTTCGGTCTGACGTGGATGCTGTTCATCAACGTTCCCCCGGAGAATGTCCCTGTCGCAGGCGACACCTGGGAACAGGCGGGGGCGGACGGCTACCTGCAGATCGCCCGCACGCTGCTGCTCACGGGTGAATACGCGTTCGAGCCGGGCGGTGCGCCGGTGCACAACCGTCCCCCGCTGCAGGTCGTGCTGCTGCTCGTCTTCGGTGCATGGTGGCCGTCGCACTGGTTCGTCGTGTGGATGATCGGCTCCGCGCTGCTCTCGCTCTGCATGCTTCTCGGCCTGCGCGCGCTCGCGCGCGAAATGACACTCGGAGAGCGCGCACAACGCGTGCTCCTGCTGCTCGCGGGCTTCCACCCCTACATGATTTTCATCAGCAAGACCACGACCTTCATCAACGTGGCCGCGCTGCTGCTGGTGCTGGTCGTGCTGCTCGTCCTGCGCATCCGGCGCGATCCGCTGCGGTACGCGCCGCTGGCCGGACTCGCCATGGGTGCGGGAGCGCTCGCGCACGGGACCTTCCTGCTGCTGCCGGTTCTCGCCGCTCCGTATGTGCTTGGACTGCGGGAGATCGCATTTCCCCGCCGCGCCGCCGCGGCCGGGCTCATCGTCGCCGCGGCGCTCTGCGTCGTCGCACCGTGGAGCCTGCGCAACCTCCGGACCTTCGACCGTTTCATCCCGGTGGTCACCGGCAACGGCTACCATTACTGGAAAGGCGATGCCGTATATTTCGGAGGTCATTATCCTATGGCGCGGCTCTACAAAGCCGAAACCGGAAAGCCCTTCGAGGAAAAGTATTACGGAGCCGTGGATCCGGAGGCGGACGCCGTGCTGTGGCGTCTGGCGAAGGAAGACATGATCGCGCGTCCCGGACGCATCCCCCTGCGACTCCTCATCGGCAGCTGGACCTTCCTCGCACCCACGGATGGCGGACCGAAAAAGATGCTCGTCTCCGCCGCGCTCAACATCCCCCTCGCCTTCGCCCTTCTCGTTCTCCTGTGGCGGCGCCGGCGCTCGCTCACCCGCGAACAGCTCGCCCTCGCCGCAGTGCTCCTGTACGTCGTCGAGGCCTTCGCTTTCTTCGTCTCCTGGGGCTCATACTTCACCATGCTCCTCCCCCTCGCCCTGCTCCTCTGCCTCTCCCTCGTGAAGAACGAACGCGAAAACGCGAAGAAGCACGCGAAAATTTGTGTGAAATAGGAAACGCTCTGCAGGCTTGCAGGGCGTTTCCTTTTTATAAAACTTTCGCGTGTTTTTTTCGCGTTTTTGCGTTTTAGTGTTTTTTCTTACGCCGCGCCGAGTTTCTTGCGGAAATACGCGGCGGTGCGGAGGAGTCCTTCGCGGCGGGCGACCTGCGGCTCCCAGCCGAGGACGCGCCGCGCCAGCGTGATGTCGGGCTGCCGCACTTTCGGATCGTCTTCCGGAAGCTCGCGGTGCACGATCGCGCTCGACGATCCCAGCACCTCGATGACTTCCTTCGCCAGGTCCAGCATCGTGAGCTCGTCGGGATTCCCGATGTTCACCGGATCGGAATAATCCGAGAGCAGCAGACGATAGATGCCGTCGACCAGATCGGACACGTAACACACGCTGCGCGTCTGCAGTCCGTTGCCGAAGACGGTGACGTCCTCGCCGCGGATGCCCTGCGACATGAACGCCGGGATGGCGCGGCCGTCGTTGATGCGCATGCGTTCGCCGTAGGTGTTGAAGATGCGCACGATGCGCGTCTCGACGCCGTGATAGCGGTTGTAGGCCATCGTGATCGCCTCGGCGAAACGCTTCGCCTCGTCGTAGACGCCGCGGGGGCCGACCGGATTCACGTTCCCCCAGTAGGACTCCACCTGGGGATGGATCTCCGGATCGCCGTACACTTCGGAAGTCGAGGCGAGGAGCAGGCGGGCGTTCTTGGCCTTCGCGAGCCCCAGCGCCTTGTGCGTGCCGAGCGATCCGACCTTGAGTGTCTGTATCGGGAGCTTGAGGTAGTCGATGGGACTCGCGGGCGAGGCGAAATGCAGGATGTAATCGAGTCCACCTTCCACGTGCACGAATTCCGTCACGTCGTACTTGACGAACTTGAAACCGGGATGGCCGAAGAGATGTTCGATGTTCGCCAGGTCGCCCGTGATCAGGTTGTCCATGCACAGCACCTCGTGACCTTCGTTCAGCAGACGGTCACAGAGATGGCTTCCAAGGAATCCGGCTCCGCCGGTGATGAGCGTTCTAGGCATGGATGCTCCTATGGCTGCTGCATCGCCGCGGCGGTATCCAGGCTGCGCCGCAGGCGCTTGCCGCCGTTGTCGATGTAGGACTGGAACACCTTGATGCGCTCGGTGATGGACGGATCGCCGGGATACAGCTGCTCGGCGCGGCGCAGGACGTCTATGCCCTTCTGCCACTGCTCCGTCACATCGTAGTATTCGAGCAGGAAGAAGAACGGTGAACGAAGCGAACTCTGCCCCGTCGGATCCTTGTCGAGCTGTTCGAGATACCAGGGCTCGAGCTTGTCCGCCATGCCCCTGTAGAGCGCCGTGTCGCCCATCATCAGGTGCATGTTCGCGAGGTCCGTCTGGAGCGACTGATCGAACTCGTGATACTTCGTCGGAATGGTCTTTTCCATGCGGTCGAGCATCGCGCGCGCGCCCTTGAAGTCGCCCTGATCCTGCACGAGCACCTGCGCCGTGGCCATGTGCAGCACGCGGAAACTGTAGGTCATCTTTGTGCTGGCCTCGTCGAGGTTGATGTCGGGATTATTGAGTTCGCGGAACATGAATCCGAACGCGCGGTTGCTGTCCGGGACCTGCCGCAGCTCGGTCAGATGCCTGCGCGTCACCGACGTGTTCACGTTCGTGTAGTACCGGTTGCCGCGCTGCGGCATCGCCACGGGCGAGACCCGGTACGCCAGGCCTTCGACCACGAGATGGTTCTCGAGCGAGAGGCGGTCGGACGGCGCCGTGCTCAGCGCGAAGTAGATCGGTCGCAAATTGAAGTTGTTGGTCAGGATATCGATGATCAGGATGTCCTGCACCCGGAGGCCCTTGGTGCCCGCGGGATCGGTATATGTCGGCGCGACGTCGATCTCCAGCGTCGCGGGAAGCGCGGGGATATTCGTGAGCATCGGCATGTCCTTCAGCGAGCCGAGATTGAACTTGGCCCCGTCGATGGGAACACTCACGCGCTGCGCCGACCACTGCACGGGACGCATGTTGTCGAGTTCCGTGTCCGAATACGAGAAATTTACCAGCGGCGCGCCGTAGGGACGCTCGTTCTTCAGCTGCTTGCTGTACCAGCCCGTATTGAGCAGGCTGAGGTTCACCACGCGCACGTCGCGCCGTATGCCGGCGGCGTACTGCAGGTACCAGACCGGGAAGGTGTCGTTATCGCCGCCGGTGAAGAGGATCGCATCCTGATCGCAGCTCTGCAGCAGGTTGTAGGCGTAGTCGAAGGCCACGTAGTTGTGATGACGGTCATGCGTCTGGTAATTCTGCGCGAGCATGTTCACCGGCCCCGCGACGAGCAGGAGCACCGCGACGGCGACACCCACGGCCTCGTTTCGGCCGGTTTTCGAAAGCAGCATGTCGATCAGTCCGTACACGCCGATCCCGGCCCAGATGGCGAAGACGAAGAACGATCCCACGAAGAAGTAATCGCGCTCTCGAACCTGCGGTTCGGCCATGTTGAAGTACAGCACCAGTCCGATGCCGGTGATGAAGAAGAGCATCGCCGTTGCCGTCGCGGTGCGGTAATCCTTGCGGAAATGGTAATACACGCCGATCATGCCGAGAATCAGCGGGATGGCGTAATAGCGGTTCGGATAGCCCGGGCTTTCGGACCAGTCGCCTGACGCGCCGATGAGCGACACCGGCGCGTCCTGGAGGTCCCCGGCGCGCCCGATGAAGTTCCAGAGGAAATACCGGATATAGATGTGTCCCAGCTGGAATTTGATGAAATATTCGAAATCGGATCCGTAATTGCCGTATGCGGCGACGTGCTCGGGACTCCAGCGGCGTGGCAGGAATTCGTCCCTCCCGAAGTCGATGCTGCGCGTGCGCTCGTTGTAATTGGGTCCCTTGAGCAGCGGATAGCTTCCGTACTGCTCGCGATTGAGATAGCTGTAAAGCCCTTCCAGTGTCGCCGGCGCGTTCTCGTTGAGCGCGGGCTGCTGGCCGGCGCGGATGGGCACCATCACATAGGTGCTGTACCCGAGCGTGACCAGCAGGATCGCGAGCGACACCATGCGCAGCTGCGGGTGGAGTTTCTTGCTCGCGACGATGACGATGAGACCGATCGCGATGAGGATGAAGAACACGAGTCCGGCGCCGCTGCCCAGCATGGCGGGAATATACTTGACGATGCCGGGATAGATCATGCCGAAGCCCGCCGCCATCATCGCGAAGGCCAGGCTGAGCGATTTGACCGAGATGTCCTCCCGCTTGCGGTCGCGGAAGTAGATGAGGAAGAAGACGAAGAACAGCGCCAGCAGCGACAGCAGGTGCACGCCGATGCTCAGTCCCATCAGATAGGCGATCAGCAGGAGCGAACGCTCGGAATCGAAGACACCGATATGGTAATACCATTCGAGCGCGATCCACACCACCGCCGAGATGAAGAACATGCCGATGCCGTAGACTTCCGCCTCCGATGCGTTGAACCAGAACGTGTCGCTGAACGACAGGATGAGCGCGCCGGCTGCGGCGGAGAGCAGCATGCTGATCGCGGCCATCGGTGTCTTCGGATCGCCCTTCCACTGGCGAAGCAGCCGCATGGAGACGAGGTAGACGAACAGCACGGTCAGCGAACTCGAGAACGTCGACATGAGGTTGACGCGGAATCCGAGGTCGTCGCCGATGGGAAGCAGCGAGAGCATGCGCCCGACGAGCTGGAAGAACGGCGCACCCGGGGGATGCGGCACGGCCATAGTGACCGCTGCAGTGATGAATTCACCGCAATCCCAGAACGAGATCGTCGGCGCCACTGTCATGAGGAACACGACGGTCGAGATCAGGAACACGGCTGCGGCGGTGATGCGGTGCCAGATTTTGAAATTCATAGGTGTCACGATACTTATGGGTACTTGCTTGCGTGATTAGGGGGTGACGACGCGGCTTTCGGGAGTGACGACACGGCTTTCGGGGGTGACGACGCCGCTTTCGGCGGCGAGGCCGCGCCGCGGAGCGATGTCGCGACCATGCGTCGCGGCGTTATGCCGCGGAATCCGTGCCGGCTTCGGGTTTCTTCTTCCGGTAGATGATGCCGATGGGAATGATGATGCAGAAACCGATGAACAGGACGATCGGCGCGGTGGTCACGGACAGGCCGCTGACGGCGTCTCCGGCGGACATGATGAGAAAACCGATGATGACGGCGAGAACACCTGCGCCGAGAATGATGTAATTGATCCTCTGCGGCAGTTCCGCCTCCGGGACTTCAAGCGCCCGACGGCTGTTCTTGCGTCTTTTCTGCACTTTGGCCATGCATTTACTCCGTTGCTCGAAAATGTGTATTGTTAATCAAACAGATAAAATACGAAACTCGGCAGGGAAAAACGCTATCGGCGCGCAAGAAGTCTCCCCTCGTGCAGGAGCAGCGTCGCGTCCGCCCGCGCCGCCAGGTCCGCGTCGTGGGTGACGATGACGAAGGTCTGCCGCTGCTCGCGGGCGAGGGTCCACAGGAGATCGTGCAGCATCCCGGCGTTGTCCTCGTCGAGATTGCCCGAGGGCTCGTCGGCCAGTACGAGGCGGGGAGCGTTCGCCAGGGCGCGCGCTACGGCGACCCGCTGCTGCTCTCCGCCGGAGAGTTCCGAAGGACGGGCATCCGCGCGATGCGACACCTTCACGATCTCGAGCAGTTCGTCCGCCCGCCGCTCTGCTTCCGCCATGGTCGCTCCACCGATCATGGCGGGAATGGCAATGTTTTCCCGCGCGCTGAATTCCGGGAGCAGATGGTGGAACTGGAACACGAAGCCCATATGCCTGTTGCGGAACGCCGCGAGTTTGTGATCGTCCATGGAAAACATGTCCTCCCCGTTCAGCAGCACGGAGCCCGCGTCGGGGCGATCGAGCGCGCCGATGATATGCAGCAGCGTGCTCTTCCCTGTTCCCGACGCGCCGACGATGGCCACCACCTGTCCTTCGTCCACGTCGAAGGACGTGCCGCGCAGCACATCGAGACGCGTGTCTGCCCCGGTGGGATAGGATTTGTGGACGTCGCGAACTTGAACGATGGGATTACTCATGGACGATTCCGGTGTTAGACGGGCGGATCATGATTCTGTTCCCCGCCATTATTCCCAGCGCACCGCATCGATGATCTCGACGCTCCGCGCGCGCATGGCGGGATACCATGCGGCCAGCAGGCAGAGCCCGAAGGTGGCCAGCACGATGAGGGAGATATCCGAGAAGCGAAGCTCCACGGGAATGGCGGGGATGATGAATTCGGCGGCCAGTTTCACCATGCCGAACTCCCCCTGCATCCATGTGAGCAGCAGGCCGATGACGAGCCCGGCCGCGACGCCGACGCTCCCGATCCAGATGCCTTCGATCAGGAAGATGCGCTGCACCCGCCGCGCCGGCATGCCCATGGTGCGCAGGATGCCGATGTCGCGCTTCTTCTCGAGTACCAGCATGGTCAGCGAGGCGAGGATGTTGAAGACCGCCACGGCGATGATGATGCCGAGCAGGATGAACGCGCTCCACCGTTCGATGGTCATGACCGAATAGAGATCCTTGTGCAGGTCGAACCAGGTGAGCACGTTCCACCCGGGACCGATGGCTGCCTGCAGCTCGGCTTTCGCATCGTCGCTGCCGTCCGGGTCGTCGAGCCGCAGCTCGTACCCCGTCAGCGCGCCCTGCATGCGGAACAGCCGCTGCGCATCCTCGAGCGCGAGGAAGGCGTAGGATCCGTCGTAGATCTTGTTCTGCGATTCGTAGATGCCCGTCACGGGACAGCGCAGCACCGTCGGCGCCACGTACTGGGTGAGCAGGTTTTCCATGCCCGCGGGACTGTAGATCACGATGGTATCTCCCACGAGCACACGCATCCGGTCGGCCAGTCCGATGCCCAGCACGATGCCGTTGCGCCGGTCGAGCTTGAAATCCCCGAGGATTGTTTTTTCCGCGACACGCGAGACCGCATCGACGCTGTCGGGATGCACACCCTTGACCCAGACGAAATGCGCGCTGCCTCCCGACATCGCCATGGCCTTGCGCTCGATGAAGGGCGCGATGGCGCGCACGCCGCCGAGTCCCGCGATGATGCCGCGCACCTCGTCGGCGCTCCTGCCTTCCGCGCGGGGAATGCGCTCCACTTTCACATGCGGATCGAAATCCTGGAGGATCGATGTCACAAGGCTGTTGAAGCCGTTGAACACCGACATCACCACGATCAGCGCCGCGACGCCGAACATGATGCCGAGCGTCGCGAGCAGCGAGATGATGTTGATGAAGCTGAACCGCTTCTTGCCGTAAATGTACCGTCGCGCTATGAATCGTTCGACCTGCATCGCTCAATGGAACCGGATGGAACGGATGGGATTGAGCCGGGCGGCCAGCCAGGCGGGGACGAACGACGAGACGAACGCCAGCAGCACGCCCGCGAGCGCGACCCCGGCAAAAACCTCCACGGACATATGGATGGGAACGGTCGTCATGAAATACACATCCTGCGGGAGGCTGAAGAAGCGGAGTTCCTGCTGGGCATAGCTGAAGGTGAAAGCGACCAGCGCACCCAGGCCCGCGCCGAGCACGCCGATGGCGAGGCCCTGCAGCACGAAGATGCGGCGCACGTGGCGGCGCGAGGCGCCCATGGCGAGGAGGATGCCGATGTACTGCGTCTTCTCGATCACGAAGAGCAGGAGGGTCGCGATGACGTTGAATACCGAGATGACGATCAGCGATCCCACGACGATTGGAATCAGCTGCTGCTGCAGATCGATCCAGACGAAGAGATGATGGTAGAGCGAGAATACCGAACGCGGATCGTAGGGGTATCCGAGGCGCGCCTGCACGCGGTCGACCGTTTCCTCGACGCGGCCGATGTCCGTGCAGAGCACGTCGTAGCCGCTCACCCGCCCGGGCAGGGCAAACACGCGCTGCGCGGTCTCGAGCGAGGTGAACACGTAGATGTCGTCGAGATACTCCGCCATGCCGGTCTCGTACACGCCGCGTATCACGCACTGCACTTTCGGCGCGCCCGCGAGGTTGCCGAAGTCGGTGACGCCCAGGAGCAGCATGCGGTCCCCGACGCGCATGTTGAGCTTGTCGGCGAGGCGCTTGCCCACCAGGATCGAATGGCGTCCGTCGATCGGATTCAGGTTGTATGCGCCGTCGACGATCTTATCGCGGATGCGCGAGAGATCCGCGAGCGAATCGAGACCTTTCACCTTCACGCCTTCGATGTCGTCGCGCGTGATGACCATCGCCTCGCGCTCGAGAAACGGACCGGCGCCGCGCACGTTTTCGAGCGACGCGAGCGTCGCGCGCGCGTTCTCGTCGCGATGGACCACGTCGCCGCGGAAAACGCCGACGCGGATGTGCGCCGAGAAGCCGATGAGATTGCTGCGCAGTTCCCGTTCGAATCCGTCGAGGATGGTGAACGTGATGATCAGCGCGGCGGTGCCGACGGCGACGCTTCCGATCGCGACCGCGGTCATGAACGAGAGGAAGCGGGACATGTTCCGCTTCCGCAGGTAGCGCAGCGCTATGAACGATTCAAACGACATACGGATCCGGGATTCGGATTATCATGTCGGCATGGCCGCGACGGCGTTGCCGAAGGTCAGCAGGTAGGCCTGCGAGAAGGCGGAGAGATCCCCGTCCATCACCGCCTGCACGTTGCTGGTTTCCTCGCCGGTGCGGTGGTCCTTGACCATGTTGTACGGATGGAACACGTAGGAGCGGATCTGGCTGCCCCATTCGATTTTCTTCTTGCTGTCTTCGATGCTCGCCAGTCGGCTCGCCTCCTTCTCGCGTTCGATCTGATAGAGGCGCGACTGCAGCAGCTTCATGGCGGTGGCGCGGTTCTGATGCTGCGAGCGTTCCTGCTGGCATGCCACGATGATCCCCGACGGGATGTGCGTGATACGGACGGCGGTCTCGACCTTGTTGACGTTCTGTCCGCCCTTGCCGCCGGAGCGGAACGTATCGACTTTCAGATCCGCGGGATTGATTTCGATTTCCACATCGTCGTCGATCTCCGGATACACGAAGACCGACGCGAAACTCGTGTGCCGGCGCTTGGCCGAGTCGAACGGGGAGATGCGCACGAGCCGGTGCACGCCGATCTCGGACTTGAGATACCCGTACGCGTACACGCCCTTCACCTCGAAGGTGGCGCTCTTGATGCCCGCCCCCTCGCCCTCGAGTTCGTCGACCAGCAGCACTTCGAATCCGCGGCGCTCGCAGTAGCGCAGGTACATGCGGTAGAGCATCTCGGCCCAGTCCTGCGATTCGGTACCGCCGGCGCCGGAATGAATCGTGATGATGGCGTTGCGGTGGTCGTCCTCGCCCGACAGCATGTTCTTGAACTCGAGATCGCCGAGCAGTTTCCGCAGCGCCTCCAGTTCCGAGGCGAGTTCCGCGGCGAGCGCTTCGTCCTGTGATTCCTCGGCGAGTTCGACCAGCGCGAGGAAGTCGGCGCAGCGCGCGTTCACCTCATTCCACTCCACGACCCAGCTCTTGCGCAGGGAGATTTCCTGCATCACCTTCTGCGCGGCGATGTTGTCGTCCCAGAACCCCGCACCGTGGGTTTTCGCTTCGAGTTCCGCTATTTCCTGTTCCTTGTTGTCGATGTCAAAGATACCCCCGGAGATCGTCGACACGTTTGCGGATTTCCCTGCCGTTCGAGAGATATTGCTCGTACATGATGATGGCTACCTTTGGAATGAATGGAACGATTCGCTGTGCACGAAGACATGTGAATGCCGCACCGGGTCACGGTGCCGGCGGAGGCGACCGCGCAGGCGACCGCGCAGGCGCGGCCGGCGGCGGGGAAGCACGTACTCCACGGTCGCGCGCTCGACGCGCACGCTCTGCTGCGTCACGACCGGATCGAGCGAAAGCATGCAGACGAGCGCGATGACAAACAGCACGCGGCGCAGCGAGACCGGGGCCTCGCGCAGCTCAGCCATTCTGTTCTCCCTGGAAGCGTTCGTATGCGTCGATGATGTTCTTGACCAACCGATGCCGGACGACGTCGCTCTTCTCGAAATACTGGAAACCCACGCCCTCCACTCCCTCGAGGATCTCCTGAATCTCCACGAGTCCGCTCACCGTGCGCGCGGGCAGGTCGATCTGCGTGATATCGCCCGTGATGATCGCACGCGAGTTCGGGCCCATGCGCGTGAGAAACATTTTCATCTGCATCGAGGTCGCGTTCTGCGCCTCGTCGAGAATGATGAACGCGTTGTTGAGCGTGCGTCCGCGCATGTATGCGAGCGGAACGATCTCGATCGTGCGTCGCTCGATATAGGTCTTCAGTTTCTCCGCCGGGAGCATGTCGTCGAGCGCGTCGTACAGGGGACGAAGATACGGATCGACCTTCTCCCGGAAATCGCCGGGCAGGAATCCGAGGCTCTCGCCCGCTTCGACGGCGGGACGCGTGAGCACGATTTTGAGCACTTCGTGCTTGCGCAGCGCGGCGGCCGCGGCGGCAACCGCAAGATACGTCTTGCCCGTGCCCGCGGGCCCGATCGCGAAGACGATGTCGTTCTCCCGGATCTTCCGCAGATAGCTGATCTGTCCGGGCGTCTTCGCCTTGATGTAATCCTTCTTCGCATACAGCACGACATTGTCCAGCTCCTCCGGAGCAAGCTCGGGCGAGGACCCGCTGGTCATGATGTCGATCACGGTGTTCACGTCACGGTCCGACAGCGCGTCGGTCTTGTTGACGATGAACACCAGTTCCTTGAGCACTTTCTCGATCTGATCGACGACCGCATCCTCGCCGCGGATCAGCACGCTCTCGCCGCGGGCGATGATGCTCGCCTCGAAGCGTTCCTCGATGATGCGCAGATGGGTGTCGTTGAATCCGAAGAGAACGACGGGATTGGTACCATCGATGCGTATGCGTTTTTCTATTTCCACTATTTCGTCCGGGCCCGGGTGACAAAAAAGGAAAAACCCTCACATCACGTAATGTAAGGGTTTTTCCGCAGAAAACTCGTGCCTGTGGCGCGCCCTGCGGGCATCGCGGCGCGGTGAAGCACCGCACCGCCTGCCGCCGCGGACAGTACCGCGCCTAGTTGCAGTACCGCGCGTACTTACAGTACCGCGCCTACTTGTTCACGTTCTCGGGCGCGGCGCCCGTATCGGTGCCTCCGCCCATCTCCGCTTCACGTTTCTGCCGGTAGTAACGGCGCGCGGCGGTTTCCTCTTCCGGCGTCAGCGGCGCGGGCGCGGGAATTTTCAGGACCTGTCCCGGATGGATGATATCCGGATTCTTGATCTGGTCGCGATTTTTCTGCCAGATTTTCGGCCACTTGAAGGCATCGCCGTAGATGTCCGGTTTCTTGGCGATGTTCCAGAGGCAGTCGCGGTCCCTCGACCAGGTTCCGACCGTATAGCTCTTCTCGGCCTTCGAGAGCGTATCCCGCAGCGTGGCGATATTCTCGCCGATGCGCTGCACGCGATCGAAGAATGCGGGAAGCAGGCTGATCTTGTTCCCGGCGAGATTCTTGTATTCCTCTTCCGCTTCATCCACTTCGCCCTTGCGCGCGAGCAGATCCATCGGGGAAAGGCGGAGCAGTTCGGAAATCTTGTTTTCGAGACGCTTCAGACGCGCTTCGAAAGCGTCGACGTCCTGGCGGGTTGCGCCGACGAGCGCGTAGAGTTCGTCGATGCACTTCTCGTAATCTTCCTGCTTCTGTTGGAGAACCTTGTTCTTCTCGGCAAGCTGCTGATCGAGCGCGGATTGCTGACGCTTCAGATCCGCCGCCCGCTTCTCGAGCGTCGAGATTTTTTCCGCGGCCTGTTCCTCGGTCATTTCTTCCTGCTGGGCAAGTAGCGTGCTGCCCGCCATGAAGAACAACCCCAGCGCGACGGTGAGTACGGAAATTCTATTCCATTTCATGTCTTATTCTCCTCGCTTTTGGATTTGTTTCTTTTGACTGACGTAACAGCGGTTAGTTGCCCTTCCAGTTGGCCAGGCGCTGCTTGACCAGTTCCTTGTCCTTGGCGCACTGCTCGAGCTTGGCTTCCTGTGCCGAAATCTGGCGATCGACCGTGCCGATCTGTGATTGCTTGGTTTGTATCGCGGATTCGATCGCGCTGATTTCGCGTTCGAGCTCGCTGATGCGTGCGAGCTGCTCGGGCGTTGCGTATGAAGTGCATCCGGAAACGAACGCACTGCCGGCCAGGATTGCCGCAGCACAAACGAGCACCACAGAATTCCGGAGTTTTTTCATAATAATCTCCTTCGCGGTGATGAGTTAAAGTAAGAGGTTAGACTCAAGTGATAAATGCATATGTGTCAATAATAACAAGAATATCGAAGGTTGTCAAGAAAAAGAACGGGAAAAGTCCTAAAAACAGCACGATTCCGACGGGATGCCCATCCCGTCGCCGTCACCACCCGGGATGGATGGGGAAGGATCATCGATTGATCGATTTTCGACGGGATCGAGACTCTCGCTGTCGTTGAAGAACAGCAGGCTCTGCAGCACGTCTTCCACTTCGGCGAGCGTCTCGGGCTTCATCAGGATGTTCCGCATCTGCCTGCTGTTGGGGACGTACTTCAGATACGCGATGTAGTGCTTGCGCATCTCCAGCACCGCGCGGCGCTCGCCCTTGATAGCAACGGAAAGACGCAGATGCCGCAATGCGGTCGCGATACGCTCGGAAAAGCTGACCGGCTCGGGCAGCCGCCCGGTTTCCAGGTAGTACTTCGTTTCGCGGAAAATCCAGGGATTCGCGATGGCGCCGCGGGCTATCATGACCGCGTCGCAGCCCGTCTCGGCGAAAGCGCGGCGCGCATCCTCGGGCGTCATCACGCCGCCGTTGAGGATGACGGGGATCGAGACCGCGGCCTTGATGCGCGGGATCCAGCTCCAGTCGGGATCGCCGCTGTGACCCTGCTGCCGCGTGCGGCAGTGAATGGTCAGCGCCTGTATGCCGACGTCTTCGAGCATGCGCGCCAACTCCACGATGCGGATGGACTCGACATCCCAGCCGATGCGCGTTTTCAGCGTGACGGGGAGAGCCGATTGATCGACGATGGATTTCGCCATCGTGACCATCGCGGGCAGATCGCGCAGCAGCCCGGCACCCGCGCCGCGTCCGGCCACTTTCTTGACCCAGCATCCCGCGTTGATATCGAGTATGTCAGGCTCTTCGGCCTCGACGATACGCGCGGCTTCCAGCATCGTGTCGAGACTGCCGCCGTAGATCTGAATGCCCACCGGACGCTCTTCCTCGCGGATAATCATTTTCTGCCGAGACTTCGTGGGCTTCCTGCTGCGCACGAGACCGTCGGCATTGACAAACTCCGTGTACACGATGTCCGCGCCGAATTCCTTGCAGATCCGTCGGAAGGAGATGTCCGTCACATCCTCCATCGGAGCGAGGAGCAGCCCATTACGTATACCGAGTTTTTCGAGCAGGTTCATTGAGGGTGTCTTTCCGATGAACGAACGACGCGTACGTAGATGTCAACAGTACTCTCGGCGGTTAGATTCCAGGAAAACCGTCGAGCGTGAACAAAACCTTTCTGTGTGAGAGTCGAGCGTAATGTAGCATTTTCTGCCACATCTCGCAAAGTACGCGCGAACGTTTCCGTTTGTTCCGGGTCGATGCAGATTGCCGCATCACCGACGACTTCCGGCAGGGAACTCCGGTCCGAGCAGATCACCGGTGTGCCGTGCCGCATGGCGTCGAGCGGCGGCAATCCGAATCCCTCGTACAGCGACGGGTGAATATAGGCCAGTGCGCCGGAGTACAGCGCCGAGAGCGACTCAGGGGAAACGTAGTCGAGAAATCGGACATGCTCACCGATGCCGAGCTCTTCCACCAGTCCGCTGTAATCGTACCGCGGATCGCGCTTCCCCGCGACGGCCAGCTGCACGTCGTCGATCCGCGCGATGCGCCGCGCCTCGGAGAAGGCGCGCAGCAGCAATGCGAGTCCCTTGTAGGGATCGTGCCGCCCGACGTAGAGGAAATACCTGCCGACGCGAAGCGCGGCCGCGAGTTCCGGCGGAAGCCCGCCGGCGGCCACGTCCAGCGTGGGCGCCAGCGGCACCACGCTCACGCGCCGCGCGTCCGCGCCGAGCATGCGCACGATATCGTTCCTGCTGTGCGTGCTGTCGGTGATGACCGCAGCGCTCGCGCGCGCGGCACGGCGGGCCCAGGCGCGGAACACGGGCAGCAGCCGCACCTTCAGCGAGCGGCGGATGAACTCGGGATGAACAAGGGGAATCAGATCGTGAATGGTGCAGACCGCGGGTATGGGACTGAAGAGCGGAACGAGGAAATCGGGCGTGTGCAACAGATCGTACGCGCCCCGCCGCAGCAGCGCCGGCAGCCGCCATTGATGTCGGGGACTGTAGAAATCCCCCTCGCCCACGTCCTCCGTGAGCCGGAGTATGTCCGCTTCGTTTCGCGCCGGATGGATTCCCGAGGGGACGTACAGATGCAGATCGATGCGGTCGCCGAAGCCGTCCGCGAGCGCGCGCAGGAGATGCCAGCTGTATTCTCCGATGCCGGAGCGCCGCGGAGTGAGCGCGTGCGCGTCGAACACGACGCGGAGACGCCGGGATTCAGCTCCCGTCGCCGCTGTGGAGGAGTCCTGCATCAGCCATCACATCGCGCGGTGAGGATGTCGGCGATGCGCCGGCTGGCCGTTCCGTCACCGTAGGGGTTGCGTCCCGTCGCCATCGCGGCGTAGGCCGCGGGATCGTCGAGCAGGGTGCTCACGCTTTCGACGATGCGGGAGCGGTCGGTGCCCACCAGGCGCGCAACGCCGGCTTCGATGCCTTCGGGACGCTCGGTGACCTCGCGCATGACGAGCACGGGCTTGCGCAGCGAAGGACCTTCCTCCTGGATGCCGCCGGAATCGGTGAGCAGCAGCACGCTGCGGTCCATGAGAAAGAGCAGCTGTTCGTAACGCACGGGTTCGATCAGGTGGATGCGCGGCATGCCTTCGAGCACACGCCTGACGGCCTCGCGCACATTGGGATTCGGGTGCACGGGATAGACGATCTCCACATCCGGATATTTTGCGGCGATGTCGGCGATGCCTTGCAGCATGCGGTCGAATGGCGCACCGAAGCTCTCACGCCGATGCGCGGTCACGGTGATAAAGCGTCCCTCGCCCGTGATGATGCGCCGCACGACGTCCTCGCCGAGCCCGGTGTCCTGCAGCAGCTGCATGCGCCGGCGTTCCTCCCATTCCGCCAGCATGCCCCGTCCCAGCAGCAGCGCGTCGACGACGGTGTTGCCCGTCACGAAGACGCTCCCCGCATCGCGTCCTTCGCGCAGGAGGTTGTCCGCCGCCGTGTCGGTGGGCGCGAAATGGAAATCCGTCAGCGATGCGGTGAGCGACCGGTTCATCTCCTCGGGGAAGGGACTGTAGCGGTCGAAGGTACGCAGTCCTGCCTCGACATGCCCGACGCGAATTTTCTGGTAGAACGCCGCGAGCGCGGACGCGAACACGGTGGTCGTGTCGCCCTGCACGAGCAGGACGTCGGGCCGCAGTTCGGCAAGCACGCCGCGCATCTTCAGCAGCACGCTGGAGGTGACATGCTCGAGCGTCTGGTTGTGCACCATGATGTCGAGATCGACGTCCTCCCGGATGTCGAAGAACCGTGTCACCTGCCGCAGCAGCTCCTTGTGCTGCGAGGTCAGGCAGACCGAAACGCGGAAACGGTCGGGCAGCGCCTGAAGCTGCTTGATGACTGGTGCGAGTTTGATGGCCTCCGGACGCGTGCCGAAAGAAAAGAGTGCGTGTATCATGGATCCCTGCGTGATGTTCAGTACAGTTTATCGCGGTCCGAATCCCCATCCTTCTCGAGCAGTTCACGGATCTGCTCGCGCAGCTGCCCGATCTCGTCGACGTACTCGCTGCGCTGTGCCTCGCTGCAGTAGCGGCTCTGGAATTTTCGGAAGGCCAGGCGCGTGCTCAGCTGCACGTAGTGCTTGCGGTCGATCACCGGCGAAAGCCATCCGACGATCTTGCGCTTGCTGGTGAACGGCAGGTACTGCATGTGCGTGGCGGGGATCAGGCCGAGTTCGGATTCCTCGGACAGTTCCCGGATCAGCATGCGGTTCTCGGCAAGCAGCGCGAGCTGCACGACCACGATGATCACGATGACGCTGAGCACGATGAAGATGATGCCGAGTCCGGCGGTGGCGGGATTGTTGATCGACACCGAGAAGTTCCAGAAAAAGTGCACGCCCATCGCCAGCAGCAGGCCCAGAAGGCGCAGTGGCGCGCGCAAGGCGGGACGGCCGAACTTGGTCAACCCCATGAACGCCCCGAATATGCCGGTCGACATCGCATGCATGACCGCGGTGAACAGCGTGCGGATGATGACGAGGAACACCCATTCCCCCGCCGTCGACGCGCCGAGGAAATACAGGAAGTTCTCGGTCATGCCGAAGCCGAGGCCGATGGCCATGCCGTAGACGACGCCGTCGGTGATGTTGTCGAACCGCCGGTCGCGGACGGTCCAGAACAGGAACAGTCCCTTGGTCAGCTCCTCGGTGAACGGAGCGATGAAAATCGCGTCGTGAAACGACGACGTGCCGAGCGTACTCGAGAGCGTGATGCTGAAGAGAATGGCGAAGAAGATCGCTCCGAGCGCTCCCCAGCCGAAATTGAGCAGCAGCAGGCTCACGGGTTCGCGGTCGTAGCGATCCATGAGCCAGACGCCCCACAGGTACAGCAGGATGGGAACAAGCGCGAAAACGAGCGAAGCGACGGCGAGCATGGACAACTCCGGAGCCGGCGGTTAATGACAGGCAGCTGGATGATCAGTGACGGACAGCTGGATGAACAATGACGGACAGCTGGATGATCACAGGAGAAGATACGTATCAGTCGTCATTATTGCGACCGTTTTCTTCCTCGTGATGCGAGAGGCGGACCCGTATCACGCGCCGTTCCTCGGCTTCGAGCACCTCGATTTCCGTGTGCTCGTACATGATGCTGTCGCCCGCTTCCGGGATGCAGCCGAACTGCTTGGTGACGAACCCGCCGATCGTGTCGTAGTCCTCGCTCTCGGGAATGCTGATGGAAGAAAAGGAATTGAAATCGGAAATGTTCACCGCGGCCTCGACCTCGATCGCGCCGTCGGGAAGCAGCACGTACGGGATTTCCTCCTCGTCGTACTCGTCGCGGATCTCGCCGACGATCTCCTCGAGGATGTCCTCCATCGTGATGATGCCCTCGGTGCCGCCGAACTCGTCCACCACGATGGCCATGTGCTGGCGCTTGAGCTGGAACTCGCGCAGGAGCTTCGAGATGGGCTTCGATTCGGGGACGATGTAGGCGGGACGCACGATATCCTGCAGGATGATCAGATCCTTGTGCTCGATCAGGCTGAGCACGTCCTTCGCGTAGATGACGCCGATGATCTGGTCGAGCGAGGACTCGTATACCGGCATGCGCGTGAATCCCTCCTCGAGGATGAGCCGCAGTATTTCGGATGCAGACATCCGGATATCCACGCCGACGATGTCGGTGCGCGGAATCATGATTTCCCGCGCCGTGGTTCCGGTGAACTGGAAAATGCTCTCGATCAGCTCGTGCTCGGTGCTGTCGAGCAGTCCCGATTTCGCCCCGTCTTCGAGAATGTCCATCAGGTTTTCCTCCGTCGTCACCGCCTCGCGAAAGCTCGCGGCGCCGCGAAACGGCCGCAGCAGAAGATTCGCCGAGAAGGTCAGCACACGTTGCGGGAAGCGCAGCACCTGCACGAGCACGCGCATACTGCCCGAAACCTTCAGGACAAGCGCGTCGGCGTACCGCTCTCCGAGGGACTTGGCGAAAAGATGGACGATGACGAGAAACACGCCGGCCAGCAGCAGCGCGACGACCGCGGAAACGCCGAGCTCGAGCAGGCTGAACAGCCAGCCCTGTTCGACGGCGCCGGCCGGTGGCACCACCCATGCGCGCACGGAGGGGGTGATGAGGAGACTCGAGAAGATGATCAGGAAGAGCGTCGCGATCTGCGTGGCTCCCTGCAAACTTTCATCGTTGTCCTTCAGATGCAGCGCCGCTTTCGCCGCGCGGTCGTCGTGCTCCGCCATCTGTTCGAGGCGGCTGCGCGACGCAGAGGCGATGGCGAACTCCGCGACGGAAATCAGCGTCGCGGCGAGAAGGGAGAGGAAAAAGAGGATGGTATCGAGTACCGGCGAGCTGGTCATGACGGATGTACTCCATCAAACCGGAAGCAGTGCGGGGCGGGGCTTTTACTCGGAGGCTCCATAGGGTTTCGGCTGCTGTCGCAGACAGGCATGCCGGCCATGCCTGTCCGTGCTCTTCCGCCGCTGCGAAAGGGCGAATAACCGATGATTATCCCAGGCTGTGGACGAACTTCGCGAGTCTCGACTTCTTGTGCGCAGCGGTATTGCTGTGAATGATGCCCTTCGTTGCGAGGCGATCGAGTATGGCGGAGACTTCCTTGTATTTCTGTTCCGCGACGGCCTTTTCGGTCGTGCTGCGCAGATCCTTCAGGGCATTCTTCATCCGGGACTTGTTCATTCGATTGTAAGCGCGGCGGCGTTCTGACGTGCGCATGCGCTTCTCTGCGGACTTGTGCTGGGGCATGATTCTCCTGTATTACAAAAAAAACGAACTTAAATATACTCCAGCCGCTTATGTGATGCAAGGGGGAAGCGCGATGAGGCTGCGGGCGGGGCCTCAGCTTAGGTGCTTGCCGGAATCGGACGGATATCAGTGGACGACAGTCAATTTTACCGTCGCGGCTCCCTCGCCGCTTCGGAGCAGGACGACATACGTACCCGCGGGCAGACGCGAGCAGTCGACCAGTGCCTCGCGTTGTCCGGCACGGGTATTCCCTTCCTCGATCATCGCGGCGATGCGTCCCTGTGCATCGAAAAGCACGAGCGTGTATTCGCCGTCACGCGGAAGCACGTAACGCAGGCGGACCGTCGCATGTGCGGGATTCGGGAGCGGCGGAGCAATCTGCAGCCCGGCCGTTCGCCCGAGCAGGCGTCGCCCGTCGGAGAAGCAGTAGCCATCGAGCGTGAATCGGCCCGGCGCATGGAGTTCGACCACCACGGCGGGATGCGCGAAGCTCGCCGCCTCCGGCTGCAGCGCAGTCACACTGTCGTTGCCGATCAGTACCAGGCAGCGCAGTGCGGCGAGTAGGTCTCCGCTGCCGGAGAGCCTCCCGCCGGTGGCGTTGATGGTCGCCACGCCCTCGGCCTGATCGTGATCGAAGGTGAGCTGCATGCCCTCTGACAAGGTGCCGATCCCCGTCACGGCCACAGGATAGAGCATGCTCGCATTGAACCGCAGGCCGGCATGCCATTCGCGGATGTTCAATCCGGTGATGTCGCGGCTGAGCAGGAGCGGAATGTCGACCGTGTCATCGGGCGCGCCGGAAACCGTGCCGGCGCGGACTGTCAGCGGCAGCAGATCACCGTAGCCTTCGTACGAGATCGGTACCGCCAGCGTGGTTTCGCAGGGCGCCCCGTAGCGGATGTGGATGCTGTCGCCCGCGCGTCCGAGACGGTCGGGCGTGTATGCCAGCGCGAGGGTCATGCTGTCGCCGGGTGCGATATCCACCGGTACCGCGGGTGATGCGGAGATCAGGCGGAGCTGCGGAGACGCGACGATGATCTCCTCGATACGCACTGTGAACGACGCGGTGTTGCGTCCGACGAGCAGCGTGCCCGTGTATTCGGTCCCGAGCTGTCCGCTGCCGAGGAAGGTCGTGTCGGCGAACGCGATTCCGCCGTCGCGGACCGTCGCACGGAGGTCTGACTGGAAGACGACGAGCTGTCCGTCGAGCAGCACCTCCGTGATCAGCTGCACGTCGTAGGATCCGACGACGCCCGCCAGCGGGGTGAAACTGATCGTCAGGTTGAGCTGTGCGCCCGGATCGAGCCCATAGGGCAAGGTCGGAAGATTTTCGATGCGGAACGCCGCTGCGCGGGAACCCGAGGGCTGGATGCTCCGCAGCTCGATCGGCGTGGTCCCGTTGTTGAACAGCGATACGAGTCCGCTGCGGGTCTCGCAGATCGGGACGTCGCCGAAGTCGAGATTATTCTGCACGAACTGCCGGAGTACCGTTCCGCGCACGATGAGATGAAACTCACCCCCGCAGGGACCGAGCGGAATCCGGATCGTGTCGTCGAGGGATCCCTCGCGGGAAGGCAGGAAACGCAGCGCCAGCGGACTGCGCTGCCGCCCCTGAAGCGTGTACGGAAATGCACGGCCCTGGTAGCTGTAATCGGCATGCATCAGGATTCCATCGAGCCGTACTGCCGCGTCACCGACGTTGATGATCGCCGTGTCGATGCTGACCGGACTCCCCAGCAGAAGCTGGCCGAGATTCATGATGATATCCTGCGGCGCTTCGTATCGCACGCGCGTCGCGAACAGCGGCAGTTCGAGCACGGGTTGGTCCGGCGCATCGGTCGTAACGAACAGCGCTGCCGTCGCGCTGCCGTCCGGCACATCCGCTGCGCGGAATCGGAGGATGAACAGCCGCAATCCACCGGCCGCCACCGGTTCGTCGGGTGCCGGCGGATTGAGCAGCGTGTATCCCGCGGCGCCGGATCCGTTGATGTTCGCGCTCCTGAGCAGGGCCGGCGCGCCGCCGGTGTTGTGCAGCGTCACCGTATCGATCTCCTCCTGACAGTATGCCAGTGAGTCGAAATGCAGCTGCGGCGGAGAAAAGACGAGATCCCCTTCGACGGCGACACCCTCGAGTGCTATACAGACAGTGTCGGCACAGGGTCGGTCAAAAATCAGACACAGCGACCCGAAATAGCTTCCCGCAGTGTCCGCCTGGAACACGACGGAGATATCGGCTGACGATCCCGCGGCGATGTCCTTCGGGAGAGCGGTCGCGGCGGAGAACTGTGCCGCCGGCTGCAGCGCGATCGCCGCGAGCCGCAAGCCCTGCATGTCCCGGTTGAAGATGTTGATCGTCTTCGACTGCGCTGTCCCAGCGACCACGTTGGCGAACAGCAGCGTCGACGGCGTGGCCTCGATGTACTCTTCACCGGCGCGGCCGGTCAGCTGTACGACCGTCGTACGCTCGCAGGCGCCGCTGCGGCTCCGCACCGTCAGCGTGGCCGTGTACACACCCGGTCCCGCCGGACGGAAACGGATGCGCAGCGTGTCCGCCGCATACGCGCCGAGGGTGCGCGGAAGAGCTGTCTCGGGAACGAATGCGCCGTCGCTGCTGCGCAGCTCGAGGAGATGCTCTTCCAGTCCGTTGCCGTTGCCGATGGGGACGGAGAAGACGCGCTCGGCTTCGCAGAAGGGAATGTTTCCAGCGTCCACGGTGTCGGGAATGGTCAATTCCCGATCTTCGCGCAGCGCGACGAGCGCCACGGCGGTGAGCGGCGCGGCGTTGGATTGCAGCAGCAGTTCCCCGCGGGCGAGTGTCGGCACGGGTTTCCGCGCACAGATGCGGAAGCTCGCCCCTTCCCCGGCTTCGAGCAGCACGGCGGTGTCGGGTTCCACGGAGAAGACCGCGGTATTGCTTACGGCGGGCAGCAGCAGCTGCGGAATCGTGAGCGCGTTGACAATCCGCACGCTGTCGCAGAGCAGGCTGTCACAGAACGCGAAGGTATAGCGCAAGGTATCGGCGGAGAAGGCGAACGGCGTGCCGATGAACCTGGCGGCGATGTCGAAGCAGATGGTGTCGGGGCACGGGGACGAAAGCACGGCGCACAGCACGCCGCTCACCGCACCGGTGTCCTTGGCGAGCCGGATCTTCAGATCCGCCGCGAGCGACTCGCCCGGCCGCAGCGTACGCGGCGCCGTGAGCTGCTGCAGCAGGTACAGCGAGGGCGTCGCGCCACGCAGGATCAGCGAATCCACGACGACGTCGATCGAATCGCTGTTGCGCAGGCGGACGGCGACAGCGCTCGTATCGGTGATCGGCAGAGTGCCCAGCACCAGCGGATCGGGCTGAACGGTCAGCAGCGGCACCGGGACGCCGGCCCGGAAGCGAAGCATGTACACCGCGCGGCAGGGATCGGTGATCACGCGCACCTCGATCGCGATGGTCGTATCGAGCGGCAGGGTCACGTCGACCCAGAGGTCGAAGGTTCCGCCCGGAGGGACGTTCGTCGGGATGGAGTTCGATCGCAGGGTCGCGAACGGGCTCCCCCGCATCAGGTCGGCGCTCGAGAGCAGCAGGACCTCATTGTTGTCGTTGCGGAGGACGAAGCGGCGCGAACCCTGCACGTCACGGCAGAGCTGCAGCAGCATCAGCGTGTCGCCGACGACGGTGAGCGTCTGCACTTTCTTCCGTCCGCTCAGCTGTATCCGGCTCACGCCTCGCACCGTGAGATCATTGTGTCCGAGAACGAGCGTGGCGCTGCTTCCTCCGTTGACCGGCGCGTCGTATGCGAGATATATCCAGGCGGCGTTCCCCGGATCGATGGTGATCGGCAGTTTCGGACCCACCACTCGGAAATGCGCGGCGTTGCTCCCCTCGATCTGCGCCGTGAGAAGCGCCAGCGGTTTCTGCCCCTCGTTGTGCACGAGCACGCTGTCCAGGACCTCGGCTTCGCAGGTCTGTGTCTCGAAGATCAGGGCATCCTGCACCTCGACGATGGGCATCTCGTCGCTGATCAGGAGCACGCGCTGCATGATGCTGCCTCCGCAGGGATCGGACCAGCGGGCGTGCAGGGTGGTCCAGACGCTGTCCACGCTCGTCGCCTGATATGAGAAGCCGACCTCGACGCTGTTCTTCGGACGGATCCGCAGAGGGAGTCCCGCGGGTGCGGTCAGTTGCAGTCCCGGTACGGGAGGATCGAACCACACTTCGTCGAGTTCCGTCTGGAGATAACCGGTGTTGCGCAGCGGCACGATGGATGTAATTTCCCGATCGAGCGGTGCGGGACCAACGACGAGAACGGAATCGGCGTCGAATTCCATGAACGCTTCGACTCCCCGGCCGGAACAGGCGAGAGTCACGGTGTCGGCACAGGGCGAGAACACCAACCGGAACTGCGCGACCGTGCTCAGTGAATCCGCGCTGCGAGGATGGTATCGCAGGGCGAGCTGCACGAACTGGCCGTCCTCGATGCTGAGTGCCGTGTCCACCTCGAGCGTGAAGACGGAATCGCCGCCGAATTGCGCGAACTCCCGGATTCGGCCGGGCACAGTGCCGATATTCTTCAGCTGCACGTACTCGACGACATTCTCACCGACACAGATATCCTTGAACTGCACCACTGCAGGCGTCATCTCCATCGAGTTGCTCTGGATCCGACCGGAGAAGGGGATGGCGATGAGCTGCGGACACAGTGGATTTCCCGCGGTCACGAGGACATTGCCGGTGATGACGCCGGCCCTGTCGCTGCTGATTGCGAAGCGCAGGGAATCCGGGCCGAGGATCCGGTCACCGATCATGTGCGAGAGCAATTCCAGCTTCCCACGGTCGCTGAAGATCTCGATGTTCGTGATCGTGGGTGCGAGATTGCCGAATACATCCACCTTGAACGTGGCCTCGCTGCGTTCGCCCCTGCAGACCGGAGGAAACGTCAGGGCGGTGCCGACCGGTACGAGCCGTGAGATGATGCGGTCGCCGTACAGCAGCACATTCCACGGCGAATGCTCCGCGTCGTTGCTCGTGATGGACATCTGACTGCCGCTGGGAATCAGCCCGAATTCATCCGGACCCGGTTCCCAGCGCACTTCCAGTTCAATCATCCCGCCGGGGGGGATGTTGATGGGCCAGGTGACGTTGCGGAGGGAGAAGATCGGGGAATTGAAAGTGATGCCCCCGGAGGCGATCGACAGGTTGCCGGAGCCGGAGTTGTATATCGGGATGAGTATATCCTTTGAAGTCTGACAGGCCATCGTATCGAAAGACGCCGCCGTGGGCGTCGTGGTGATGTCCGGTCTCTGCGTCCCCGTCCATTTCATGATCCAGCCGGAGGAAACGCTGGGGTAGCCGCTGTTGCGCTGCACGCCGCCCACCGCCCAGCCGAAGGCCTCGTTCAGGAAAATCATCTTGTTGACCGGCGGATAGGATTTCCCGCCGAAAATCACAGGCACGTACTTCGTCCAGGAATACCCGCCATCGGCGGTGTAGGCAAATTCGTCCGCACCGCTCGAAACCCAGCCCTTGAGGGTGTCGAAGAAGCAGATGCCCTTGTGTCCTTCGGGATTCGAATTGAAAGGCGGCTGGCTCTGTACCGGCGTCCAGTCCCTTCCGCCGTTGGTGGTCTTGAGCATGTGCGCCGGCGAATTCTGGTTGAATCCGCACAGATACCCGTAGTCGTCATTGATGAAGTGGATCTTGATATGCGTCGGAAAGTATTCCGTCGAATGGGTGAACGACAGATCGAACCATCGCTGACTGAGAGGATTGAAGCGGAAAATGGAATTTTCGCCGCCGGCCACCATCCAGTACGTGCCGCTGTGCTTGACATCCGTCAGCGGAGGATTCACCGGAATCGTGAAGCTCTTCCAGCTCACCCCGCCGTCGAGCGTGCGATGCACACGCCCGGGACCTTCCCCGACGATAATCCCTTCCCGTTCATCGATGAAGTTGATGGCATACCGGATGCCGTACAGAATCGGATTGAGCGGGGAGACGGAAAACCACGACGCCCCCCCGTCGATTGTCTTGTAGACGAGGCTCCGGTAGTCGTCACGCCAGGAGATGAACGCAATGGAGGTATTCGGGATCGCGTGTACGTCCTGCGCCCAGGAGGTCAGTGCGATTGTCAGCGGCGGACTGAAGACGCCGGCCGGGACGGTACGCCATGTCGGATCGCCCGGCTTTTTCACCAGAATGCCGGTCTGCTGCGCGATGACGTCGACATCGCCGACCGCGTAGCCCGTGCCCGTGTCGGCCATGGATACGCCCATGAGACTGCGCACCGGGACCTCGATCGACTGTTCCTTCCACTGACCCACCGGCTGAGCCGATGTGGAATGCGTGAGGACAGCCGACAGCGGTGCGGCTACGCATAGTATTAACAGAAAGCGGATCAAACGACGATACGGCTGCGAATCTGGTGAATATATTTCACGATGATACTTTTTCTTTCGGACAATGACAAGGGAAGAATGCTCCCGGTGAACGGCACTCATTCATCTCTCCATTCCGGCATCCTGAAACTGCCATCCCGGCAGGGTGTACAGAAGCTCCACCCTTCCCCAGAAATAGGAATTCGGCATCCGGTAATTGTTTTCCACGAGATACGCGCCGCCGTACCACATGCGTTCGACCATCAGATGCGCGGCGAGACGCGGCACGGGTTTCCAGAAAAGCCAGAGCGTGAGCAGATGGCCGATCTGCAGGCTGCCTGACGCATCGTCGTCCGCGGACCGCCGTATCCGCTGGAGCCGCTGCAGTCCGGCGACGAGTCGCAGATCCTCGAGCGGCTGCACGGAACACTCAAGGAAGGGCGCGCGGATGTTCGACCAGTATGCCGGCGCTTCGAGAATTCCGCGGGAGAACGCCACCGACTCGTTCCACATCGGCCAGCGGCCGAGCAGGGGCTCCCAGTCGAACGAATAGGAAAAGAATCCGGCGCGTAC
>CAZWNO010000005.1:33220-79323 GCA_964635845.1 uncultured Chromatiales bacterium
AGATTCCCCGGATCCTTCCCGTCCGCTGTCGCCGAGGACCAGCCGAGATCCGCATGGAAACCAGACTGGTCGGTCACAATTTCGATAGCACCGCGCGCATCCGACTGCCGTTCGCTGCGTTGATATGCCGCCTCCGCGCGGAGCCGCCAGTGCGCGGAGAATCGTTCATCGATCCGCACACCGGTAGTGAGCGCGCTCACGTCCCCTGGTTCCAGGGGATGTTCGCCTCCGCGAGGCTGCCAGGGTTTGTACGGTCCGCGCGACGCGAGGATGTAGGTGTCGACATTCGTGTCGTACGGTCCACCAGCGAAATACACCCCCCAGATCCGGCGCGTATATTCCGCCAACGCGCGCGCACGGTCGTTGATGATCGGGAGCATCGTGTCGCTCCGGGGCTGACGCAGGTACAGAAGCGTAACGCGCTGCCGCGGCCAGGGTTCGAGATCCAGCCTTCCGGCATTGACATACAGCGAGCGCGAACCGTCGAGGGGACTCCCGTCCATGATCAGGAAACCGTCGCCGAGACGCATGTCCTGCCGGCCGACCGTCGCCTCGACCGGTATTCCCAGTGTGTCGCGCCAGCGGGCGTACAGATGCTCGAATACGATCTCATCGAACATGAAATCCCGTTTCGTCGGATATTCGATCCAGTTCGTGAATTCGTTCATCAGCGCGACACGCAATTCCAGTGCGGCCGAGGGACGCCAGGTCGCGCCGAGACGCGTCCGGTTGAGGAGGCACTGCACCGGGCTCCCCTCCCCACCCCACAATCCTGCGTCCCAACCGATGTAGCGCATCCGGTGCGATCCGTCGAGCGTCAGCGAGCCCTGCGCGCGCAGCGATGGCGCGGCAATCACCAGCATCACGGAAACTGCTATGAAACGAAACATGGTGCCCTCGATTCCGGGAAACCGGAATATCGGACACCATGCTCACTTTAAAAAATTCCAGATGACAAACGACAAACAGCAGATTACTTCAGGTCAACCCTCTTCATCTTGTCATCTTGTCATCTTGTCATCTTGTCATCTTGTCATCTTGTCATCTTTCCATCTTGTCATTTGTCATTTGTCATGTCTTCCATCCCCCGGCGCGAACGCGAGTCCCACGACGTGCAGCAGCGCATCGGTATTCACCTTCACGAAGTACCCGCGGCCCGGACGAAGCATCCCGTCGGCGGGAGCGAAGTACCCCAGCGCGGGATCGTAGGCGTAGACCACGAGCAGCGCGCCGGCGGGATTCTGCACGATGCCGGCTATGGAGGCGGGACCGCTGGGCGCGCCCATGAGGTTCCAGCCGCCGAACTGATCCTGCGCCGGGAAATCGAGCGTACTGTGCAGGAAACCGAGGACCACGACGGAATCGGATTTGGAGAATTTCACCCAGTAGCCCTTGCCGTACTCGAGCGTCGTCACTTCGAGGTATCCCAGCGAAGGCTCATATTCGTAGGCCTTCCCGTCGGCATCGGGGAACAGCGTGGCGACGTCGTTCTGCGCGGGCTGAAGCGGCAGCGAGATCAGATTCCATCCCGCGTCGTAACGGACAACGACGCTGCCCGATTTCTGGCGCGCGAGAAAATCCACACCGGTACGGTTGGCTGTCAGGCTGACGAACGTTTCCTGCGGCGTGAAGCTGAAATAGGGGCTCACCGGCACGATCAGGTAATCGCCCGCGACCAGCCCCGGTATCTGGTAATCGCCGTTTTGATCGGTGTACGCGCTCTGCTCGACGGGGCCGGACGCGACGATTTTCACTCCCTCGACGGGAGCGCCCGCGTCGGTCCTCACCGTGCCCGACACCGCGTAGGACACCAGCGGCACGATGTTCAGCCGGATGTTCACGTACTGCGGTGCGTTTATCGCGTTCCCTCCGATCATCACGTTGTCGGTATAGGTGCCCACCGGCAGCGTCGTCGTGTTGATCTGCACCTGCACCGAATCCTGATTCGCCGTGCCGGCAGTGGCGGATAGGTCGTACCACTGCGCGCTGGTTTTCTGCGCGGTCCAGGAAAGCAGGGCGCCGCCGGTGTTGAGAAGCTGGAAGGACTGCGCCGGAGGGAGCGGCCCGTTCTCGGACGCTGTGTAGACCAGCTGCCGCGGCTGCACGAAGAGCACAGGTACGGGATCCTGGATCTCGAAAGCCTTGCTCTCGTCCGTCAGCACCGTCGTCGAGGGCGGACGCACGCGCACGACCGCGCCGGTGGTCTCGGGCCCGGTCACGACCCAGTCGAACACTGCCGGTGAAGCGGGTATCGATGGCGCAAGCACTTCGGTGAAGGTCTGTCCCCCGTCCCGCGAAAGTTCGAGACGCACGTCGATCAGTCCCGCCGCGTTCCAGCGGATTTCTTCCGTGTCGCCGATCTTCCAGACTTCGCCGCCGAGAGGTCTCGTGAGCGCGACTGACGCGAGCGACGGGAGCGAGATCGTGCTGACGTAATGGGCGTCGGAGCCGCTGCGGAAGCTGCCGGTCCCGTCGTGCCCGTTGCCCGAGAGGTCGAAGTCATCGCCGTCGAGCCGGTAACATGCGAGCAGGCCGGGCAGGGGTCCGTTGAATTCCATGCGGTGATGGTCCGCGATCTCCTGATCGCCGCGGGCAACATTCCACATCCGCACTTCGTCGATGGTGCCTGCGAATCCGTACGCGATCGTGCCGACGCTGCGGATGTCGCTGCATCCGATAAGGAGCTCCTCTGCGTTGGCGACGCCCGGCTGCGCGAAATTCATGCTCCCCGACGGAAGGCCGTTGATGAAGATCGTCGCGCGATGCACCCCGCCGCTCTGTTCGAAGCGGGCGGCGACATGGGTCCACGCATTCAGCGGGATGGCCGCGTTGCTCTCGAGATTCAGGCTCCAGTTGCCCGTCGGGATGAAGCGCACTTTCCCGTTGGTCTTGTTCAGTCCCAGCCAGTAGCTCCAGGTATTCTTCGCATAAGAACCTTTGGAGATGAAGGTCTGATACTGCGTATGTCCGCCTGCCGTCGGACGGACCCAGCACTCCAGCGTGAAGTTCTGCGTCAGCGACAGCGCGGATGCGTGCGGGACCGTGACATGATCCCCGTCGTTCGCTCCGTTCCGAAGCTGAAGGCCGATCCGTTCGTAGATGTTCGGATCGGGCGCCGCGATGTACAGCGGTGTTCCCACCGGAGCGCCGTCGACGAGGCCGTTCACGGAGAGGGCGTTACCGTTGAAGCGCCAGCCGCCGCGCATGAAGCGGCCGAAACGGCCGCCTGTGGTCTCGAGGGGAATGCGGAACAGCTGACCCTCGGCGGTCGAAAAGTCGATGTTCGTGTTCCAGATCCGCACCTCGTCGAGCTGGCCGGTCCAGTAGTAGTCGGGACTCGCGCCCTGCCGGTCCGCGCCGATGCGCAGGTCGGAGGTGTTGTACTGCATGAATGTCTGTCCGGGATTGAGCTGACGGTCGAGCACGCCGTTGATGTAGAACCGGAGATCGTTCTTGAACACATCGAAGCTGACCGCGACGTGCGTCCAGACGTTGAGCGGAACGATGGCCTGGCTTTCGAAATTCCCCTGCCCGTTCGGCCAGTAGCGCAGACGTCCCTGTGCATTCACGCCGAACCAGTACCCCGCGGCCCAGTTGTTGCCGACGATGGTCATCGGCGTTCCGTTCGTGGTGGGTCGCACCCACGCGCTGATGCTGACCGCGCCCCCGATGGTCAGGTCTGCATTGAGCACCGGACCGGAGGGAACGGAAATGAAGCTTGCGCCGTCGAGCGAGAGCACGGAGTTCACTGCGCTGTACTGGGCGAATGCCTGCGGCGAGGCTGCGAGGGACAGGCAAATCAGAAAAAGAAGTACCGGGCGTTTCATTGCGATATCATCCATTGTGCGAAGTGGAGTACCCCGGGCGGCAAGGCTCCGGGATCCGCGCAGTATCGGGTGCGGACGGATCCCGGAGTGCCTCCTTGACGGGCGTGTGATTATTTCGTGAGTATCATGCTGCGCGTGCGGAGGACATCCGCGTAGCGCAGGGTGTAGGTGTACATGCCTCCGGGAAGCGCAGCCGCGTCGAAGCTGACGGACTGACGGCCGTCGCGCAGCTGCAGGCGGTCGGACAGGTCCATGACCTCCCTGCCGAGCATGTCATAGACATGCAGGCTCGGTGCGTCGACAGCCCGGAGAGTGCCGAGCTCGAGATCGATACGCGTGGACAGGCTTCCTCCCGGGGCGGATGCGCCGAAGGGATTAGGATAATTCTGTCCGAGATAGAGCGTGCCGGGCATCGGGGAGTCCGCGACGCCGACGACCATAGTCAGCTGCACCGGCACGTCGAGCTGCCCCTGCTGCATCAGCGAACGCACGTAGATCGTGCCGTCGTAGGTCCCCTCGGGCAGCGCGCGGGTGTTGATGGTCACCTGCACGGTCTGCTGGCCCGCGCCTTCCTCCGGTTCGATGGTGATCCAGTCCGCGTCGGTGGAGAGATTCCACGCCGCGTTGACGTCGCCGCTCGGGATGATCGTCAGCGTCTTCGAGGGCAGGGGATCGCGGTTGTTCGCGTCGAAGAGGAGGGGATTCGGATTCGCCTCGAAGGTCAGGGGACTCGGATTGAAGGTCACCTCGACGATGATCTGTCCGCTGGCGAACGCCGCTTCGTAGCTCGTCTTCCCGGCCTGATCCTCACCGTCGATGACGATCGCGCGGATACGTCCCGGCAGTTCGGGACTCCAGCTCAGCGTCACGCCTGTGGCGTTGATGCCCGCCTGATACGCGATGGTGAAAGTCTCCTGAATGTCAGCCGTGCCGGTACCGAGGTCGCGGTAATCCGACAGGGATCCGAGTCCGAGCTGGGATTTGCCCGGCGTGCTGACCACGCGCGCGTCGAAGATCTCGTTGGGCGGCTGCGGCGGCAGTTCTGCCTCGTCGAGCATGGGATCGAGTCCCGACGTGGCGCCCTCGCGGAGACCGAGCGCGAGCACCTGCTCGCGTCCCGCGTTGTTGTTGACGGTCATTTCAAGCGTGATGCCCTTGTACTCCTGGGCGGCCGCTTGCGCGGCCAGCACCAGGAATACGAGCAGGATGATTCGGGTTGGTTTCATTGCTGTGCTCTCCTTTTACTTGACGATCGTCAGGGTACGGGAAACGGTACCGGCCGCGGTTTCGAGGCGGTAGGTGTACATGCCTGCCGGCACGGCATCGCCGTTCTGGTCGAGACCGTCCCATGCGGCGAGCTTGGTCCCCGCGGCCTGCGCGTCATCGACGAGCGTGCGGAGCTTGCGCCCCAGCATGTCGTACACGGCGAGGCGTACGACTCCCTCTTCGCTCACCATGTACGGGATGTACGTGCGGGAAGCGAGGCGGAAGGGATTGGGATAGTTGCTGCCGAGGGCATGCGACTCCGCGGCCGCGGCGGACACGGTGGCGCGCAGCTTGAGCGTGCGCGTGCCGTTGACATCCACGAGCAGCTGATCGCCGGCCGCACCCGTGAAGGTGTGCAGCAGCCTGTCCTGCTCGTCGCGGACCTCGATGCGCACGCGCGCCGATGCCACCGGAGTGGACAGCAGCAGGCGTCCGTCGCCGCGGAGATGCACGAGATTGTCACCGCCAAAGAGGAAGGAAGAGCCCTCCCCGCTGCGCACGTCGAGGACGCCCGCTGGCGGTGCGGCCGGCAGCGCGAGGTGATCGCGCTCGGCCGGTGCGAGATCGGTGCCGGTCACATACAGCGTGCGCGCGGCGCCCGAGGCATCCTCCACGGTGAGGAACGTGGCGATGTCGAGCGTGTTCACCGTCTTGCGATACGCGGTTTCGGCGCCGCCGCCCGTGGCGGAGCTGATGGCCATCTTGAGTTTCGTGCCGGGATCGACACGCACCCAGTACCCGCGGCCGGGTTCGATGCTCGACGGAACGATGTAACCCTGCGAGGGATCCCAGCCGAAGACGGCCTTCATGCCGCCGGCAGGAGTGACCTGCACGGCCGGAAGCGCGACGGATTTGAACATCGATCCGATCATGTTCCAGCCGAAGCCGGCGGGTTCGCCGATCCCGTTGAGACCGTCCCACTCGTAGCTCGGCTGCGAAAGCCCGATCAAGATCGCCTCGAGCGACTCGGATTTCATCCAGTAGCCCTTGCCGAATTCCATCTCGGACGCCGGGACGTAGGAGCCCATCTGCGTATCGAAGCCGTAGAGGCGGAGGTTGGGATCGTTGAAGATCACATCGACCTGCGGCTCCTTGAGCAGCAGCGGAGTGGAGACCATTTCCCAGTCACCGCTGGATTTCAGGACAAACCGCTCCGGATCTCCGTTCCCGGTGGGGATGGGGGGTGGAATGCGGACCTTGAGCGTGTCCGGCTTCTGATCGTCGTCGTCCTCGTTGTCGTTGACGATCTCCACCTCACGGTTCGGATCGTCGTTTCCGGGATCGCCGCAGAGCTGGACGATGAGCATCGAGTCCATCTGGCGGAAGCTGGACAGGCGCATCGGACGCACCGATCCGTCGCCGAAGCGTTCGTTGAAGTTCAGGAAGTACGGGTCGTAGTACGGAAGGATCTCACCTGTCGACCGCCGCGTGATGCGCAGCTTTAGTTCGACGCAGGGCCAGTCGCGGTTGTTCGTGCCCAGCGGCGTGACCACGACTTCGTTTTCCTTCGTCGGCTCGGGACACGACGGCTCCTTCACCTCCACGGTGAAGATGTACGTCCCCTCGTCCGTGAACTCGAAGCTCGACGCCGTGCGCAGGTCGATCGAACCCGGCGTGCCCTGCACTTTCAGTGTGTAGCTCGCATTGGGAGAGGCCACGGGGGGCGCCCAGGTCATGGTGACGGGAGCCGTGCCGCCGGTCTGCACGCGGCCCTGATAGGTGTGCGTGCTCTTGATCGCACGGAGATCGGTCGTGCTTCCCTGCGATCCGGTGATGTTGATCCACCGGATGTCGAGGGCCGTGGGAGGCGGAATCGGCGGCAGGTCGGGCTGACCGGCTTCGAGGCCGTCGCCCGCGCCGCTTGCCATGCCGTAGTCGAGCGCGACGTCGTTCTGCCGCGCGTTGCGGAGAAGCAGCTGATGCCGCCAGGCGGTCATGGGTTCGGGCTGGCAGGGCACGGGACGGTAATGCGCGATCAGCCGCTTGCTGCGCCACATGGTGACAGGAATCGGGTTGGTCGTCCCCGTCGTGTCCCCGCCCCAGCCGACGAAGGTGAATCCGGTCGGAGGCTTCGCCTCGGCCATCAGCACCGAACCGATCGGCCCGCTCGTGCGGACATCCAGTGGACCGCCGGGACCTTCGGGATGAATCACCACGAGTTCGGCGGTCGCCGGATCGATCGGCTGAATGATCGGATAGACTTCATACTCGCCCGGAGGCGTATTCGAACCGAGATCCATCCGTGTCGGATTGTTCGGCAGGTTGCCGAAGCTCCCGCCGAAGCCGAGGAACATGTATCCGGGCGGAACCTGGTAGTGCATGTCGAACATCACCGGGGTCATCGGATTGATGCCGCGGTTGAAGAGATCAAACGTCGGATGCGGCTTCATGATGATTTCGCCGGGGAAGGGCTTGACCACCAGCAGCTTCAGACAGTCGAAGCACGGCGTCTTGAGCTGCGGCTCGACCTGCGTGCGCTCGACCGTCATTTCATACTCGCCGAATCCGAAATATCCGCCCGTGCGGTTGACGAAATCGAAACTGATCGTCTGGCTCATGTCGGATTCGACCTTGATGATGTATTCCCCGTCGCTGGTCAGATGCAGCGTATGCACGCCGCCGCTGACCGAGGCGTTGATATGCGTGGCCGTGCCGACGCGCTGCGCGCGGAGCTTCGGTTTGAAATCCGATCCGTCCCTGACGCGGAGCTTGAACGTGAGACGCTCGCCGAAGAGCAGGCTCGAGACGTTGATCACGGTCACGCGGTAGTAGTCGTTGATGGGGATGTACCAGCTGAATTCGCCGGCGATCCCGGTGATGGGGATGGCGCCCTTCAGCGAGTACTCGGTCATGCCGGGTCCCGATGACGGAAGCAGCTTGGGGCTCGCCAGACTGTTGGGCTCGTTCGGATCGTAGCAGTACACCGTATCCTGCGGCGAAGCGGGCCGTGTGGTCACCGCTGCGATGGCCGAGGGCGTGCCGCGATTGGTGTTGAATTCGCCCACGATGCGGAAACGATACAGCTTGCTGGCCTGGATGGTCGTCGAGCCGCTTCCCGTGGCATTGGGCACCGCGTAGATATGCACGCCGGTCCACTGGCCGATCGGGACGCTAAACGGTCCGAGCACCATGTGGCTACCGGTCAGCGGCTTCCAGTTGCCCGCCGAGGCCTCGTATTCGATGATGGTCGTCACATCGCTCATGTTGTACCGGTTGCGCCATTTGAGTGCGATGCCCGGATTCGGCGTCGCCGAGGTCCCCATCGGCGCAATATGCGCCTCGAGTGTATTGTTGACCGAGAAGATGTCTGGAGGACTATTTGTATAAACGGCCCGTATGTCCTTTGCGGGATTGGCGAAGGACGAGCTGTACGCGTTGGACGGAAGCTCGTTGGCGTAGTAGTCGATGTTGCTGACCGAGCCGCTCTCGCGCGTCACTTCCCAGTGATCGAAGTACCAGGTCTGCCCGCTCTTGATCACCGATGCCGGCGCGACGACGCGATGGCAGTAGTCGAAGTCCACAGCGACGCCGATCGGCGTCGTCATGTTCTGCGTGCGGATGTTGTCGCAGTTCCTGAACGAGAGCTGTATCGCGGTCGGCGTGCTGCTGTAGATGCGCACGGGCGCGGTTTCCGCTTCGGAGACGACGCCCGCATGCACGGGCGTGGCGGTGCTGTTGCCCTGGATGTAGTTTTCGACCATGATGCCGTCCCACCCGCGCATGTTGAAGCCGGGGCGTTCGTACGCGGCATGGGTGGTCTGGCAGTTGATATTCGGGATGTTGCGATAGGTGAATCCGCAATTGTCATCGCGATATTCATCCGGAGATCCCCAGAGATGTCCGATCTCATGCGCGATCACGTTGCGCATCGGCAGTTCGAAGGGATCGAGTTCGCACTGCCAGTACTGCGTGTCCAACGTGAAATAGACGCCCTCGCGGTCGCCGTTATTCCATGAGATCACCTTCGCGTGCGGCCAGATGCCTTCGTCCCCACTGGGCTTGTAGGCGATGAATCCGCAGATGGCGTCGTCGGCGCCGTAGTTCTCGCGGATGTTCTTGTTGTACCACCAGCAGTACTCCACGCCGATGTCGATGTTCGCCCACGAGGGCGGGAAGTTCCAGATGGAGATGGACTGCAGACGCAGGACGATGGTGGGAATGAATCCGTTTTCGCCGACGTTCACCGGTTCGCCGTTGATCTGCGTGACGGAGCTGTAGGGCGAGTACAGACGCCACCACGTCGTGATGGTTTTCCCGTAGCGTGCGGCGAAGCTCACCCAGTAGTTCATTCCTACGATGTAGAAATTCCGGTAGCGGTTGTACACCGTCGGATCCCAGTTCCACGATCCGCTGCCCGACTGGCTCTCGAGAAAGAAGCTGGTGTGGATGATGTAGCCGTTGAGGCGCGTGCGGCGAAGCGTCTGATCCTCCTCGCCTCCCACGGCGGGCATGCCGCCGATGATCTCGTAGGGCGGCGCTTCGTTTGTCTCGAGAAGGCTCGTGCATTCCTTGCGCTCGATCGTCGGAAGCATCGCTTCGACTTCCTTCTCGCGCGCTGCGATGCGCGCGCGGTCCTCATCCGACAGCGGCCGCTTGATGAAATCGAGAAACTCGACGATCGCGCGGTCCGCGTCGTTCTCCTCGGCGTCGATCTGATCCGCGCCGCGGTTGCGGTCGAATTCCTCGCCGGTGAACGACACCGACAGCACCGACAGATCGCCGGTGGCGGACTGCAGACGCGTCGAGGCGACGGCCGCGCGCGCCGCGGGCGGCACCCACGCGAGCATGCGCCGCGGAGAAGTGATCAGGGAAACCAGCGCGCCGCTGCGCGTGAGGGCGTTGCGCATTTCGATCGCTGTCGCCACGTCGGTGCAGTTCGTCTCGATCACGGCGAGATGTTCGTTGTGCGCCTCGAGGCCGTGCGTGGCCACATCGGGCGGGACGTATGTAGGCTGCGGCACCTGTGCGTACGCACCGGCGGCAGCAAGGAGGAGTGTGATCAGCATGACCTGAACACGTATCCATCGCTTCATGGCAGCTCCTTGGTTGAACATGAAAAAGATGTTGTTTCCGTGTGTATGGCTTTGCCGCGCGATGTGCATCAGGCCGCAATCGGCGGACAGCAAGGTGCGTGTTTCCATCGCCCCCGGACAGCATGACGCTGCGGTCGACGGATTTTTCAGCAATTATTTTTTGATTCGAACGCCACTAGTATAAGCAAACGGATATTGTATGTCAAGTATATCTTGTTTTAAAACTCCATTCGTCCCGGAGAATTTCCTATCTTCTCACGAATTGGATTTCTTCGGCTGCAGAACGGACATGACACAGGAATCGCGCTTATACGATATGGCATATCCGGATTGTTCCCGCACGCGGAAAATTAATTTCGAGCTGCGCGCGGCGCTTCGCGCACTCCGCGCACAGGGACTGCGCTTCGACGCCGCGGAAATCGCCGCGGAGCGCGCGGACGCGCTCGCGCTCTGCTACGAACTCACACGGCTCTACGGCATCCCCTGCACCTTCGATCCGGGCGTGCCCCTGCACTTCAGCAAGGCCGCACGCACGCTGCACTGCTGGCTCGGGTGGATCGCGGACGGCTGCAACGGCACCCAGCTCATTCGCATGATGTATGACGGGATTCCCGCACCGCAGGATTCCCTCTACGAAGGTGTGCGTGGGGGACGCCTGCAGATGGCCTCCCTCCTGCGCAAGGCCGGCATCGGCAGCGGACGCGATTCACTGCTCGATGCAGTGGACCGCTCGATCGACCAGCTGCGTGAGGAGGCGGCGAAGGACGAAACGCGGCGCGTGGCGTTGCATCAGGCACTGGCGAACCGCGCGTGGCTCGTCGAGCTGCTCGTGATCACGCCCGCGCCCGCGAGCGACGGGACGCTCTCGCTTCATTCCGTCGCAAGCGGTGCGCGCAGACTCGCGCTGGAACTCTGCCGCGACGCCTATCCCGGCGAGGAACTCGCTCTCGCGCGGATCGCGGAACTGATGGCGCAGGTGCTCGCGGCGGAGGATCTCCGGCTCGCAGCGAACGAGGCGGCGCGGCGTATCGACGCGCTCGTCCGGAAATCGCATTTCCTCATGGTCCTGCAGTCCCCCGGCAGCGAAGCCATCGCGACGGCATCCCCGATGGCGGGACATCTGCATGTGACCAGCCGTTCCGCGGGCTCCGACAGCGGTCAGCGCGTGCGCTTCACCGTGGGACGGGGCGCGGGACGCGCGCATGGCTCTGAATCCGGGGCGGACCGATGGCAGACGCCTCCTTCTCCGCCACTCTCACCGGCTGAACGATGGCTGGGGGAATGCATGCGGCGCGATCATGATATCGTGTGGAAGGAAATGCGGGAATGGAATCCGCTGCTGCGCGAAGGCGCGCGCGCGATGGAGGCGCGAGCGGCCGGATCATTTACCGTATGGGATGGGAATTGCGGTCCGGGGAGCACCGGGCGCGGTGTCGACGAATTTTCGGATTCCACTGTCCGATTATTTGCGCACTGTCCCTATGCGTTTTTTCTCGAATCCCTGCTTGAGGTGAAAGCCCCGCCTCCGTGGAGGAATCCAACAGGATCATTGCCCGCCAGTTCGGCGCTTCCCGGCGGAGTCCAGGGATCGCTCCCGGACACGGCCGCAATACCTGCGCTGCGCGGGCAGGTCGCCGCCGCGCTTGCGGCCGGGAGTTTTCCGCACGCGTCCTCACCGGCGACTTGCGTTGATTGCCCTTTCCGCGACATCTGCGCAGTCACCGCCGCGGATGCCATACCCGAGCTTTGGCATTTCCAACAGGCGCTGCGGATCCTGACGGATCCGGAGGATCCCGTTCCCGTTCTGGCGTTTCTTCGCGGTCCCTTCTGCGGAGCCGATGACCCCGCACTGCTCGCCTACCGGCGCGCGGGCGGACGGTTCGCATTCAACGCGCGCGCGATCCCGGGCACGGACGAACGCATCGCCGCGGGACTGCAGTACATCAAGGACACCGTCCGTCTCGTCCGCTCGAATCCGCCGGGTACCGTCGTGCTGAGCATGGCCGAACGCCTCGCCCTGCACGCCGTGATCGCCTGCTCCCCGTCGGGCTGGGCCGGTGTCGAAATGCTGGAAGAATTCATCGCCGCGGTGCAGCACTGGTCAACCGCCGGGCACTCGATCCCGGAGATCGTCGACCTGCTCGAGGCAGCTCTCCGCGTCGGCAGCTTCGCCGTCCGCACCGGCGGGGGAGGATATTCGGATTAAAAGCTCGGTTTTGCGTTCGTGCCGAACTCGATCAGCTCCGTCACCATATCACTGTCCTTGGACACGGCGCGCACCATTCCGTTGAGCGGCACCTTCGGATGCAGGTAGGTCTCGGATTCGTAGTCGCCGAAGAACGACTCCACCCTCGAGGTGGCCTTGGTGCAGCCGTTGAAGGTGCCGGCGGGCACGCGTACCGTCGCCGTGCTCGGTTCGGCATCGAATTTCACGATGAGGCCGCTCAACACTTTCGAGTACGTGCCCTTCACCATCGACAGGGTCATGCCGTCGATGGTCTGGACCTTCCCGTCCTCGTCTTTCAGCTTGATCCAGACGATGTCGATGTCGTCGGGATTGAGCGTTTCCTGCGCCTTCTCCAGTCCGCGCACGGCCATCTGCATCATGGTCTCGGCGGAGAAACTGAGCGAGGTCGTCTCCATGATCCATGCATCCCCTTCCCTGCCCACGAGCGCCGTGCGGGTGATCGTGCGGTCCTCACCGCTGGTATTGCCGGCGACGACATACTGTCCGACGGCGTAGGGCATGGGCCGGACAAAGGCGGTCGTCGCATCGTAAGACGACGATGACTTCTTGTTGAACCACTCCACGACCCGCGTCTGCAAGGCCGGATTGACCGACGCCGCGCAGGCGCCGAGGAACAGCAGTCCCATGAGTGCGGCGGGAACTCGAATTCGCATACGTACCTCCTGTGCATTTGAGAAATGGAAGCGCGACGCCTTGCGCATCGGCGCAGGCTCCCGCTGTCAGCTGTGTTATCCGAACGGCACAAGTTGCGAAGCATGCCGCACAGATGCAATATCGCGGCTGCCAGGGTCGGTGCCTCCGCTCTCGCTGCCTCAGCTGACCCTGCTTCCGCTCCCGGTGCCTCTGCTGACCCTGCTTCCGCTTCCGCTGCCCTGCTTCCGCTGCCTCTGCTGACCCTGCTTCCGCTTCCGCTGCCCTGCTTCCGCTGCCCTGCTTCCGCTGCCTCCGCGGTCCCTGCTATTCCTCCCAGGGAAGGCCTGGCCTTCCGAAATGTCCGTAGTTCGTCGTGCCGCGGTAGATCGGCCGCAGGAGGTCGAGGCGTTCGATCATGGCGCCGGGACGGAAATCGAAATCCCCGACGAAGCGTTCGGCCCGTTCGCTGTCGCCTGTGCCGAAGGTGTCGACCTTGATCGAGACCGGGGCCGCCCGCCCGATGGCATAGGCCACCTGCAGTTCCGCGCGCCGGGCGATGCCCTCGCGCACGATCTGCCGCGCGACCCAGCGGCAGAAGTATGCCGCGCTGCGGTCGACCTTCGACGGATCCTTGCCGCTGAACGCGCCGCCGCCGTGGCGGGCGAAACCACCGTAGGTGTCGACGATGATCTTCCGGCCCGTCAGTCCGCTGTCGGCCGAGGGACCCCCCTGCGTGAAACTCCCCGAGGGATTCACTATCAGCTCGGGTCCGGAGTCGTTCCACTCGCCGAGCACTTCGGGGAGGAGCGTCGTCGCGACGAAATGCCGGATCTCGTCCTGCGTGACGGGGATCGCCTGTCCACCGCACTCCACCGACGCACGGTGCTGTGTCGAGACGAGTACGGCGGTGACCGCCGCGGGACGGTCGTTCTCGTACCGCACCGAGACCTGCGTCTTCGCATCCGGCAGCAGCCAGGCGACGCCCGTCTTCCGGTGCCGCGCGAGCGCCGCGGCGAGCCGGTGCGCAAGCAGTATCGGCAGCGGCATCAGCTCGGGCGTTTCATCCGTGGCGTAGCCGAACATGATGCCCTGGTCGCCGGCGCCCTGCTCCGCCGCGGCTTCCGCACGGCCACCGAGGGCGATCCCGTCCCTCTCAACGCCGGTGTGATTACCGACGGCGTTGCCGATTTCCGCGGCCTGCTGCGAAAGCATCTGGAGGACATGCAGGGTCGAGGCGCAGAATGGTTCGCGCGCATCGGTGTACCCGATCTCCTCGACCGCCCGGCGCACGACAGCGACGTGGTCGACCGTCGCTATCGACGTGATCTCCCCGGCCAGCACCACGGTGTTTCCCTTCGCCAGCGTCTCGCAGGCGACGCGCGCATGCGGATCCTGCGCGAGATGCGCGTCGAGGATGGAATCCGAGATATAGTCGCAGACCTTGTCGGGATGGCCTTCGGTGACGGATTCGGAAGTAAAGATGTAGTTGGACATGAACGGACTCCTTTCAATGAAACAGGGCCTCCGCCGATCGGCGAGGGCCCTGGACTCTCTTTGCGCGATGGCGATTTAGCTATTGTTTTACGTCGTTGCAAGCTGCCGCAAATCACGACTTCTTAAAGTATAGCAAAGTTCCTTCAGAACCGAAAGGGCAATCGTCCCGCCCCGTCCCGCGACTCTCTCCTCGACATCGGACATGTGCATCATGCGAAGCCTGATTCCTCCGCATTGCCATGCCTATCCCGGATTCAACTCCCGCACATCCGGATGATTGTAATTGACGAGTATGACCCTGTAGTCGTACGGCTCGCCTTTTCGGAGTTCGACACGGATGGCACCGAGCTGTTCAAGATCGATAAGAATGTTCTTCCTCTCGTAATCGGCAAGACCTGGAAGGGTATCGGTCAACCTCCGCAGGAACGGACTCAGCCAGATCTCCGCATGAGTGCCGTATTGAGGATTAGCACTTTATATGCAAATCACTCATATGAAAAATCAACAACTTAGCGGGGCTCGATTTGCACGCTAAATGCAAATCTTAAAGGCGGGGGTATCGAAAACAGGCCAGAATCAAGACCGGCCTGTTTGGTTTCTCGCTTCACGCTTTTTCCGTCTTTCCTCCCTCATCTTCGGTCCAATCTTATCCCAGATCCCATCGAGTATCTGCTCATCCTCGGGCGTGAGATCCTCGATCTGGTCCCCTGTCAGGATCTCGGGATGCTCAGCAGCATAGTCGCCTGCTTCGATAAGCTTGTTCAAATCCTCCTCACTCATCTCCCGATTCAGCGTTACAATGGCCACGGCATCACTCTCCTTATCTCAAGATATTGCTGTAAAACTTGCATAGAATAACTATCAGGCGCAAGGTCAAACGACACCCGGATCGAGTCGCCATATTCACGCCAGTATTCCCGACCTTCCTCGCTTGCCATGAGATCCGACACGTACTCCGCCCACTGGAATTCCTCAGGTAGATCGTAGATATGTCCCTCTTCCAGGGGACCATCAAAGCCATAGCGAGGCCAGGTATAATAGCCGTTCATGGTGCTGTTTCGAGCGGCCAAGGTATCTATCCTCTCAATCCCAAACGTTTTCGCCTGGGCGACCTGCTTGGCAAGTATCCGCAATCCGAAGCCCTCGGGCGCATCCTCATCCAGTTCGAGAAGCTCGTTGACCATGACGAGGCTGCGATCATGAGACCGGTAAATGCGGCGATGCGATTCCGTATGATAAAGCGGATGGTGAATTCGGAAGTATATAGAAGCTCCTTCCCGCCTGGCGTGGACCTTCGCGCCGTCCGGTGCCCCTGTCAAACCTATGATCTCCTCATTGGAAAGCACGTGACCGAAGAAGGATTCCTGAATCTCGTCATCGGCCTGGTTCGCCACGGCAACGTCATTATTGTACCAGCTCTCCGATACCGCATCTCGCACGGGGACGGCCAGCCACTGGTGCCGGCAGTTGTATCCGCCGCAGCTGGACCAAACGGGCAAGCCCTGGCCGTTGTCCATGCGGTTGATTTCCTCGAGGGTATAGTACCGGCCGGTAGCGAGCAATGCCTGGCAGAATTCACGCTGCGCGGCGGGACCGTGATACTTGTATTTCGTAATGCCCGCCTGCTTAGCGAGCTGGATCGTCGTCGCATTGTCGTATTGCGCCAGGGCGGTGTTCGCGAGGGTGCGCGCCTGGTGCGCGGCGATCCGCGTGTGCTTGAGCGCCCTGGTGACGTCTCCGATCTCGCCGCCACTGTCAAGGACCTGTCGCAGAGCTCGCTGCACGGTGGAGTTGACAGTGCGGTTGATAGATGGGAAATCGATGGCTGTACGGGCCATGAGCGCGGTCGGATCGAGGGCAAGGACACGGTCTGTTATCGTGGCGTACATGGATTGACGCAGCTCGGCAAGCTTCGCCTGTCCTTCGCGCAGATGCTGCTCGAGCACCTTGCGCGCGCCGCCTGTCACGCGGAGATCACGCTCGATGATGTCGGCAAGATCACCGGGTTCAACATTGGGATTGTCGCGGAGGATGCGGTCAAGCTGCTGCAATACAGCTGCGCGCAATGCCTCCGAATCGCGGCCCAGGATCGCAATGATCCGGTCGCGGAGCGGTCCCAGTCTCGCTATCAGTTTCTTGTATTGCTCGCTCATTTTCGCTTCAACTGCTGTGCGATGCGATCGGCAATGCGCCGGTCACGCTCGGCTTTCGCCTGCTCACGCCGGTGGATATACGTCTCGTCATCGGTAAACATCGGTACCGTGTCGCCGTCCTGGGCGCCTCGTCCCCAGGTGTGGCCGGTGGCACGCTCCTCGGTGATGAATCTGTATCCGCAGGCAAGGCACAAACGGTTCCGAAACTTCACGGGGAGCATGAAGTTGTCGGGCACCGAGAACACGCGGTTCTCATCCTTGCCACATTGCGGACATTTCACCGTTGGCTCTCCAATCTCTTGATTGCCTTGCGCAACAGACGCTTGGCACCCATGACGCTGCATGGTTCCATCATATCGACTATCTGGTCGACGCGGCGATCAAGATCGGCCAGCACGCTGTTCATCGGCGTTTCCACCGCACGCTCGAATTCAGCGATGCGGTCGTCCGAAAACGAGGCCGTGTCGCCCCTCAAATAGCGGGTGACGAACGCCGGTGACACACTCGTTTGAGCTGCTACCCATCGAGCGCTGATACCGTAATCGAGATGCAGCTCTCGCAGTTTCCGCATAGTCGATTCGTTCATTTGACTCTCGCGATAGTCTTTGTTATCAGCTCGCGATCGAGCGGGCAACAGAGCGACGCAAGCTCCTGCAGTATCCGCGCGAGGCGTGCGCGCTCGCGGCTTACGGCCGTGGTTTCCATGACCAAACGCCGCTGTCGGTCGTCCTGTTCATGTTCGCGCCGACGAAGTGCGGCGATGCGCCGGGCGTATCTCCGTATCGGTGTGGTGAGATAAAGAAGCTTTATGTATTCAATATTCCGTACGATGTCGTCCATCGCGACCATCCTGCCCGAGGCGAAACCGTCGGCAAATCCCTCGGCGCGTTCGCGTGCGAGCGTGCGATCGATACCGATGCTGAGTGATTCAAGCTGCTCGCCCGTCGGATAGAACGCCGCGAGTGAAAGCCGGCCATATTTGACGCTGTCTCCGCGCAGTATCCATTCCTCGGCGACGCGGGCAATGGTCTCGGGGTAATTGCGATCGTCAAGCTCCTTCGCCAGAAGCGCAACACGTTCGTTGGGGATCATGACACCTGATGCGGTTTCCCAGCGGGAGATGATGTCGTTGAGCCATTCATGCCGCGCCTTGATCCTCTTCCTCGAGTCCGAGCGCACGACGGCGGTCTGTGCGGTCGAACGCTCCCGATTTATGCCGTCCATCAGACTGCCGACCAGCTCGGCCACGCTTGTTGTCTTCGGCGATGCTGAGCCAGTTTCGGAAGAACTTGTACCAGCTACGCTTCCGGGCCGCTTTCGCGGGGTAGTCGTGGAGCCAGAATTGGGCTTTGTGGAGCTCATGATTCAAATCCTCTTTGGTGAGAATCCCCGGCTCGAGGAAACGATCCATGAGCCGGGCGATCTCGTCTTGTGTGAGGGAAAAACGCGGGTAGATGGTCGACCGCCAGGCGGGCGGCGTGACCGCTTGATCGGTCATTGTCAGACCTGCAGGCTGTATCGGGCGACGCACTTGCCATTCGAGAGGCGCACCGTGTCGGAATGGATCTCGTGACCGAGTTCGCGCAGGTCGTGAATGCGAGCACCAAGGCGCATGCAGTCGAAGCGGTGCAGCGCCTCGAGGGGAGTGAGCGATCCTCCGGCTTGAAGGTGCCGGAGGATCTGCTGGTTCTGACTGTTTCCTTTCCCTGTCATGGCGACCTCAGAGTTTCTGAATGCCGATCTTGTAGAAGAACTTGTCTTCGCTGCGAAGATCCATGCCGAGCTTCTGGATCTGCTCGATCTTGACGGCGCCGTCCTTGACGGATTTCTTCACCGCCGTCTTGAGGAGAGTCTCCTTCTTGTTGATCCAGAGATCGATGAATTTCTTCGCGCTCTTCTTGATCGCGGCCAGCACGGTGGGTTCATCCTCTTCGAGAATGAGCGCCTCGGCTCCTTCGCGAAATCCGAAGCTGCCGAAGGGGACTTCGAGGGACTTCGTGCCTTCGGCGAAGAGCACGTCGCGGTGCTCAGTGGCGAGCACCTCGAGCGCCTTTTCCTTGATGGCGATCTGCTCGGCGACCGGCAGAATCTTCTTGTCGAACTCGTTCTGCACAGGCTTGATCTTGGCATCGCACTGCGCCTGGAGGGTGTCGCGACGGATGGTGAGGTCCTTGAGTTCGGACATGAGATCCTTCGCGCGGGAATGGATCGCTGCGGCGTCCACGTTCTTCTTGGCCATAATAGAATCCTGTGAAAGGTGATGGGTATGTGTGGAGTCCTTTCTCACCACGCATTTCACCCTTGTTGGAGTACGACGGAAAACCGCCGCTTGACGTTGTCTTTTATCCTCCGCGGCGCGCCGCAACAACCGTGCGCGTCGGTAAGGGATACGAAACTGTTGCGGTGGCACACGTCGCAGACATAGTATTCACGGCCGTTCCAGCGGTCGATCTCGAAGCGGCGACCGCCGTCGATGATGATCTCTCCGGTTCTCATAACCGCCCCTCGTGATGCAGCTTTGCTTCGATCTTCTCCATGCGCTGGATGATGTACCAGGCTTCGTAGGAAGTGAGGTTTTCGAGCTGCCGCACGCGGCGCTTGGAAAGATCCTCGCCGGTCTCCGGGTCGGTGGCGTGCTGATACAGCTCGCCAATCCACTCCGGGAGTTTTTTCCAGAACCAGTTCTGCCCGTACACGGAGCCGAGCACGTAACGGCCGAGGCGCACGACGCGCTTGCGCTGGTCGACGCTCGGGCGCTTGTGATGGATATTGCGCGGCGGGGAAATGGCCAGGGATTGCATCTGCTCGATGGCAAAGAGGCACATGCCCGCGTCGAGGTCCTTGCTGGTGGACACGCCACAATACCTGCGGAGGAACTCCCGCTTCATCGCGGTCACCGCGGGTGTGTAATGCGTTTGCCAGCCGGCGCGGTTCATCTTGATGATGAGCAGCCGATGGAGCTGCCGGCGCAGCAGGGAGACCGATGGCGCAGATTGCTGATGAATGACCGCGGCGTTCATTTCCGTCTCCTGCTGTAATTCCGGATTGCCTTCTCGCCGAGCGCCGTGCATCGCGCACCGAAGTACGGGTGGCGATCCCTCACGGTGTAATGGCCATGCGGCTGCGTGATCATGATCAGCTCAGGCGCTTTGCGCTCGATCGCACGAAGTGTATTGGCAAGCACGATATCGAACACATCGGCGCCGGTCTCGATGCAGAGCAGTGCGTGGAAATCTTCGTGTGTCAGCTTTTTCATGACCGCCTCAACTTGAGTTCGCCCTTGCGGCCGTGCGAGCAGAGCATCCAGCCACGGCGCTCGCGGCGGCGACGTTCGCGTGCTTCATATTCCTCGGGCCGGGCGTATTTGTAGAACTCGGAGCGAATGATCGACTGCCACCAGAGCACACCGATGAGCACGACCAGTAGCACGATCGACAGGGACATGGCGAGGATGATAAGTACGTTCATGACTCACTCCCCACAACTGGAATCGAGGTCGGGGAAATTCTCGGCAGCCGTGCAATTGGACGCGAAGCTTGCGAGCTGATCATGATCACAAGGGTCGAGCACCGGCGTACACGGCGCGAAGCCACGATCCTGCAACACCATGACGGCGGTCTTGTCTTCGAGGAATTCGAGATCGAGCCCGCCGGGATAGAGTGTGATGGCGCCGTCTTCGGCGGCCTCGAGCGATTGCTCGATGCGATGCGTCATGAGCGTGGCGGCACCGTTACGCATGGCTTCGTCGGTGATGGCGGAACCGTCGGGCACGTCGACGCGGACGATGAATGTCGCGAGGGCGACGAGAGTGTGACTGGTCATGACTCGGCACCTCCATCCACCTGCTCGCGGAGGGGCTCGACGAGGAGGAGGATTTTCTTGTACATCGGATCGCTCTTGCGCACACTCTTGAGCGCGCTCTCGAGCACACCGAGCTGCTTGATGACGATGTTCTGCGCGCGCTCGCGGATGGCGCGCTTGTCCTGTTCGAGCGTCTTGAGCTGCTGATGCTCTGTCGTGCGATCACGCTTGACGCGCGCTGTCTTGATCTCGAATTCGAGATTCTCGTGCGCCATCGAGAGCACGCCGAGATTGGCGTACTGGTCGCGGATGTACTTGACGTTGCGTTCGCCGAGCACATCCTTGAGCTGGTCGAGTTCCTCTTTCGTGAACTTGTTCCCATCGAAGAGCTGCACGGCCGTGTTGCGGCGAGCGGGGACTTTTGAATTCATGAGACACTCCTTAGATTGTAGGTGAGTTATCGACGGAGATACTTGGCTTGCAAATCCTGTATGTCTTCGTCGAGCTCGATGTCCGGCTCGACGGTTTCGTCGAGCCGTGTTTCTATGACTTCGGCGATCACATCGCCGTAGGAAATGCCGCCCAGGGAGAAGGGCGTTTCCTCCATCCTCTCCGGTTCTGTATCGGGTATCGCGGGGCGGCGCTGCGGCGCGAGCGCGTCGGATGCTGCCTTGATCTCGGCGCGCGCCTGGTTGCGGTTCTGGCGCTGGAAATACCGCGCCTCGGCCATGGACATCTGTCCCTTGCGGCGCTTGCGGTCGAGGTCGTCGGCGATGCCGATCACTTCGCCGCGGTGCATGATCAGCGCGCGGGTGTCGTCGGCGGGATCGAGGATCACGTCAACGATCTCATCGAGCCGCCGGTACGAGATGCCCGGATGATTGAAGCAGTACCACTCGCCACGGAGCTGGAAACGGACCTGGTTGATCTTCGTGACGCGCTTCTGCAAATGCTGTTCGGTGTACATGAACAGACGGAGAAGATTTTCGGCGGGCGGAAACTGCGATACGAATCCGGCTGAGTGGTAATTCCAGGCCTCGCCGATTGTGGGTTCGAGCCCGGTTTGCAACGCGAAGGCGCGCAGCGCACGACGGCGCTCAGCACCGAGATACGGAATGCCGAAGGTACGATCATCGCCGGGGGCAGTCAGATACCATGTGCAGTAACGGTGGTATTCATCGAAGTACAGCGTCGTGCTGTCACGACGAGGCGAGCGCACGAGCGAAGTGGTGACCTGGTCGCCGCGGCCGGTGCCGGCGAAAGCATGACCGCCGACCATCGCATCGAAATGCTGCTGGATGAATGCGAAGGTGCGCTCGAGCGCGGCCTTCATCGGGAAGGTCGGAATGCGCGCAAGCGAGGTGATGACCGGACTGATGGCCGCATCGAAGCGCATATGCAACTCAGGCACGGCACCAGGCGTGCGGCATGCCTGGATATACTCGTCATCGAACAGGCATTCCATGAGCTGGATGCTGTCGCCGCCGATCTGCTCGGAACCGTTGTCGCAGATGAATCCGTACAGCGGTCGCCCCCACTTGGCCACAGTGTTGATGACGAGCCGCGCGACATCGATGCGGGTGAAAGCCTCTTCCTTCATGGCAAAGCCGAGGATGCGGCCGGTGCAAGCTTCGTAGATGTAGTATTGGTACGGCTTGATCATGCGGCCGAGCGTTTCGCTGTAGACGCGCGTGTCGGCGACGCGGTTGTCCATGACGAAGAAACCCATGAACGGCCACTCGCTCCGGTCGTAGTTGAGCTTCGGCAGATGCTGGTTGAAACCGGGCTTGTCCTTGCGGTATTGCCAGATGAGATCCCATTGGTCATTACGATACGCACGGTCGACGTGGCGGCGGAGCGTGTGCCGATTGAGGGACGGGTATACGAATCGCAGCTCGTCGAACACCCGATCGATGCAGGCTTGCAGATTGCCGAGCTTTCCCTGCTGCAGGAAGGCGTCGAGCACCTTGGGCACGATGCGCTCGTACAGCCCGGTGCGACTGCGACCGGCATCGGCGCGCTGTCCATCCTTCGGCACGTACTTCAGTAACCGATAGACCCGGTTGTAATCTTCTCCGAGTTCGCGCGCGATGGCCGCGACGGACATGCCAGTCTGGCGCATGCGCTTTATTTCCTGAGCAATCTGCCGGGCATCCATGTCAATCTCTCGATGGGATGATGATATGGTAGGCGAAGCGGTTGGCCGTAAGTAGAGCATGGGCGCCAAGATCCGGGTCTTCAGCGATCTTGAAAGCCTGGGCGAAGGTGACATCCTTCATCTCACGGTCAGCTGGCTTCTCCGCATCGTATGCCGGTGCGCTATTGTATATCTCGATCATCTGCAGGATGTAACGGAGTTCGTTCTTCTGCCGATCGGTCATGTTCTTTCGGTCTTTCCAGATCAGGCGCATGCCAACGAGCGCTTCGTTCATCTTGCCGAGAGCGCCATCGATGCTGTGCCGCTTGGGCTTGTCCTTGCTCGCCTTATTGCTCTTCGCCTTGCGCGCCGCAATCTCAGCCTGGTTCGACTCATAGTAGCGGTAGAGATTGCGCTGGATTTCATCGGGGATCTCGCCATCGTCGTCGCCGCCCGTTTTCTTCTCCGGCCCGGCGGGAAGGAGCCGCAGGTCACCGCGTGATTCGATCTGGCGCGCCTCGCGGTTTGCCTGATATGCCCACGTTGCGATCTTGGCGGTGAAGATGCAGTCACCCGGAATCACGCCGCCGTGAACCGCGCGAAGGATGGCGCTTGCCTCGTTGCGGTAACGCTTGAAGGTCGTTTCCGGCATGCTATAATGTTCAAGCGCTTCCTTCATCGAGCGGAATCCCTTTCGCTCGGCGCCGGTCGTTCCAGACGGATCGATGCGCCAGAGCTCGTAGAACCAGTAGTTCCACCACTCGCCCGCGAAGCGGAAACGCGCGGTCTGCGCGGTCTCGCGGATTACCTCCTGCTGCTTGGAGAAGGTCTCCATGCAGCGGTGCTGCATCGAGCGGTAGCGGTCGGGATCGGTGCGTGCCAGCTCGCAGGGGGCCTCGTCGGCCACTGCCACTGCCATTTTATTCGTTGTTTTTTTGCTCATGATTTGCCGTAACTGATTGACGTGATTGTTGTTGCTGGGCGAGGGCCAAAATGGCCCTCGGTGGAGGCTTACTTGGACCCGGAGTAAGTATGGAAAAGGGTGTTCACCTGATCCAGCGTACGGTTGATTTCCCTCTTGATCTCAATTCTGAACTGAAACGGCTGGTCCTCTTTTGGCAACTGTGGTACCAGGTGCACGAAATCCAGCAGTCGCGCGATCCTTGGAACGTCGAAGTGCATACTCAGCTTGCGAAGAATATCGTCGCCAAGTCTTACACAAGCCTCCACGCAGCCCATACTCAGAGCGCTGTATCCGCGGTTGGGGCTTTCGAACCAAGCTTTGAGCCAAGGCGGCACCGCGTCCCAGTTGTGCCGCCCCACCTTGCGAAAGCCAAAAATGCGTTGGTCTCGTACGAGCGCGATCGAGATCAACTCGACCATATAGTCCGGATTAAAGTCACCATCGTTGATGTCCAATCGTTTGGGTAGCGACGCCAGCTGACTGGTTATCGGGATTGAGTTGAAAGTATCCTCAATAGAAATTATCTGGCTTCTTTGCGTGCGTGATTTCAGTGCTTCCATCAGCTGTAACTCCTTACTGTTTATTCGGTTGCGGAGCGACTGCAAAATTTGCAGTCGATGGGGTTAGGCCGCCTTGATGGCTTTTTCAATGCCCTTCTCAGCCTCGTACGCGGCCTTCAGAGCAGCCACGACGCGAAGCGTCTTTTCGCCCTTGGATCGGTATCCACAGTCGACATGCTGGACGAAGCCAACTGAACAGCCGACTTTTTCCGCTATCGCTTTGTAGAGTTTCGCTTTGGTCAACATTTTATTACCTTGCGTATGGTGAAACGTAGGAATCGCAAGCAATATACATAGGATCGTATGTTGAAGTCAAGTGAAAAGAGTGTCGACGGACACAAAAAAGTGGTGGGCGAACGCCTCAAGATTTTCGCGAACTACCGTTTTGAATCGGTTTCGGCTCTTGCGAGGGCTTTGGATATGCATCCAAATTCCTTCCATTCGGGCTACATAGGAGGTCGCCATTATCCTGGCGGTGAAATGCTGATAAAGTTGCTCTATGCTGGGTGCGATATTGCATGGCTACTAGTTGGTGAAGGTCTTCCACCTGAACCGAACAGGGAGGAACTGGATCGTTGGTTTTCGATTTGCAAGGCGACGTATGAGCGGGAAGACCAGAGGCTGAGACTTGGGCAGCAGTACCTTGATGCTGAGATCGAACGCCTTTCGCAACTCCCGGATCTGTTGAAACGAAAAACCGACGACGACACCTGACTCATGCTTCGAATATCCATCATGGGAAATGCCTGGTCTATCAACTCCGGTTATTTAAATTTCTCAGGTCTGTCCTGAGAGTGTCGATACAGGATGGTCGATTCTTCTATTCCAATTCGAGGAGGTTTCCGCAATGGCTCAGTCCGCTTGTCCGAAGTGCTCTCGCCATGTTTTCGAGCTGAAGGAGGTCACTCCTGCTGGCTCACAGTTCAAGCTCACTTTCGTGCAATGTTCGTCGTGTGGTACGGTTGTCGGTGTCATCGACTTCTACAACATCCCGAAGCTGCTCGACAAGATCGCCAAGAAGCTAGGAGTCAATATCTTCGCCTGACGGCATCGCCATCTTGCCGGAGAGCAGCTCGTCTCGAAGCTCGGTATCGTCACGCAGAATCGCTTCGGCAAGCAAGGCCTTGGATGCCTCGGTCCGGCTCGCCATGCTGGTGAAGGTGATGAGTTCGAGCAGCTCGTCACGCAGCGTGGCATCGCCGACAATGACTGCGCCTTTGAGCGAGGCTCTGGTTACTTCATCGATGTGGATCATGGCGGGGTCCTTCAAAATGTGGGTGGAAAATCAGTGATCCTCTGTCAAGACGCTGAGGAGGCCCTTGCAGTGGCGGACGGCTTCGGGGGTGCGTCCGTACCACAGGCACTCTCCTTCATCCTCGTCGAAATAAATCAGTACGGCGCCCAGGGATTCCGTCTTGCTGACGAACCATTTCAGCGCCTCTACGTCTGTGTCGGTCTCGTCGATCGAATCGGGAACACGGAGCTTGCGGCGATGGACTTTCATCGCGTCACCTTTTCTGCAGGCGAGAGTTCACGGGAGTACTTTAGCACGGAGTCTGTCTTCATTTCATCAAGTAAGGAGGACGCATGGCGCTGTACAGGTATTCTCAGTTCATTGCATTGTCGCAGCACGCCGCTTTCAACGCGCTTCATAACCCGGGAGTGATCGCTCCTCATTCCGGTATTTACCGCTGTGAAGGATGCGCGAGAGAGGTCGCGAGCAACAGTGGCGATCCGCTGCCGCCCCAAAATCATCATGTCCATCCGCCGACTCTCGGTGCGGTTCAATGGCGATTGATCGTGTGCACGCAGCAGCCGTGATCATCTCGCCCGCCTTTTCGCCCCGGATTTCCGGGGCTTTTTCTTTTTCTTCGGGTTCGTGTACGCGAGCTGCCAAGAGCCGTCGAGTGACATATCATCGGGGTAGGCAAAGATGAGGTGGACCGATCCGCAGGCCAGCAGTTCGAGCAGCTCGTCGGCGAGCGCCTCGCGCCGGCGGCGTTCGGTCATTCCATCCATCTTGCCCGCGGCGACACTGTTCCAGATGCGCATCGCCTTATGCTCGACGGCACCGAGCCCACGCCAGTATGCGCGCAGCGCCTGGCCTTGCCGTATAAGTTGTTTTGTGAAGCTTGGCACGCCGGGTCCGAAATACAGGGCGATGATGTCACCTTCGCTTCCCTCACCAACCAGGCGGACTGCGTTCGTGTGTTTCTCAATCATACCACCTCCCGCACCCACTCAAAGAAGGCGGCCTTCTCGTCGGGTGTGAACGTCCCGAGTTCACGACCATAGGCTGTAGGTCGGCCTGATCTCGGCTTGAATTCATACCATGCCTTCACTTTGGTCTCGCCGTTGTCCTGCGGTTTTAGGTCCACGCGCTCGAGCCGGTACCGCAGATGTTCGGCCCGAAAAGCGCGATCGCTTTCCTTGATGTCCTTGAGTGCCATGATTACTCCTTACGTGAACAGCGTGCGCACGTGCTCGCGCACGTCGGGTTCGAGGGACGCCAGCTCCGCATCGGTCAGGCCGAGAAAGCGGTGCGTGACCTTGCGGCGGCCGGCGCCGAGTTCGTTGTGATAGGTGGCCAGGCGGGCGGCGCGGCCTTCGCTGAAACCGAGTTCGACATAGGCCTCTGCTTCGTTGGTGCGGAGGATCTTGAGATTGCGCATCATCGCGCCGGTCCAGTTGAGTGTGACGCGGTCGGATTCGCGGCCGGCGAGCTCGCGCAAGCGCTTGTATCCGCCTTCGAGAATGATCCATGTGCGGCGGCTGCGCAGTGACGTGAAGAGCCGCGCCTCGCCACTGTCCGTGAGCGCGCGCAGCGCGGACTTCGAACGCGCACGCGCGGGCAGAGCGCCGAGCGGCAGGGGCATGGGAGTGGTTGAGTACTGGCCGGTGCCGGTGGAACCGGGTAGGAACTCGCCGCGGAGGGTGCGTTCCTTGATGATGTAGAGAACCCGCGTGCCCAGGTTGATGAGCAGTGCGCGGGAGACGATACGTCCGGCGATATTGAGTTCGCCCGTGCTCACAGCATGTCATCCAGCGACGGAGCGGCGGGCTTGGGACGGACGGTGAATCCGGTGCGGCGCGAGACCTCGTCGGGATCGGTGTCGAAGCCGGCGCCCGTCAGACGCTCGACGATGCGGGCGTTCTGCTCGAAGTCTTCGCCTTCGTCGGTGACGAACGTGAAGCGCGGGAACTGTCCGGCGGGCGGGTCGCCATAGTTGAGGCGGTAATCGGCGCGTACGTACTGCATCATCCAGCTCTGGAAGACCTCGATGTCGGCCCAGTTGTAATTGGTCGTGGTCTCGTTTGCTTCCTTCGACTGTGCGTATGTGCCTGTCGTGTGCGCGCGGTTGACCACGTCCTGCCCTATGAGGATGCGCTCCTGCTTCGAGCTGATGCGGTCGATGAACTTGTCGAAGGCTTCGATGTTGGCGCCGCCCTTGATGGCGTCGATGATGTCGATCTTCACGTCGTCGGGCACGGCGGCGGCGGCATCCTGGGCGATGCGCGTGAGAAACTCGAAGACCTTGTCGATGTCACCCTTCTGCGAGCCGGCGGGATAGCGGGCGAAGATCGGCGGGTCACCGTATTTCTCGTTGAAGCGTGCCCAGTCGTAGAGTGCGCCGTGCTTGAGCATGGTATGCCAGATCACCGAGCGGAGCAGCCCGCCGACGTAGCTGCTCTTGCCGCCCTTCATCGGGTTGTAGGTGGCGAGGATGATGCGCTCGGCCGCGGTGTAGGGTTCGAAGATAGGCTTGTCGTCGTCGGGGCGCGCGTAGCGGATGCGGCTCCAGCCGACAATGCTGCGCTCGTCTGGATGAAGATCGACGGCATCGAGCACTTCATATTCGGCCACGGCATGATAGCCATTTGATGCAGGCGTCCAGACCAGGTCAATGCCGGCATGCCCGAAGTACAGGCCATTGGCGAGAGCGTCGAAGTCGCGGACGAGGCCGGAGTCACGCAGCCGGTATTCGATCTCGCCGGCGCGCCGGATCTCTGTCTCGGGCGCACTGGTAGCGTCTTTCGGTACCGGCGCCGCGATCTGCCACGGCCATGCGAGGAGGTTGTTGCGACGCGTCTGCATGAAACCGAGGATGTCGGGATCGGCCTGCGGGAGTGCTGTGACGATGGCAATCAGTGGGCGGATGTCGCGCTTGCGTGCGTCGGGATCGTCGGCCGCGCGGAGCGCGGTCTTCAGCTGCGCGATCGTGGGCAGGGCGTTGTTCTTGAGGCCGGGGTGTTGGTATGCCATGACGGAAGCCTAGAATCGTTCGAGGGGATTGTTGCGGCGGCGGCGCACGCTGTAATACTGGTAATCGGTCGGGGGTCGCACCGAGTACCCCTTGTCGTAGAGGAATTCGTTGGCGCAGATGAGCGCATCCGGCGCATCGTCCTTGCGGCCCGGACGCTTCTTGCCGGTGAACGACCAGAGCTGCGCGCAGAAGCGCTGCCCCTCTTCGGTCTGTGCGAAGCCCGGCGGGAAGAGGAAGGCGCCCTGATTGAATTCCATCTGCGTGTTCTTGGCGATGTCGGAGACCGAGTACTTGCGGAACTCGATGCGCGGCATCGGAATCGCGCGGGCATGCGCGAAGTTTCGCAGGTGCGACGTCCAGTGTGATTCCTGCGAGACGTTGCCGTCGAAGCCGAGGCCGAGCACGGGGGTGCGCTGCTCGTAGAGCCGTGTGACGATATGCATGTAGGCGTCGAGTAGATCGTTCGAGCCCGAGAACGACCGGCAGCGCGGTTCGAGGATGTACTTGCGGCCGGTCTCGCGCGAGTAGGCGAGGCCGAGCATGGCGGTGGTGTCGCCCTGGCTTTTGAGTGCGAGGTTCGGATCGCACCAGGTGAGTGCGACAAGGTCCGTCGGCAGCCCGCTCCATTCAGCGTAGTGCCGGCTGAGGAAGTAGAACCCGGTCGGCTTGCGCGGACGCTGCTGGAACGATCCTTCCCAGGTATCGTCATCCATCGGGCGGAGCATCGCGCGCAGCTCAGGCTCGCTCGTGGCCGGGAAGCGCTCGGGCCAGAGTGGGCCGGTGCGCCGGTTGGAGCTGCCATCCGCACGATCCTTCCATGCAACGAATACGTGCACCGTCCATGACGGATCGAGCGTGCCCGCGCGGTACTCGGTGAGCATCGCGTTCGAGACGCATTCCTCGGCGAAGTTGTTGGCGGTCATCACCAGGCATCCGTCTTCTGCGAGCGCGGCCTGGTATTCGGCAAGCTTGCGGCGCCGGCGCTGCACGGCGTCCGCATCGAGCGGCGACATGTGATTTTCGAGATCCTCGACGATGATCATGTCGAAGCGTTGGAAGAAGTCGACGTTGCGGCCGCGAGGAGATCGCCATTCGGAGAAGCACTTCACCCAGGATTGGCGGGTATCGCGTGTGCGCACGCAGAGTTCTTCCGAGGAGTCGGCGAGCAGCTCGAGGTCGGGATAGTCATGGCGCAGTCGCTCGTTGCGTCCCAGAAAGCCGCTGATGGCGGCAACGATCGAGCGCGGGGTGTCGAGCGTCTCGGAGACAAGGCCGATGAAATGCCGCTCGCCCGTGAGGAGGGCGTGCACGATGCGCTTGTAGACGAAGGCGCTCTTGGCGTGATCATGGGGACCGAGGATGAGGGTGCAGTCACGCGCGGTGCGCTCGGTGGCCTCGACGATGGTGCCGTGAAAGTGCTTGTTGGGCAGGGCATACTGCCCGTCGTAGGCTTCGGGCGGGAAGTACAGCGAATCGAATTGCCAGAACCCTCCCGGCTCGCGCACGGCGGCGCGGCGCGCATCGATCGCGGACTGCGTGGACTCGGCCGCGGACCAGGGCGGCGCCTGCGAGTAGAGGGCGCGAAGGCGTAGCTGCTCTTCGAGGCCCGCGAAGCTCTCTTCGAGGCGACCATACTCAGCCCGTGTCCCGTTCTCAGTCCGCATCGCTTCTCCGTTTGACGATGTCGACGGCTTGCCGATAGGTTGCGATCGCTTCCTCCTCGGTGGCGTTGGGCTCGTACATGCGGATGATCTCGAGGATGACCTCCGCATCACGGCGGCCCATCGAGTTGACGAGCGAAGCGCGTGTGGTGCGCTGGTTGACGAGCGAGGCATCCTTGAGCAGCTCGATGCGGCTCTCGGGCGTGATACGGGTGCGTGCGGCCAGATCATTGAGCGCGCCGACGAGACCGTCGCGGATGAGGGCTACCGCATCATTCGACCGTCGTATCGGCGTGTCGGCTCCAACCTCCGAGTCATGCGAATCGGAGCGCGGCGTCTTGACGGTCTTCGTGCGGCCGTACTTGATGCCATTGATCTGGCTGTCGGTCGGTTCGTAGCGTTTGAAACGCAGCTTGATCTGTGAGACCGGAATCCCGTCGTCCAGCATTTTCTTGATCTCGCGGCGGACCTTGATCGGCAGCGACTTGGCGCGGATGCGCGGCGGCTTGCCGTCCTTGCGCGGCCGACCAGGGCGGCGCTTCGGTTCGGTGCGTAGCGGCCCGGGCATTTGTGGCGCGCGCTTCTGTTTCGGCGCTTCCGTCACAGGCTTCGCCGCCGGCTTCGTCACAGGCTTCGGCGCTGGCTTCGGCGCAGGCTTCGCAGCGGGCTTTACCGCCGGCTTGGCCGCGGTCTTTTTCGCCGGCACCTTTTTCGCCGGCACCTTCGTGTCCGGTTTTTTCGCGGCCGGTTTACGGGAAGAGGGCGAACGGGAGGTCATAATTCACCGCACAGATGACGTTGTTGGGAGTGGTGCGCACGAAGGCGAAGGGTTCGGTTTCTGCAAGGCGTGCATCGCGCACGGTGCGTCGCACGACCATGTGCGCGGCTTGTGCGATACGCATACCTTCGGCAACTTCACCCGCGAGGCTTGCGTCGGCCGCCGGCGCGATGAAGAGCGTCATCTGCCAGAGCTGCGCGGCGGGGATGCCGCGGGTGGGCGGAATCGGTTCGGGCGGCGCGAGCATGACGATGATGCCTGGTGTGACGATGTCAACGCCCTGACCTTCGAAACGAAGTTCAGCCACCTTGATGCCGACGGTGTCTTTCGCCGCGACGAGTGCCGTGACGACGGCAGCGCCGTATCCGGTGAGTACCGACGGGTCGCTCACAGGATTTCTCCGACGCGCGGGGTGGAGACGTACTGGGCCTGCGGGCGTTCGAACGTGGGCGATGTCGGCCGGCCGCGCATTTCCGTGAGGGCACGCAGCGCGCGGTCATAATCACCGCGGCGCTTGTTGATCTCGTCGGTGTCACGAATGCCGAGGTGATCGCACATCAGGTACTTGATGATCCAGGCAGCGAAGACGAGCATCTGCTCGTTGCCTGTCTGCGTGGCGGGATCTGCCGGTGGCTGGATGCCGGAGTAGGTCGTCATGATCGAGTCGGCCTGGGTGATCAGCTGCGCGAGCACGTCGGGCTTCGCCGTCTCGAAATTCGTGACAAGGGAATCGCCGAGGGTGGCTTTGAGAAGGTCAGAACTGGTAAAGGGCATTTTGCCTCCGTGGCTTCGAGAAATCGCTTCTGCGCGTTTGAGGGGTATTGGGGTACGCCTCGAGGCCGATCGGCCCGCCACGGGCCTCGCAGGTGGTGTTACCTACCCGTCAAATCAATGCCTGTGGCTCTCTGTGCAACGTGGAGCGTTACCCCAGGCATACATTCGGCGGAGCCGAATGTATGCCTGGGAAATCTCGCACATCGATTCATGGATTTTTCATCGCATGTACATGCGATGAGATTAAGCTTGCGCGCATGGCGACCTTGCATCATGCAACTGCGGCGAACTGCCGCTCCCACAAACCGCGAGGAACCATGGCGAAGAAGATTTTCGAGGCGCTCAGGAAACACGGATTCATCCCGAAAGATCTGCCGGAGGAGAAACTGGCCGAAGTGGAAAAGGACTTCGATGCGATCGAGGATGGATTCGCCGCGTCCGCGAAACCGGCCAAGGCCGATCCTCCGTCGGGCGGCAAGCCCGATGGCGCCGCTCGTATGGAGCTGCCGGCGGAACTCGCGAGTGATATCGACGCCCTGAAGAGCTCGATCACGGAACTGACCAACGGCCTCAAGGTCGTCGTCGATGCGACGAAGGCTTCGGCAGCCGAACGCAGCGCCGCCGAGAAAGAGGCGCAGGTGAAGCGCTATACCGACCATGTCAAGAAGCTGGCCGATGAAGGGCGCATCACCAAGGCGCAGCATGATGATTATCTCAAGCCGGAAAAACAGGAAGCGGCGCTCAAGGCGCTCGATATGTTCATCGAAACGACTTCAGTGTACCCGGTGCAGCCGGCACTCGCCCGCGGTCAGAAGCCCGCGACGGAATCGAAGGGCACGCCCGGTGGCGAGGGCAAGCCGCAACTGCCGGCGATCGGAGGCGAGAAGGCAGCCGAACGCAAGGCGGTCGAAGACGCCGCGCTGCAGGAACTGATCGACTCGATGTCCTGACGCCGCGCATCCACCCAATAAACGACACACACTAGCGGAGACGCGATATGCTGTTTTACGAACTGGGCAACACGCCCGAAACCGGACAGGAGAACCAGGCTCAACGCAACCTGGTCGTACAGGAGCTGCGCGCATGGTGCCCGTTGCTCGACTACATGCAGTTCTACCAGATGACCGGGTCGGCGGACAAACCGTTGAAGGACTCCTCGGCGTCGGGCGGCGACTCGCGTGATGTCAACCAGCCCTTCCCCGACAACGTGGTCGATCCCTCGTACGGCGATGTCGCGCTGAAGATCTACGGCGGCAAGGTGCAGGTCGACGACGCACACGTGCGCCGTCACGCCGGTGACCCGAAGCTGGCGATCGCGTCGCTCCGCCTGCGCGAGATCAAGAAGTTCGCGCGCCGCGTCGCACAGAACTTCATGTACGCGATCATCAACAACACCGTGGCGGGCAATGCTCTCGCCTGGGACGGCATCATCGCCTCGGTACCGGCGGGCCGCACGGTCTCGCACAGCGACACGATTGCCGACGACACCAAGCTCAAGCGGCTGGTCGAGCGCATCGCGCTCGGCATCTCGGACGTTCCCGGCGGCGCCGGTTTCGTGCTGATGGATTCGCAGGTGCGCTCGCGCCTGTCGACCCTCGGCATGGGCTACGTGCAGCTCGGCATGAACGAGCTCGGCACGCAGGTCAACACGATCGAGAACACGCCGATCGTCGTCGCCGGTTACAACGCTGCGGGCACGCGCGTGCTGCCGTGGACGTCGGGCGCCGGCGGTAACGCGACGAAGGTAATCATCGGCCGTTCGAGCGAGGCGGCGGACATCGCCTTCGCCTCGAACGTGGGTCTGGTGGTGAAGGATCTCGGTCTCATCGACCCGTGGTGGACCACGAAGGTCGAGTGGGACATCGACATGGAGATCCTCAACGACGAGTCGATCTACGTGATCGACGAAATCCAGGCCGGATAGGAAATCACCCCCCCTGATGCGATAGCCGGCGGCTCGGTGACGCCGAGATTCGGAGTGAGCCGCCGGCGCTTTTTCTCGATCGATTTTTCTCCATCGCAAGCAAGGATATACATCATGTTTCGTTCCTTTCTCACCACTGCACTCCTTACCCTGACAATCCTCGGCGTGTCGCTCGTCGGCGCGCCGGGGAGGCTTTCCGCCCAGACGCAGCCGAGCTACGGCGCGGCCACGCTACACCCGCACACGATCACGCTACCTACCCGAGCGTTTTACCGCGGTGAATGCAAGTTCACGCTCGAGCTTGCGGATGCCGCGGCATGGACCGACACGCTCGTCGTGCCAGGCTACGACTCGACGTGCACTGTGCTCGTCAACCGAAAATCCGTGAGCGCCCGAGCGCCTGGAGTGCTCGACAATCATCCGTACATCACGCACGGTGTTCAGGCGCGCAACATGTTGATACTCAATTTCATCAACGCCGACACACTGACGCTCGACGTCGCAATCCGGAAGCCCTACTGACATGGAGTACGCGACCCTCGCCATATCGCTGCTCGGCTCCTCGCTCGCTGGTATCGCCGTCTTCCTTTTGAAGGACCTGAAAAGGAGTGCCGACGTGCTGCACACACGCGTGACGAAGCTCGAGGTACATGTGGCTGAGAATTACGTACGCAATGATCAGCTCGAGAATGTCGTCGCGGGCGTGGTGCGAGGTGTGCGGTGAAGGCGCAGCTCGGAAAATATCTCCCCTGGGCGCTGGTGCTCATGCTGGCTGTTCTCTCTGCGTATTTCGGCATTGGCACGCCCGAGGTTCCGACGGCGGCACCGGTTACGTTCACCGCTCGCGATACGGTGCATGACACGACAACGATCATCGTTCGCGTGCCCGATCGCGTAACCCGCATCGTGCGGGACACGGTGACGCTGTCCGCCGATGATGCACGCGCCGAACTCGCGCGTATGGACTCGGAGCGAGACTCGCTCAATCGCGAGATCCTGCGCATCGGTGAAACGAAGGCCGACCTGGACACGACGGTGACGTTGGCTCTGGGTGACAGTTCGCACGTAATAGTGCACGCGCGCGTGTCACATGAAAACGAAAGAGGTCTTACATCACTTGCCCTCGCTGTAGTCGAGGCGGTGCTCGCCGTACAGGCGGAGTGTCCGGCCTCGTCGCCGTGGGGTTGGATCACCGCCGTGGGCGGAGGGCTCGCCGCCGTGCTCGCGGTCATACTCAAATGAGGTTTCCCATGCTCGAATTCCGACCGAATTTCCTTGGCAGATTTCTGCTCCTCGTGCTCACCCTCTTCGGCGCTTTGCCGGTAGCTCTCATGGCGCAGGAGGTGATCACCATCCCCGTCAATGTTTCCGACTGGACGCAGCTTATCCCGATCGTCGTCGCCGTGCTGGCACCGATGGCGCTCGGCTGGCTCAAGCGCGCGCTGCTTGAGGAAGTGATCGAACCAGACGGAAGCGTCGTCGCGGTACTACCGCGATGGTTCCCGAAATGGCTGCCCCTGCTTCTCGCGCCGGCAATGATCTGGATCGCCGATCTGCTCATGACGTGGATTGGAGGAAGTCCGGGCGTTTCCCCGTGGATTTTGGCACTTCTCATGCCGCTGCCGACCTGGCTGCGCGAAGTCGGTGACCAGGTGCGAAAAGCCAAGAGCGGTGCCTCGCACTCCGTCGTCAAGCTCATCACTACCAATCCCCCAGTCGATCCACGAATCGCGGACCGCCCGCTTGGACCGACGGAGATCGGCGATTCTGACAGGTAGCCGGCAATGCAGATCATCCCATCATCCCGCCCGCAACAGAAGCGATCGCTGACAGAGTCACGACTCCGTGACGCAGGGCTCCCGCTCGAAAAATATCCCGTCGCCCTCCTGGGCGTGCGCGGGTATTACCTCGATACGATGGGCAAGTCTGGCGCCAATGACAGGGCGATGTACGACGATGCAATTTTCATCATCTCGCCCCGCACGCATCTGGCGTTCAACGCCAACTGCGACCCGGGCGCATTCCGCAAGGGCATCGCGAACCTCGTACCGGGGATCTGGCTCTACAAGCTCGGGATTCATGGGTGGTCGAAGCCGGCGGCGCGTCGCTATTTGGCATTGGTGCAGGCTGGTCAAGTGACAGTCCAACGAGATGATTGGGCGCGGCCTGTCAGCGGATTTTTCGGCATCAATATCCACCGGGGTTCGCGTCTATCTGTTAGCTCGCTCGGATGTCAGACGATCTGGCCTGGCCAGTGGACCGAGTGTATTGAAACGGTAGAGGTGGAACTCGCGGCCGCCAGGCAAACCATCATTCCGTATGTACTCATTGAGGAGCGCAAGTAATGGAACAGGACACCAACATGCACACGCCGCAGGGCGAAATTCCGCAGGAGGTCGCTCCGCAGGGCGAAACCTCGCAGGGTGGATTTCTCGGTATCAACATCCACCGCAGTTACACATCGTCTGCGAACACGCTCGAGGGCGATGCATCACAGGAGGCCACGCCGCAGGAAGCCACGTCGCAGGCACCCACATCGCAGGATGTTGTCGCCGTCGGAAAGACCTTCCCGACTCTGATACTCGAATTCGCCACGGAGGTGGTCGGCGAAGAAAGTGTCGGCGACCTGACGCCTACACTCATCGAAGACGCGATTCGTGCCCTCGGCATCGAAATCCGCGACCAGTCGAACGGCCGTCTGCTCAATCCGGCGCTCGATGATATGGGATCGTTCCTGCGCCAATGCATGGCCGCCGGCGCCGCCGTGCATCTGCCTCAACCGGGTGACATCATCATCCTGCAGTACAAGGTATCCCGCCTGTATTGGAGTGCGATTGTCGAGACCGTGGGTGCCACCGATCTCGGCGTGCTGATCTCGCTGCCGCCGGGCGAAGATCTGGAAACCAAGTTCGACCGCGAGATCATCAAACGCCGCGGTCTCAATGATGCCTGGCATACGGTCGGGTTCATCCGTCTCTGATCTTCAGCGGGATGGAGCAGCGGTAGCTCGCGTGGCTCATAACCACGAGGTCGCGGGTTCGATTCCCGCTCCCGCAACGACACAATTTTCAAGGAGTATCTCATGGCTGCATTCGACTCGACACTCGTGATTCCCAATCTCAACACGCATGTCCGCCGCGGCGGCGGACCCTCCGTGCTGCTCATCGAAACCGAACTGGATTACAGCGCGGTGAAAGCGGGTGCGGAGTGGAATGCGCTGACCGTCCTGCAGACGAAGAGCGATAACGTCGCCGAATCGCAGGCAGGCGGCCGGCAGGATCTGACCCTGCAACTCGTGCATGGCCCGCGGCACGTGCTGCGCGATGCGGAGGCGGATTCCGCCGAGGATCAGGAGACGAAGCAGCTCGTCGTGGCCATGTCGGACATCTACACGTTCTCGATCCGCCGCTGGACGAAGGGCAAGCGCTTCTTCATCGTCGATCCGCTCATGTTCATCGGCGATGCGAAGATCGTGCAGTTCGGCTTCGGATATTTCGAGCGGACCTTCACGCGCAATCACGATTACTCCCAGGTCGTGGCCACCAATTGCACATTCCGCTTCGAGCCGCATGGGCAGGCGTCGCCGACCTTCCCGGCTCTTCCCGACGGCGCCACCGATCCGCTGTTCACAACGGACCCTGCAAACATGGAATATCTCGGCTGGCTGCTCGCGGCCGCGGACGCGACCAAGGGCGGCTTCGGCGAGGCAGTCACGCTGCCGACGACCAGCGAACTCACGGCGGACCTCCCGAGCATCGAACTCGAGTTTTAACCAGGATCGCATTGACATAGACGATCGAGGATCGCGGGCTCCGGTGCGGCATGGCTGGAGCCCGCATTTTCAACAGGAGAGCATGATGGTTGATTTGATGAACGTAGAACTCCGAGCAGAGAGGCTCGTTTATACTGTCGGTCTGATAGCGCAGTTCGAGCGCATCGTCGGTACTGATGTCATTCGCCAGCTCGAACGGTCCGGCCAGGCGAATATCGCGATCGATGTCAAGCGACGGCTCATGATCGAGCTGTTCGGCTATACGCCCGAGGAGGCGGATGCCGCGGACGTCGCAGTGCTCGAAGCGGAACTCACCTTTTTTTTTCTCAAGTGGGAATTGCACTCCAAAGCGGGGCGGCTGCGATCCGAGCATTCCCATCTTTCCGCTATCAAATCTCAGGCGGAGAGCCTGGCAACGGGCTCGATTCGATCGAACTCCTCCCCGACGGGACATCGTTCGAATTCTACATCTTCGCCGCATGCCAGTCGATCACGGAGCGGGAAGCGATCGCGGCGCTAACACTTGAAGGATTCGCACAGTACATCGGCATGCGCTATACGCGCACGGTTCTCCAGACTCCGTCGAAACACCTAATCAAATCCAGATCATGAGCGATACCATCACGTTGCGATTGCGGCTGTCAGCCGAGGATGTCCGGGCGCTCGAGGCGCGTCTGCAGCAGACCGGCGCGAAGGGCATCGACGTGAAGCTTCACCCGAGTGGCACCGAGCCGCTCAAGCGCGGTATCGATTACGCCGAGGGTAGCGTCGGGCGACTGCGGCAACGCATGAGCGAGCTGAACAAGGAAATCGAACACCTGGGCGACATCGATGCGATCGCCGAGAAACAGCGGGAGATTCGCGCGCTCGAGTCGCAGGTCGGTTCGCTGCTCGGGAAGACCCAGGCGGCCGCGGCGGGTTCCGCGGCGTCAGGTGCGGCGGCATCGACAGCCTCGGGAGCGGGATCAGCTGCACTGCTCGGCGGCATGCTGCCAAAGGTCACCGGCATCGGTGTAGCGATCGGCGGTGTTACTGCACTCGGCTTAGCGTTGGCCGACGGTACGAAGAAGGCGATTGAACTTGACACGGAAGTACGCAACATCGGTTCCCTGGGAGTGCAGAACTTCGAGCGTTTCGGCGCCATCAGCAAGGACCTCTCCACGCGCATTCCGCAGACCGCGGCCGAGATCGCCAAGGGAACGTATCAGGCGATCTCCAGCGGTATCAGTGAGTCGCAGGCTACGCAATTCGTGGAGACCGCGGCGAAGGCAGGTGTGGCAGGTCTCAGCTCGACGGAGACAGCGGTCAATGCGCTCTCATCCGTGGTGAACGCTTACAAGCTTGAGGCTTCCCAGGCTGGGGCGGTATCCGACCAGATGTTTACCGCGGTCAAACGCGGCAAGACCACGTTCGAGGAGATCAATGCGGCGATCGCTAATGTCGTCCCGGTGGCCGCATCCGCCGGCGTCGGTTTCGACCAGGTATCCGCCGGGATCGCGACTATGACGAAGCAGGGTGTTCCTACTGCGCAGGCATCGACACAGATGCGTCAGGCGATCGTGGAACTGCTCAAGCCCGGCGATGATCTGGCAAAGGTGATGGAGAAGGCGGGGATCGCCAACGGGGCCGCAGCTCTTCAGACGTATGGCCTGCAGGGCACCTTGCAGAAACTGTCCGTAGCAGCCGGCGAGAGTGGGAAGACGATGACGCAGGTGTTCTCCAGCGTCGAGGCAGGAAGCGCGGCACTGGCGCTCACAGGCGAGAATGCCGCGACGGCCGCCGCGGATCTCGATGCGATGAAGAATGCCGCCGGCGCGATGGGTGCGGCGTTCGAGGTCAACTCGAAGAGCGCGGCCAATCAGCTGCGTCTGCTCGAGAACAACGTCGATGTCGTCAAGATGGGCATCGTCGAAACCTTCGGTCCCGCGATGAACTGGGTTCTGGAAAACTTCGCCGGTGGTCTGGCGAAGATCAATGAGGCTTTCGCCGGCGCGGAGGCACGGCTCGAGCGGCTAAGGCAACGTGGGCAGGCTGCGTTTCAGGACGAGTCGCAGCGTCAATTGACGAAGGACCGCGCGGAGGCCGCCCATGTTCTCGGACTCGTCAACGGCGCGGAACTCGACAACATCGAGATCACCGAGAAGATGGTCAAAGGTCTCGCAGCCGCGAAAGGTGCCACGGCTGAGCAGATCAAGGCCACAGTCGATTATTACAAATCACTGCAGAAGACAACGGCGCCGACTACAGATCTGAACACGGGTGCACCTCCCACGCCAAGGAAAGGTCGCGGCGAGAATACTGCATTGCAGCTCGCACTCGAGGAGCTGCGCGCAGAAGAGGAACTCGCAATGTTGCGGGCCAAGGCCCAACGCAAGTCAGAGGAAGAGTTGCTGGCGCTCAAGCTGACCTTCCTCCATCGCCAACTGGCTGCACAGCAGGATCTTGGCGACAAGGCCGTGAACATCGCCAAGACGCAGCACGAGATCGCGAAGACTGAACTGCAACAGTCCTTGTTGCTGATGAGCCGGGCAGCCACGGGAAGCGTCGCGGATCTGACGTCGCGGCTGAGTGAGCTCAATGATCGGATCTCGCGCACCGCACCGGGATCTCCGATGTTCGCCAACCTGATCATTCAGGCGGAGGAGCTGAAAGGGAAGCTCGATGAAGTGAAGAAGCGGGTATCGGACCCGATCTATTCGATCCTCCCGGGATTCAAGGGCTTCATCGACGTCGACGAGAAAGATCTCAGGGAGAAGCTGAAAAAGTCACTTGGTCTCGATGATAAGGAAGCTGAAGAGCTGCTGAAAAGTTACCGCGATCTGGGCCAAAGCATGGGGCGGGCGATCGGAGACAATCTGGAATCCGCTCTTCAGGGAAAGGACAACGTCGGGCAGTTCTTGCGGAATATCTACCGGAGCATTTTGTCAGAGACGTTTGATTTCATCATGCGCAAGGCTGTGCTCACTCAGGTTGCGGCAATGCTCGAGGAACTGGCCACGAAGGGGCTCTTCGGGCTCATCACCGGTGGCGTGATCCTGGGTGTGATCACGGGACTGACGAGCGCGGCGAAGAGTGCGATCACCGGATATGCAACCGGCGGCGTAATTGTCGGCGAAAACGGACCGGAAATAATCGCACCCGCCACGGACTTTTCCGCATTCGCCGGCGCCATCGTAAGCGGTGCCCTTCAGGCATTCGAGGTAGCGATCGCGAGGCTTGGATTTGCTGAGCGGGAATCGAATCGGAGCAATGTTCAGGTCGGTGTGCAAGCCGATCCCGTCGAGCTGCGAATCAGAGGCGGGGACCTCCGACAGCTATTGGAAATACATTCCCGGCGTGATACCCGCGGGACGTTGGGAGCGCAGTGATGGCACAACACTCGTACAGATTCAACCCGGTATTTCGTGGCGGCGTCTGGTGGCGATGTGATGTCGCTTGGCGCGAATTGTCGACGGACGATCATACTTTCATCGACGAGTGGGGTGTTGGGATACCTTCGGATGCGGATGAATATGTGCACTACAGTTTCGCCCCGTTGCGATTGCGTATGACCAACTCGGACGAGATACTCTCCGTCGATGACTGCGAGTTTACCTTCACCGCACATTCCATTATTCAGCAGCTGCTGTCTCCGTCCAACCATGAAGCGGAAATCAGATTATGGTGGAGTGCGGACAATGTCACGTGGCTACCGCTGTTCTGGGGAGATATTGACTTGGAGGGAGTGGACCCGGAGACGGAGGCCATTGTTGAAGGGACATGGGTGAAGACGTATATCTTCACCGCACAGGATTGTCTGCGTAAGCTGAACGACAGCCCGATAGGAGCGGCGGCCATGGCGCCCTATGCGCACTTGTATGGGCGCTCCGTGGACCCCGACGGTGATTACCAAGTGTACTGGGGTAACAGACCGTTGCTGGACTTTAAAGTCGATTGGCTGTATCAGGAAGATGGTTCGGCTCCGCCGGACGGTCTGACGGCGCAGCCGTACGAATACATTATCAAGCTCACGTACTATTTGATTGAATGTGCCAATGTCTCCTTCCCGGAACATTTATATCAGAATCCTGCGAACGGGAAATACCTATTCCATTGGTTCGGTATCAGCTCGCTGTACAAGCTGGGCGCCTACACGCAGAGCACTGTACCACTGGGCGATCCGATTGAGGCGGATTTCTATGATTGGTGGTTGCCGTTCCCACTCTTCAGCGCAGGCGAATGGCTGACGGAATGGGCGAACCTGGGAGAACTGGTCGCGGAACTCGCCGAAATGATTGGCTGTGCGGTCACGACAAGACACGTGCTCGAACCCGGCGGGCAGTGGGTTCGTCAGGTATGGTACGTCCCGCGTGACAGCAGTGGGATGTACACTATTACACCGCAGGGAGTGCTTCTCTCGCATGTGGGTTCGCAGGTATCTCGAGAGAGCAAGCGTGTCGTTGTCACGTCCCGATATCCGAGTGGTGGTGCTTCAATGCCGGATGTAGCTGTCGGTACGGGGATTGAGAAGAAGATGGGAATCCACCTGCGTACGGCTACCGTGGACTTGCATGACTATACGGAATTTTGGAAAGAGGTGACACCGGATCGCATCCGTAATATGGTCTGGCAACTGATTATGATTCCGGGTACGGGAACGCGCATGCAGATCGCCAACTATGCGAGGCTTGGCGCGGTGAAATATCCCGAATCCCAAGGTCCTGCGTTCGATGATGCATACAGACCATACAACGGATTGGCGCATGCGATCGCGCACTTCTATAATCAGAATGTCTACAACGCGCGGCATCGTGTGACCGAGACCTACAGCAGAGCTAATGCGGCAAACGGCTATGCGACTTACCCGGGAGTTTGGGTGCCCTGCGCGAAGATCAGCGACATTGAACTGGGTGGGAACTGGCGTGTGCTGGAGGTGTACATCGACTCAGAGAAGAACACGGTGAAAGTGGTGAAGGAGAAGATCGATGGCTAAACAGGTCGGTGATAATTCCCTGGCATCCATACAGTGGGGTGGCTGGTCCAACGTCGAAGTGGCAATCGTACGGGGAGAGACGCCGGCGACGGAGACGCTGCTCCCATCCATGGATGGTCATTTCCGTGAGGAGCCGGTATATGACCAGGGATTGGACGGGCGCATCGACATCAAATATTACAAGCAGTCACTCATTCTCGATTACCTTCAGACGGATGGTGAAACACTCGCCGATCTGTATGCAGAACAACTGGACGCCCTCTTCCACGATACTGGAGTTCCTGTCACACTGACCTGGCGCAACGGTGAGAGTATCTCGCTGACGATGTTCCTCATTCGCACCCTGCACAATGAAGGCCCGAGCGGTCACGTGGGAGTGATCATGGCATTCTCATCAGCCTCGCTCACACCAATGGCGCGGTGATGGGGAATAACCTCTTACAGCCCCTGAGCAAATGGCAGCTGCTCAATCTGCGCACAGGCCATGCGACCTTCACGCTCGAACCGACGATCACGCCCGGCGTGGATGCAAGCACCGTCCTGATGGGATTCATCGATGAGACTGTCGTGACAGTGCCGCATCGGGGCGGTCGGTATGTGCAGGTCTCCATTTACAACACCGACTATTATAAAATGCCTGAACTACGAATCGAGAGCGTATACTATGGTTACGACGAAACAGACTCCGACAATCCGTTTTATTACGTCACTATCACTTTTCATCAGCCTGAATCTGGCGTGGTGCGCATTACCATCTGAATCAACCGCTCAGGTTTCACCTGGCACGTGGGTGCAGTTCGAGTTCACTCCCTCAAAGTCCATTCTGCATGTCCGCACTGACAGTGTGCTCCAACGAATATCCGATAGTCTGCGTCTTGTACGTGACGCGATCGCGGGTTTGCCCGGATTGACGGGTGATGGTCTCGCGGATCGCCTTGCTTACTGGATCAACGATTCGACACTCTCGTTATGGATGCCTCTCTCGCAGGTGCAGACCGCGATGGATGTGGCGCGTGGCATGCATGATTCCACTTGGCTCGGCCGGTACGACCTGGCTGCTGGTGAATGGGACACCCCGGTGCATGTCGATGAACCTCCGTACCCGGATTGGTTTACGCAAGACTGGCGCCGCTGGGAGAAGTATGGATTATACGTGAATCCGGAGTCTCCCTTGCAGCTCCTCTGCCATCCGAGAGGCGATTCCTTAATCGTGTTTGAATTCAAGCTACCGAAAGCCCGCCTGCTTCAATTCCTGGGGATCGACACGACGCAACAGACAGAGTTTCCCCGCGTGGTCGCCTATCTCAATGACACTGCCATAACGTCGGTGACGGATTCCGGTGCGAGCATCATCTTGCAAGCCTTGCCTGGTCTGGTCTGGTCACATCACCGTAACAACGACGGAGACACATTGACCTTATCCCTGGGCATAGATTGGCAGAGGCTGAAGGATTCGGTGCAGGTCTGGGCTACAGGAGGAAGCGGAGCGTCGACGTTCCTGGAACTTACGGATACTCCTGCATCATACAGCGGCAAGGCCGGACAGGTCCCCATCGTCAATCCAGGGGGAACCGCGCTTGAGTTCGGGCCGATGTCCGCCAGCGGGACGTTGTCGAATGCTGTCATCGTATGGGATACAACCGGCGTGGCCATCGACTCGACCTGCACGGTCTGGCGCATGGAGTGGACTCCGCCAATCGAATTGCGGCACAGGCCGTCGGTGATAGACACGAGCGAGGCCGTACAGCATGCGCGTGTGGGTGTCGTTCGGTATCGGTTGTACCTTTCGACCCCTGAGGTGACTAGACGCAGTGTCGGCTACATGGCCTGGCTCATGACCATCGTTTTCGATTCTACCAATGGGTGTTGGCCAATTGGTATGCATTACAACAGCTTCACGTTCGAAGGAGCTTTGGGTAATGCCTTGAATGCAACCACGTACTCACTGGGCGTGCCTGTTCCAAATGGTGGCGGTCTGCCTGCATATGTCCAGTATGGATATTCAACTGCATCAGTCTATCGTGCGATCAACATCAAGGGAGCAACCGAGTTCCCTGGATCGAACCTCATGTTGAACGGCCGACCGGCATGGTATTGGTTGAATTACTGGATCACCAACGCTTCCGCCACTTCGAACAGCTTTGCGGGCTGGATCGACCTATACATCACGTATGGGCAGGACCATGGGACAAACTCAACTTGGGGGGCGAAAATACAGTCAATCTACTGGCGCCAGCAGACTGAATGACGGCTGGATTCGGGCGGTTTCGTAGGAGATTTCTGCCGAATTTTGCATATAGCGTGCAAACGGTTTGCAGATAGCGTGCGAAATTACAGTATTCGGTGAGCATCAACTCGACGCAGCGTCGCTGATCTTCGCTCAGGAGCGGCGAAACAGGATTGAAAGTCGCTTGCGAACCCGGTTTCGTCTCGGATTTCACCGGTGCGGGGGGAGCCTCCTGGATTCGGCGTTCCTCCTGGGCCTTCTGCCTCGCTTCCTCGCGCAAACGCTCCGCTTCACGCGCGTAGGCTGCATCCTGCTCAAGCCGCTTCAGCGATTCCTCGTCGAATAGTGTCAGGGCGTCGATGAAATTCCGTTCGCCGATGTTCTGAAGCAGATCCCCGGACAGATTGCCTCGAAATGCGACTGCTTTCACCGTGCGCGCCTGAGTTTGGATGTGTTGAATGACGGGGATGTAATCCCGATCCCCGGCAACGAAAACGAACGTACCGATATCCGGTCTGGTGTATAAAGCCTGCATCGCGTCGATGCAGAGCCGCATGTCCGCCGCGTTCTTATGCTGCGTGCCGAGCACGTTCCGCACCTCGATGCCCATCAGGTACAGCGATCCGAGCGGCATCGCCGATAGACGTTCGATATCCGCATACGCGTACCGAAGGATGGGATTCAAATTCAGTTCTTCTTCCAGATAGGCGCGAAGGTTCCGGAGCAGTTCCAGCGCATACTCCGTCAGGTCCGGCAACGCCGCGTACTGGTTCTGCAGGAAATAAAAAACATTCTCGAAGTCCACGAAGATCGCGGCATATCCTCGCGCGCCTCCGCTCTCTGATCCATGGTTGTATTCGTTCATTCGGTTGTGCCCGGGTAGATTCGTCTTGAACATAGCATATCATATGCCAAGAACCAACGAGCACTCACATCCGGTATCGACAAATCGCGACTTCTTCGTTCGTTATAATGGCGAAGTCCGTTCTACCTTTGGTCCAGGCACCGGCGTCTATGAAGATCCTGTCATGACCATCCCGGTTCATCAGCAGATTCGGGCTATGGGTATGACCCGTGACGCAGATTCTTGCCTCACCGAGAACCGCCTTGTAGTGATCGACAATTCTCGTCGAATATGAACCATCGTCCGGGATGAAGCGGACATATCCATTTCCATTGTCCGATTCAGCTCGATTGGCGTAAATGGTTTCAATGTAATGCAGTTCTCCCGATGCGAGCTCACCGGTTTCCTCGGCTGTGGCCCCCGAAACAAAGTAATCCGCCGTGAACCCGTGTTCGAGATACACTTTCCCTTCTCGCGCCGAGAACCAGCATCCCGGACAGTGCCGCAACCCGAAGTCAGCATCTCCGAAAAGTCTGTGCACCGAGAGGGATTTGAAATGCGCCATTATTCGCTTGTAGGAGGTGTGTGACAAGAGTATCTCATACACCCGGTCGATTGTTGTGACCTTCCGCCCGCTCGGGAGAAACTGATCGTAGAAATCACCGAGCTGGAAGAGGCTCAACCGCTTGCGAGCAAGCTTGAGTCGAAGGTTGATCATACCTGTCCAAAACAGCTTTTCGGAATGTCGTCTGAGTATCGGATGACTGTAT
>CAZWNO010000006.1:0-2388 GCA_964635845.1 uncultured Chromatiales bacterium
TCATCTTGCCATCTTGTCATCTTGCCATCTTGTCATCTTGCCATCTTGTCATCTTGTCATCTTGCCATCTTGTCATCTTGTCATCTTGCCATCTTGTCATCTTGTCATCTGTCATCTGTCATTCTTTACCCGATAAAAGACACCCCGATCGCCGAAATGCTGTTCGAGGATGCCATCCCCCAACAATACGTCGAGATACTTCCCCGCATCGAGGGCGTGGAGTCCGAGGGCGGAGGCGAGGTCTTCAAGCGTGGAGGGACGCACGCGGATGGTGGCGAGGATGCGGTCGCGGATATCGTCATGCCAGGCGGTGCAGCGCTGGCGGATGAACGGCTTGCCGACGACCTCGACCTCGTCACCGAGCCGATGAGCTATGGCCATGAGGTTCTCTCGCGGCATGGGTTCGATCCAGTCCACCGCGCCCGGACGGTCGAGCGAGTTGAGCTGGATGCGATCGACTCGCAGGCGCTCGAACACCTGCCTGAATAATGCGAGTTCCTCCGGCGTGTCGTTGATGCCGGGAATGATGAAGACCTCGAGCCAGACTTCGTGTTCGAAGGCGTCGCAGAAGACGGTGAGTCCGTCGATCAGTTGCGCGCTGGTCAGTCCGTGCTTCGGCCGGTTGATGCGCAGAAACGCCTCCTCCGACACCGCGTCCAGCGACGGGATGACGAGGTCCGCGGGCATCAGCGCCGCGCGCACTTCGGGAAGATGCAGCAGCGTGCTGTTTGTGAGCATCACCACGCGGTAGCGCGGGAACTCGCGCTTGAGGAATGCGATGACTTCCCCCACCCCGCTGTGCAGCGTGGGTTCGCCTGAACCGGAAAACGTGACCGCATCGAGTTCGGGATGCCGTGTGAGATGGTGCCGCAGCTCATCGATGACTTCCGCTGTGGGAACGTATTCCTTCCGCTCGAGAGTCAGTTCGTCGGTCTTCCCGCATTCGCAGTACACGCAGTTGAGCGTGCACGCTTTCTGCGGCGTCAGGTCGATGCCGAGCGAAACGCCGAGCCGGCGCGAGGGAACGGGGCCGAAGAGGTGCTTGTATTGCATGGTGCTAATGTACTGAGTTGGAGCGAGGCAATGAAGTCCTGGGCAAGGACCACTTTGGCAGTTGGCTGTTAGCCAAAGGCAGCCAACAGCCAAAGGCAGCCAACAGCCAAAGTGCAGCCAACAGCCAAAGTGCCGCCGCAGGCGGCAGTGTCCGACCGCAGATGGAATCAGTTCCTCTTATCCCCCTTCCCTTTCAGGACCGACTTGACCATCCTGCCGAACTCCCTGTCGCGCTGACGGCGCTCGATGTAGCTGCGCTGGTAATGCGCGGCTTCGCGCTGCAGCTTGAGGTAATGCTCGAAACGGTCTTCCCCCAGTTCGCCGCTCTCGATGGCGGCGAGCACCGCGCAGCCATCCTCCTGCGTGTGCGTGCAGTCGGAAAAGCGGCACTGTGCGATGAGCGCCTGCACGTCGCCGAAAGTTTCTGCCATTCCGGTCTCGGCGCCGATGTTGCCGAGCTCGCGCATGCCCGGCGTGTCGACCAGCAGGGCGCCATTGTCGAGACGCACCAGCTGCCGGCGCGTGGTTGTGTGGCGTCCGCGATGATCGGCTTCGCGCACTTCCTGCGTGTCAAACAGTTCCTCGCCGAGCAGCGCGTTGAGCAGGGTCGATTTCCCCACGCCCGACGAACCGAGCAGACAGGAGGTGGATCCCGGCGGCAGGCCGGCGCGGAATTCATCGACGCCCTCGCCGGTGCGCGCGCTGAGCGTGATGCAGCGGGCACCGCCCGAGACGCGCGCGACGGCGTCGAACATCTCCCGTCGCAGTGCATCGTCGACCAGGTCGATCTTGCTGATGAGCACGACGGGATCGATTCCCCCGTCGCGGATCATGACGAAATAGCGTTCGAGGCGGTGCAGGTTGAAATCGCGGTCGGCGGACTGCACGCAGAACGCGGTGTCGATATTCGCCGCGAGCACCTGGTAGTCGACCGTGCGGCCGGGATCCTTGCGCCGCAGCAGCGTGCGTCGCGGCAGTACTTCATGCACGAGCGCGAACGTGTCGTCGTTGAGCAGCTGCGCGGCGACCCAGTCGCCGACGACCGGAAGTTCCTGCGCATCGTCGGCCGTGAAGAGCAGGCGTCCCGTCGGTTCGCCGCGCGGCGTGCCGCGTTCGCAGACGAGTTCGTAGTTGCCGCGGTGAACCACCGTCACCCGCGCGGGCATGAGGTCTTCGCGGCCCAACGCGGCGAAAGCAGACGCGTGTCCGCCGTCGTATCCGTAATCGTTGAGTTTCATGGAAGACAAGTTAAGCAATTAGGAATTACGAATTACGAATGAGGAATTGGAATCCAGGCCGTGCATCCGGTGCAAGGCACTGAACTGCTTACGCAAT
>CAZWNO010000006.1:2488-20965 GCA_964635845.1 uncultured Chromatiales bacterium
TAGGAATTACGAATTACGAATGAGGAATTGGAATCCAGGCCGTGAATCCGGTGCAAGGCACTGAACTGCTTACGCAATTAGGAATTACGAATTACGAATGAGGAATTGGAATCCAGGCCGTGAATCCGGTGCATGGCACTGAACTCCGCTGCCTATGTCCTACAGCCTACAGCGCAGGTGGAATCCCGCGAAGCGGGATTCCACCTGCTGCTGATTGCTATCTTCCGCGGATTCCGCTACTTTGTACCGTCCCTATCCGCTGTCTCACCGGACAACCGCAGCATGGCCGATTCCTCCCAAAACACCACGGGATTCCTCGCGTATCTTTTCATGTTCGTGCTGGTACTTGTCACGACCGTCAGTCTGCAGGAGACGGCCATCAGGGGGGCAGTCGACGCCGTGTTTCCGGGCTACGAATTCGTCACCAACGTGATCCCGGGTGAGTGGATCGTCATGAGCCGCGATATCGCCCCGAAGGAGGAATTCGGCACGCAGAAGGAGAAGCTGAACGACATCTATTTCAGTCTGCGGAATCACGAATACGACGCGAATGAAACGCTCAACCGGCTGCGCGGGAAAAAGGCGCTCGGCGATTACACGATGGACAGCGGACAGACGCTGTACTTCATCAATCCCTACATCGCGTTCTTCCCCATGCATCTGTTCCTCGCCGGCATCATCGCCTTCCTCGTGTCCATGTACCTGCCGGCCGGCAGCAGCCTGGCGTGGATACGCGGCAAGCTGATGCGCGAGTACGAGCGTGTCGGATCCCTGCTGGAGAAACAGTTCGACGCGCACGGCGTCGATTTCGAGCAGATGTTCAAGCTCTCGCAGCGGGAGCGCGAACAGCTGCTCCGCTTCACCACGCTGCCGCAGGTCGTGGTCACGGAAGTGGAAGACTACATCGCCCTGCACAACTACGTCGAGGGGAACTCCCGGCGCTTCCTCACCCCGGTGCTGTTCTTCTTCCGCTACCGCATCTCCGCCGCGTACGGGAATCTCATCCAGGGACTCGTCTCCGGCGGCGCGGCCATCCTGATTTTTGTAATCGGACTCCGCGGTCTGAAACTCATCCCGCAGGAGGAGCCTTCGCTGATCCTCATGGCGCTCTCCATCGAGTTCATCCTCCTCATCGTGCTGATGATCACCTTCGCCGGTTCGGCGCAGGAGGAACGTCTCGACCGCGTGGTCAAGGAACTCGAGGCAGAGCAGCGCGACGCGATCAAGCATCAGACCGACATGATCCAGGAGGTGATGGGCACGACGCATTCCGGCGCCGGAGGCAGCGGCGACGGTGCGCGGACCGACAGCATCTCCGAGTACGAAGAGCAGCGCCTGCTCGACGAAGTGCTGAGCCTCATGCTCAAGGAAGCCGAACGGAAGCGGAGCATGTAGTGGACAGCGAGCAGATCTACATCCCGCGGCCCGATGTAAGGGAACAGTGCGACCGCGTGCTCGCCCGCTGCAGCGAGGAAGGTCTGCAGGTGCTCTGGCTCCACGGGGAGACGGGACAGGGAAAGACCTACTTCCTCAGGCATTATCTCGATCAGGTGCGGCAGGCCGTACTCGTCTCCTACGCCCTGTGTTCCTCGCCCGTGGGGAACCAGTCGACGACCGTGCTCAAGCCCTATCAGCCGCTGAAGGACCTGTTCGAGGACCTGCTCGCCAACCAGGGCAATTACCGCCGCAAGCTGAATCTCGTCAAGAACATCTCCCTGACCGTTCTGGCCATCGTGCCCATCGTGGGCGACCTGGCCTATGGCGTGAAGGAGATCCGCCGCGATCTCAACGAATTCAAGAGCGGACACCGGGAGGTGGATTTCTCCAACTTCGTGCAGGAGTATCTGAAGGACCTCAGGACGATCGCGGAAGAAAGCCCCGTCCTGCTGGTGATCGACGACGTGCAGTGGGCCGATGTCCCCACGATCGAAGCCCTGCGCCGGCTGTTCACAGAGGAGGAATACCGCGGCGCGCATCTGACGGTCGTGCTCAGCGCTCGCCGCGACGAACTTCAGGCGGTGCCGGAGTTGCTTTCGCTGTACACGCGCATCTCGCAGGAGCGCTTCAGCACCGAGATCTCCCTGCCGCCGTTCGACCACGATCAGATCCGCGACTTATTCCACACGCGCTTTCCGAAGAGTCCGCAGCAGCCGGACCTGCTGTACTGGCTCGAGCAGAAAACCGGCGGCAATCCGTTTTTCCTGCAGTCCTACATCCAGCATCTGCTCATCGAGAACCTGGTCGATCCGCTGGGCCGCCTCACCGGCGATATCGACGCGTACCGCGGACTTCCCGCGGAAATCCGCCTCGTGACCAACTGGCTGATGAAGGCTCTGGGAGAAGGCGATCTGACGCTGCTGCTCACGGCCTCGGTACTCGGACACAAATTTTCGCTTCATGAACTCATGAATCTGACGCAGCGCGCCTCGCTCGACCTTATCCGCGCGCTGCGCCGCATCAAGATCGCGCACGGCATCGTCGAACCGATCGGCTTCCATCTCATCAACGGAATGGAATCCACGGTTTACCATTTCACCCAGCACGCCGTGCACACCGCCCTGTACAACGAACTGACCGCGGAAGAACGGGAATCCCTGCACCGCATGACAGCGCATTATCTCAACAACCTGCGCCTGTCGCACGGCGACAATGCGGATGTGCAGAATTCCGTCGCCTCCGCGCTGATGCTGCATTCGCGGCTCGGCAACGAACCGGAACTCGAGTACCAGTCGATTCTCATGAAGGCACAGCACACGGCCGAGAATCTCGACGAATCGGAGATCATCGCGCAGCTCCGCCAGCTCTCGCCCGCGCTCGGACTGCCGATCGAGCAGATCATGGAGACCTTCCGCCAGGCGATGCAGCTCGCCCCGCTGCGCACACGGCATGCCGCGCGCGAATCGGTGGTGCTCAGCCTGCCGCAGGAGGAGCGCGACGGTGACGGCCTCGGCGTCTTCCTCACCCGCATCATCGGGATGCTCAATCGCGGCAACACCGCGGAGGCCAACGTGCTGCTGGAGATGCACATCAACCGCGGGGAGCGGCGGGCACAGCTCGTGCATCCGCTCCTGCGCATCCTCTATGCGCTCACCTGCGAGATGCTCGGCCGCAGCACCGAGCATGTCATGCACTCCCTGCACGCCGCGGTGGTCGACACCGCGCATCCCACCTACGCCGCATTCGCGCGGATCGGACAGGCGCTCTTCGTCCGCGACGACGACATGCAGGTGCTCGCGGCATTAAAGGAAGCGGCCGCGTACGGCGGCCGCCACAGCGGGGTGATCCATACGCTTGCGGCGTGGATCATCAAAACCAATTTCAGCGGACGGGAGGAGTTCTCCTCGATCCTCGCGGCGCACCCGGTCGCGCCGCGCCTGACGGACACCTTCCTCCAGCTCTACCCCAAGACCGCCGGACTGCTCCGCAGGCAGGGCTGACGGTTACATCAACTCCGTTCCCTTGAAAAAGTAGTTCACCTCGAACGAGGCGGTGTCCTCGGCGTCGGATCCGTGCGCCACGTTGCGCTCGATGCTGGTGGCCATGTCGCGGCGGATCGTGCCCGGATCGGCCTTCTCGGGATTCGTCGCGCCCATCAGCGAGCGCCAGCGCGCGATGGCATTCTCACCTTCGAGCGCCATGAGCACGACGGGACCCGAGGTCATGAAAGTCATCAGCGAATTGAAGAACGGCTTGTCGCGATGCACGTAATAGAATCCTTCCGCCTTTGTCTGCGTCAGCTGTTCCATGCGCATGCCAACGATGCGCAGGCCTTCCTGCTCGATGCGTTTGACCACCTCGCCGACGAGTCCCGCCGCCACGCCGTCCGGTTTCACGATTGCCAGTGTTCTTTGCATGATATTACCTGTCGAGTATGATGATGATGATTGAGTATGCAACTGTTTGCTTCATGAATGATGACAAGATGACAAAATGACAACACGGCAGAATTGCATGTCCCGCAATGCAATCTCCGCTTCGACCTTTTGTCATCTTGTCATATTGTCATCTTGTCATTTCCTCGCGCCATGCGTGAATCCCCGGTACAGCATCGCGTTCTGAATGGAGATGAACGCCTGCGGATCGATTTCGTCGATGATTTTCTGAAATTCCTTCAGCCTGCTGCGCCGGATCATGGAGGTGATGATGGACATGCCGCCCGAGCCGCCCTCACCCGGAACGAGGGTGACGCCGAAGAGATTCTGCCGCAGCGTGTCAGCGATTCTGTCGGCATGATGGCGGGAGATGACGTAGATCTGATGGAAGCCGATCGCGAGCTTTTCCTCGATAAGAATGCCGATCAGCGTTCCCGTGGCGAAGCCGCCCGCGTATCCCGCCATGTTCCACGGATTGTCGAGCTGCGAGAAAATCTGCCTGATGGCGATGACCCAGATCAGCGACTCGAACAGACCGAGGAGCGGCGCGAGCTTCTTCTTCCCCTGCACGGTGAACAACGTGCGCATCGTTCCCAGCGACACGTCGCCGATGCGAAGGAAGAAGATGAGCAGTGCGTTGAGAAGGAAGTCCATGGTACCGCGTCCGTTATAAAAATGCGAACTAGTAATATACCGAGGAATCGGGTGCGGGGAAAGGGGGAAAGGAAGGGGGTCTGCTGAATACGGGCGCCCCCGAGGGGGCGCCCGTGAAATCTTCGCGCTGTACTTTGTGTCTTCGCGGCTTCGTGGTTTCTTCCTACCGGGCGACCGCGTCGAAGCGGGCGGCGACGTCGTTCCAGTTCACGACGTTGAAGAAGTTCTGCACGTACTCGCCGCGCTTGTTCTGGTACTTGAGGTAATAGGCGTGCTCCCAGACGTCCAGCACCAGCAAGGGAATGGCGCCCCACTGCGTGAGATTCTGATGCTTCTCGGCCTGGAGGATGACCAGCCGGCGGCCCAGCGGCTCCCAGGCGAGAATGCCCCAGCCCGATCCCTCGACGCTGGTGGCCGTGGCGGCGAACTGCTTCTGCATGACATCGGCCGAACCGAAGTCGCGGCCGATCTGCGTGAGCAATGTGCCCGAGGGACGTCCTCCACTGCCGGGCGCGGCCATGTTCTTCCAGAAGATCTCATGCAGGATGTGACCGGAGCCGTGGAACGATGCCTTCTGCGACAGCCGGTCGATCAGCGCGAAGTCGCCTTTCGCGCGCGCATCTGCCATGCCGGCCAGCGCGCCGTTGAGCCCTTTCACGTATCCCGCGTGGTGGATGTCATGATGCAGGCGCATGGTCTGCGCGTCTATATGCGGTTCGAGCGCCTCGTAGGCATAGGGCAGGGGAGAAAGCGTGTATTCCCCTTTCCCGTCGACGGGCGGAGAGAAGAGCCGCGCCTCCTCTCGGTCGAGCCTGCCGGCGATTCCTTCGAACGGAGCAAGTACGGACAGTCCCGCCGCGGCGGCGCCCAGTTTCATGAAATCACGACGTGTATTCTTCATGGGTGAATCCTCGGAGTTGATGGAATATTCGCATTCCCATACAACCCCTGGCATATCCGGATTCGTTCCTGCCCGCGGCCGATACCCCCTTCCGCTGGGCGAACCGACGATGAAGCCGAACGTCCGGTGGTTTCGCCGTCGGATGCCGGTCGCGAAAAGCCATCATCCCGATCACGGTGGTTCGCCCCTACAACCGCCCCTTCACGCCTTCCGGAACACTTTCTCCGTGCTCGACACGACCATCGACACCGTCGCATCGCCCGTGATATTCGTGATCGTGCGGCACATGTCGAGAATGCGGTCGACACCGAGAATGAGCGCGATACCGGCCTCGGGCACGCCGACGGAGCGCAAGACGACGATGAGCATGATGATGCCGACGCCAGGAACCGGCGCTGTGCCGATCGATGCGAGCGTGGCGGTGAGCACGACGGTCAGCTGCTGCGCGAGTGTCAGATCCATGCCGTAGACCTGCGCGATGAACACGGCAGCCACGCCCTGGTACAGCGCCGTGCCATCCATGTTGATCGTCGCACCGAGCGGGAGGACGAAACTCGTGATGGATTTCGGCGCGCCGATATTCGCGCAGCATTCCATGTTCACCGGCAGCGTGGCGGCGGAACTGCTGGTGGTGAAGGCGACGAGCTGCGCGGGACGTATCTCGCGCAGAAAATCGCGCAACGGCACATCGCGCGCGAATGTCTTGAGGATGACCGGATAGACGACGAAGGTCTGGATGACGAGTCCCGCCAGCACGGCAAGGATGTACCAGATCAGCGTCTGCAGGATGCCGAAGCCGAATTCGCTGATCGTCGCCGCGATGAGGGCGAACACGGCGTAGGGCGCGATGATCATCACGAAATCCACCATTTTGATCATCGCGTCGCTCATCGCGTCGAAGAATCCGATGACATGCCCCGCCTTCTCCCGGTCAATGAACAGCAGGGTGAGCCCGAACAGCATCGAGAAAAAGATGATCTGCAGCATCTCCGCATCGGCCAGGGCCCGGACGATGTTCTTCGGAACCAGGTTCACGAAATAGTCGACCATGTCCACGGAAATGTTCTGTTCGATCCTGGCGGCGGCATCTTCCTCGTAGGCCGCGAGCAGCCGATCGCGCGCGGCGGTGTCCATGCGCGTGCCCGGCTGGAGCGCATTCCCCAGTGCCAGGCCGATGCTGATAGCGAGGGAGGTGGTAACCAGGTATATGGCGATGGTCTTCCCGCCGATGCGTGCCATGCGGGAAACGTCGTGCAGGCTGGTGACGCCGACGAGCAGCGATGCGAAAACGAGCGGGATGGAGATCATCATCAGCAGGCGGATGAAGATATCCCCCAACGGCCGGAGGAGCGTCGCGATGGTCTGTTCGGTCTCCATCGAGCGCACGTCGTCGAAACGGCGTTCTCCCGAAGCAGTGACGGCGACCACTGTGACGGGAGCCGCGGCTTCCTTCTTCAGCCGGCGGTACATGTGGATGATTTCGACCTGGTCACTGGCACCGAAGCGAAGCTCGCGCTCGCCGCTGCGCAGGGTCATGCCCTGCCAGTCCCGTATCTCGATCTCCCGGGCGTTCCGGCCGTCGCCGGTCCTGAGCAGCAGGAGGTGATGGTCCACACCGAAAGCAAGTCCGAACAGCGCGCCTAGCAGCAGTCCGAACAGTATCTGGATATGCAGAGCCGGTTTTCGGAATTTCATGGCAACTTCCGGAAGGGAAAGCGGGCCTCGGGTGACGAAGATGCAAGGTAATGAACGGAGACGTTCAAATCCGAATCGCTTCGCGGCGCGCACCCCAGCTGCCGGGCTGTGCGGCGAAACATCCCGCGCACGCCGTGCCGCAGGCTGCGCACTGTCCGGCGTCGTCGAGTCCCCATCCGGTGAGCGTGTAACCGTCACGCCCGATCAGCAGCGCGCCGCACGCATGGCAGCGCGTGCTCTGTCCCTCCGTGTCCCGGACGTTCCCCGTGTACACGTAACGCAATCCGTTCCCGGTTGCGATCCGTCGCGCATGCCGCAGCGTGGCGGTGGAGGTCGGCGGCAGGTCGGTCATGCGGTAGTCGGGATGGAAGGCGGTGAAATGGAGGGGAATGTCGACGCCGAGTTCTTCAGCGATCCACCGCGTCATGGCGTCGAGTTCCGCATCGGAGTCGTTTTCTCCCGGAATCAGCAGGGTGGTGATCTCCAGCCAGACATCCGTCCCGCGCGCGATGTAACGGAGCGTGTCCTTCACCGCATCGAGGCGTGCCGAGCACAGACGCCTGTAAAAATCTTCCGTGAAAGCCTTCAGATCCACGTTCACCGCATGCATGTAGCGGTAGAATTCCTCGCGCGGAGCGGGGGAAACATAACCGGCCGTGACGGCGACGGAGAGGATGTCCCGCTCGGCGCAGGCCTGAGCCACATCGATGGCGTATTCATGGAAGATGACGGGATCGTTGTAGGTGTAGGCGACACTTCGGCAGCCGTGCCGCGCGGCCGCTTCCGCGATGGCCTCGGGCGTGGCGATGTCGGCGAGACGATCCATCTGCCGCGACTTGCTGATGTCCCAGTTCTGGCAGAAGCGGCAGGTGAGATTGCAGCCCGCGGTGCCGAAGGACAGCACTGCGCTGCCGGGATAGAAATGCGCCAGCGGTTTTTTTTCGATGGGATCGATGCAGAAGCCGCTCGAGCGTCCCCAGGTTGTGAGCATCACCTGTCCGCCCAGATTCTGACGCACGAAGCAGAGCCCCCGCTGGCCCTCGCCCATTCCGCAGGCACGGGGACAGAGGTCGCACTGCACGCGCCCGTCGTCGAGCGCATGCCAGTAGCGGGTGGGAACTGTGTCGTTCATGAGGCCATGCCTCCTTTCGATCGAAGGGGACGTGCCGCTCATACGATGCCAGGCACGGCGGACATCGCATACAGCGCGATGCCGGTCCGGCTGCCGTTCAGCTCTTCACGTGATCTGTCGTATGCCGGTCGTCCTATTTGTATGTCGCGATGCGCGCCAGTTTCATATTGCCGTCGGCGGAGAGGTCCGCGCCGCCGTGCGATCCCGCGCCGACGAGCGTACCGCTCATGACCAGCGACAACGGCCAGAGATTCTCCACGCCGGCCTCGGCCGTACCTTCATCGCGATTTCCATTTCCAATAGACCCCGAGCGCCTCCAAGCACCACATCCAGGTCGAACAGCGCGGTCTGCATGCCCTGGGATTCGCGCAATCCCTTGAGCGTGAGGCTCGCGCTGCGGACCTTCAAGCCGCCGTCCGACATCTGGGCGCCGAACGCGGCGAGTTCGTCGTCCTTCAGAGTCAGTGTGTCGCCCACCGTCATCGTACGTCCGTCGAGGATCCCGCCGAACTGTCCTTCATTGTCCCTGCTGAATACCTCGAGCAGCTCAGTGCGCTCTTCCTTCGGCACTTCCGCTCCGTTCTCCGTCGTGACACCCACGCTGTCATCGAGGAATTCGAGGATATAGGTCTTGCCCGTCAGCGGCGAGGTCTTCGCCGTCACGGATTGCATCGGCTGCATCGAACGCTCCACAACTTCGGCGATCTGGATTTTCTTTTTCGTAACCCGCTTATCGTTCACGGCCAGAATGCTTTCCGTGTAGGACTTCCTCTCCGACTGCGTCATGTCGAAGCTCTGGTCCATGCCCTCCGCATTCACGCTGATCAGGGTTACAACCTCCATGCTGTCGATCATCGTACGCTGAAGCCCGACGAGCGGGAGTGTTCTGGCAAACGTGACCTGCTGGGCGGACGATACCGCGGTCAGGCACAGCAGGACGGCGAGTGTCAGGATCAGGCGCTTCATGCAACCTCCGTGGGAATGAAATGACGTTTCAGATAATCATTAAAACATAGCGAATCCCTTCCAGCTTCTCAACACATCAAAAATGGACCGGACAAGACTGGACAAACACAGCGGCTGGAACTATATTTCCGCCATACCGAAAAGGGGGCCACATGTTTGCCCGATACACGATGAAAAGGAGTATCGCCATGAAGCTTGTAACGATGCATAGTGTCGCGGTTTTCCTGTCCTGCCTCTGCCTCGCCGCACCGGCTGCCGGACAGGGCTGGTCGCAAGCCCTTCCCACAGGGACTACACAGGGACTGAACGGAATCTTCTCCGTCTCGTCATCGCTGACCATCGCCGTCGGAAATGGCGGCACCATCGTCGGTACGACGAACGGAGGCAATACATGGAATACCGGCAACAGCGGCACGACGAAGAATCTGCACAAGGTCTTCGTCAGCGGGCTCACACTCCCGGTCATAACCGTCATAGGTGACGATGGCACCATTCTGCGCTCCACCAATGGCGGCGTGACCTGGCTGCCCTGGTATTCCGGCGTCACGGTCGATCTGCTGGATCTGTTCGTGCACGATCCGCTCAACGGCAACCATCTCACAATCGTCGGGGAGAGCGGCGCGATCCTGTACTCGAGCGACGGCGGATCGAGCTGGAATCCCCGTGCCGCGCCGACATCGAAAACGCTGAACGGCGTCTTTTTCAAATCGCTTCTCGAGGGCTATGCGGTCGGCGACGACGCAACCATCCTCGCAACGACGAACGGCGGCGCCAGCTGGCAGCCGGTCAGTGTCCTGTCGGCGGCGAAACTGAACCACGTGTTCTTCACGGCACCGAGCACCGGCTGGATCGCAGGCAACGGCGGGCTGATATTGAAGTCCACCGACGGCGGCGCGACCTGGAATCCCGTTGCCCATCCGACGAGCGAGAATCTTCGCCGGATCATGTTCACCGACAGTCTCACCGGCACCGTCGTCGGTGACAACGGCGTCATCCTTCGCACGGTCGACGGCGGAGCCACGTGGCATCAGCAGGTCACCGGTACCGTATTCGACCTGTCCTCCGTGTTCTTCATCGACGCCAATTACGGGATGGTCTCCGGAGAGCGCGGCCTCGTCATCGCCACGGTAAACGGCGGCTGGCCGGTGGAGCTGCGCGCCTTCACCGCGACGGAAACAGCTGACGGCAGCGTGGACTTGCGCTGGGAAACGGAGACGGAGACGCAGAATTTCGGCTTCGATATCGAACGTGACGCCGGCCGGGGATGGGAGACGATCGGATTCGTTCATGGCCACGGCGACAGCCGCATGATCCATCGGTACGCCTATACGGACCATCCGGCACAGGATGCGGTCGCTCTGCGGTACCGGCTGCGGCAGAGGGATTACGACGGAGGATGGGAATATTCTCCGGTCGTTGCAGTGCAGCGGAACGTCTCGACGCTTTACGTTTCGCTCGACGCCTGGCCGAATCCGTTCAATCCGTCGACGAATCTGCAGCTGACGCTGCCCCGCGCCGCTTCGGTGCGCCTGCGCATATACGACATCACGGGGAACCTGCACGCCACCATTTTCGAAGGCACACTGCCGGCTGGCGTGCACATCCTGCCCTGGAGCGCCGGCGAGGCCGGCAGCGGAAGGTATCTCGCCGTGCTCGAGGCGGACGGCATACGAAGAGTAATCAATCTTCTTTACATGAAATAACGCGGACGACGTCATGCAGAATCCAGAGCCGGGCGAGCCGCCGGCAACGGCGCGGCTGCAGATCACCTATCTGATGCAGGCGCTCGTGGCCATCGTCGTCACGGGATTGACAATCCTGCTGCTTTCCCGGCTGCTGCCCTTCAGTATCGGCGGCCGCTATTTCCAGAGTTCGGAAATTTACTTCCTCGCCGTGATCGCCAACCTGGTATTCTTCCATACGCTTGCCGGAAACATCACGCAGGAGACGCGGCTGCGCGTCGCGCTCGGCACCGCGATCACATCGCTCATTTCCTCGGCGCTGATGTACGGCGTGTATTATCTTTACGCCGTTGCGTGACCTCGCGGCGCCGGATGCCGCGCATCCGCTGGCGGGGCATTCTCCGTAATCGCTTTCCACTCACTGAAGCAGAGGATTTACCGCATGATCATCACCACGACACACTCCGTGGAGGGAAAAACCATTCACGAGTACAAGGGCATTGTCACGGGCGAGGCCATACTCGGCGCGAACATTTTCAAGGATATGTTCGCAGGCATCCGGGACATCGTCGGCGGACGGTCGGCAACGTACGAGAAAGAGCTGCGCGATGCGAAGGACATCGCATTGCGGGAGATGGAGGAGCGTGCGGTATCCCTCGGCGCGAACGCCATCGTCGGCGTGGATCTCGATTACGAGAATCTCGGCTCCTCCGGTGGAATGCTGATGGTCACCGCCAGCGGCACTGCCGTCACGCTGCGCTGACGCACACGCTGCGCTGATGCACACGCTGCGCAGGTGCGTTGCGTTTCCTGTCCTACTGGTACTGTGCGCGGAGGAGGGCGGCAACGGATTCGTCGATGCTGTCCATGCGCCGGAGTTCCTCGAAGCGGGCAACCAGCTCGGATGGCCGGGCCCGTTTTTTCTCCCCGTCGCGGATATCGAAGACGATCTGCCCGCGGTGCATCATGATCAGCCGCTGGCCGAATTGCACCGCATGTTCCATCGAGTGCGTGACCATGAGGACGGTCAGACCGCGCTCTGCCACGATGCGGCCGGTGAGATTGAGGACGAGGTCGGCGCTGCGGGGATCCAGCGCGGCCGTGTGCTCGTCGAGCAGCAGCAGTTTGGGTTTGCGCCAGGTGGCCATGAGCATCGTCAACGCCTGGCGCTGTCCGCCGGAGAGGCTCGAGATGGACTGGTTGAGGCGGTTTTCGACGCCGATGCCGAGTCCGGCGACACGCTCGTGGATCTCCTGCCGCAGCGTGCGTGAAACCGCGATCCCAAGGTCGAAGCCGCTGCCGCGGCACGACGCCAGCGCGAGATTCTCCATTACCGTCATGTCGGGTATCGTTCCCTGGAAGGGATTCTGAAACACACGGCCGATCACTCCCGCGCGGCGATGTTCCGGGAGAGTATGCAACTCCTTCCCGCCGAGACTGATCATCCCGCAGTCGGGAGTTTCGGAACCCGCGACGACATTGAGCAGAGTGGATTTTCCTGACCCGTTCGAACCGACGATGATGACGAAGGACCCGCGTTCGCAGCGGAGGGAAACATCATTGAGTGCGACGACGGTTTCTCCGCCGCCGCTTTCATATGTTTTCGTTATGTGGTGAATATCGAGCATGCTCATTCCGTCCCCGGGGCTATCGCCCGCGAATGGCGCAGGCGCCGGAGCGCCCGCGGCAGCACGAAGGCCGCGATGACGAACAGCACCGTAAACAGCTTCACGTCGTCGCTCGTCGAATCCACGGATACGAGGAGAGCGATCAGCAGCCGGTAAATCAGCGCGCCGATCATGGCCCCGATGAACCGCATGACGAAACCGCACCGGCTGAAAAACGCGTCCCCGATCATGACGCATGCAAGTCCGCTGACGATCATCCCGACCCCGACCTTCTGGTCGGCGCTGCTGAGTTCCTGCACGAACAGCGCGCCGGAGAGCGCGGCCAGTCCGTTCGAGATCGCGAGTGCCGCGACCAGCAGTAACGGAACATTCGCGCCCAGTGCGCGGACGGCCTTCTCGTTGCTCCCCGCCCCCCGGAGGGCCAGCCCGAGCCGTGTTCGCCAGAACAGCAGAAGCAGACCGCACAGCAGAATGGAGGCCGTGCCGTAAAAAAGCAATGACATCACGCGTGTGGGCAGGAATTTCATTCCGACCAGGTCCATCGCGTCCGTGCTCCCGTAGAGCGCAACGGCGCTTTTTTCAGCATAGCTGAGGAGCGTAATCTCGGTATTGAAGTTGTAGGAGCTGGATCCGAGCACGAAGGAATTCACGCTGTAGAGCGCGGTCATCACCAGGATGCCGGCGAGGATGCGCTGGATCCCGAATCGCGTGATGAGAAATCCCGTGCACGCGCCGGCCGCCGCGCCGGCGACTATCGCCAGCAGCGTCGCGGTCACGGGATCCAGGTTCCACATGATGAGCCGCGCGGCGAAAAAACCGCCGAGGGTGAATGTGCCGTCGACGGAGATGTCGACGAAGCGCAGGATGCGGTAGCTGATGTACACTCCCATGGCGAGGGGCGCAAGGATGAAGCCGACCGAAAGCCCGTTGATGAGCATCGTCAGCATTCCGCGACTCCCGCGCCGCCGGCAGGCGGAAAACCGGCGTCACCGTGCGCCGCGAGCGGATGGATCCACATCGAGCCGCGGATGAACTCGCATTCCATGCTGCGCATCGGATTGCGGTCGTCGTACATGAGGTGAAGGACCGCATGCACCGTGCTGAAGTCGAACAGCGTGCGGATGAAACCCTGCGCGTCGATCTGCCCGTCAGGCAGCGGCTTGTGGGAGAAGACCGCGGCGTGCGCATGTCCGTGACAGCGTGCACCCGGATCCAGCGGACGCAGGCGGGCAGTCGCTTCCTTCGAAAACACCGCACAGACGACGGCGATCACGCGCTCGTGCGCGGGCTCGGTCGTGAAGGAGAAGTGGTCGCGGACTTCGGGCACACCGAAGGGATTTCTGTCGAGCACCGGCGAGCGCTTGCGCTGGGCACCGATGAGCGACGCGCTCTCGGCGACGATCAGCGCCGCCGCCGCGGGCGCCTCCGCCTCCTGCAGCGCAAGAAGCGCGAGACTCGAGAGCGGCACGCCGCGATACTGCTCCGCCGCCTCGAAGTTGAGTTGCCTGCTGAACGTCGCGTCGACGGCGAGCCCGGAGTACACCGAAATGACCGGCACGAATACGCCGTCCTCGATCATGTAGTCCGGATGGCTGCGCTCGTCTGTCGGAACGCAGACGGTGATTCCCGCGGCCGCGAGATATTCGCCGAAGTACTGCGCGGTGTCGCTGCCGGCGTCGCCGAAGGCTCCGATGCCGAAGCCCATGCGCGCGGCCGGATACCGGACCTGCGGGTATGATATTTCGCCGCCGGCCTCCGCCGCGGAGTAGTATTCTACCGCGCCCGCTTCGACCTGCTGGATCGGCACGACGGTGTACATACCGGTATGATCCATCATCGGCGTGGCGGGGATGGCCGCCGCCGCCGCTCCACCGCCCATCGCCGCGGCGAGTAGATGCGTGAGGCCGGAGAGGTCGAAGATGCTGCGCACTTTTTCGGAGGGATTGACGAAGCGCAGCGTCCCCTTGATCGCCTTCAGCTGCTTGAGGTAGATGAGCAGCACGCGCAATCCGGCCGAGCTGATGAAACTCACGCCGGACAGGTCGAGCGAAATTTCACGCGCACCCTCGTTCAGGCAGGACTCCAATTCCCTGCTGAGAGCGTCCGACCAGTAGGCGTCCATCTTTCCGGAGACGAAGACGGCGATAGCCCGTCCCGTACCGTTGCGCCGGATTTCCATTCAGTCCTCGGCCTGCAGTACCGCGGCCGCGCGAGCGACGATATGTTGCGGCACCGTGATTCCCGCGGCATTCGCCGCATCGAGGTTGACGATCAGGTCGAACTTGTCAATCCGGCCGAAGGGAATATCGAGCGGCCTGTCGCCCTTCATGATGCGCGCGGCCATCGCAGCGGCATTGCGCGCACCGCGGATGTAATCCGGAGCGAGTACCATCACCGCGCCCTGCCGCGCCTGCCCGTTGACGAAGGAGAATACCGGCACCTTGTTGTCCCGCGCGATCTTGACGATCGTCGCGAAGGTGGAGCTTGTGAGGTTGTCCTCGATCTGCACGATGGCGCCGACGTCCAAGTCGCACAGTTCCTGCGTCGCCTGCGGGACGGAGGCTTTCGACTGCACGCCGGCCATCTTGACTTCGAGTGCCGCGCGCGCCCCCGCGTTGAGCAGCTCGTTCTTGTAGAACGTGGCATTCAGCTCGCCGGTCGCATACATGCAACCGATGCGGTGCAAGCCGGGAATGCATTCCTTGATGTATCCCAGCATCGCATCGAAGGTGGTGTTGGTGTACACGCCGGCGACGTAGGGCAGATGCGTGCTGTCGTTCGACCCGACGGTGGAAATCACGAACGGATTCGCGACCACCATGAACACGAGCGGCAATCCGGCATTGCGCTTGACCGCGGCGTGCAGCGTCGGCGTCTGCAGCGAGATCAGCATATCCGTGCCGTCGACCGACGCGGCGTCGATCATGGTGAGCACCGTGGGCATATCCCCCTGCGCGTTGCGCGAGACGATCTCGAAATCGGTCCCCTCGCGCAAGCCGGCATCGGCGAGTCCGGAGCGAAATCCCTTTTCCGCGTCCTCCGTCTGACGCATCTCCTCGTACTTGATCATGGTAAGCTTCCATCGCTTATCCTTGTTCTCGTTCCCATCGCCGGATTTCTGGCACGCCCAGAGCGCGGCGACCATCATCGCGGCCGCGAGGAACACGAGAGCGCGACGCGATACAACAGCCGTCAAACGTTGCATAGTACCTCCTCGGTGAATCCGTATGAAGGAATATACTCAGAATCGGGTTGAAAAGGCCGAATTATGAAGGACCGGCAAAACGGAGTGCCATCGCAGTCATATCGTCCGACTGCCGCGCGCCATGGGTGAAGCGCTGTACATCCGCGATCACCGTATCGACGAGCTGCTGGACCTCGCGGCTCTCCAGCGACCGCAGCACGCTTCCGAGACGATCGTCTGAGTATTCCTCCCTCTCCTTGTTGAAAGCCTCCATGATTCCGTCCGTGCTGAAGAACAGGGCGTCGCCGCGGTCCATCGCAATGTGGCGCTCCTCGTAACGGCTCCGGAGATCGACTCCGAGCACCGCTCCGCGGGCGCGGGGGACCTGCCGTACGTCGTCAACAGTAAGTAGGTACGGCATCGCATGACCTGCAGAAGCGTAACGAAAAATTCCGTCGTTGAAGTCCAGCACTCCGTAGAAGAGCGAGACGAACATGGAGGACAGATTTTCCTCGCTGAGATGCGTGTTCACCGTGCCCAGGCACGCCGCCGGACTGGGAAGGCGCGAGGCCTCGGCCTTGAGCAGCGCACGGGTGGCGGACATGATCAGTGCTGCGGGAACCCCCTTTCCGGCCACGTCGGCGATGGCGATGCCCAGTTCATGTTCGTTCAGGAGGAAGTAGTCGTAAAAATCCCCGCCGACCTGCAGGGCCGGCCGCATTTCCGCATACAGGTCGAACTCGCGATGCTCCGGGAACGGGGGAAATTTCTTCGGTATGATCGCCTGCTGGATCCGGCTGGCCACCTCGAGTTCGCGGTTCATGCGATCCAGTTCCGCCTGGTTCGCCTCGGCCTGCGCACCTGCTGTATCGTTTTCTCGATCGTGATTTCCAGGTCCTCGAAATCGATCGGCTTCGTGACGAAATCGAACGCGCCGCGGTTCATCGCCGTGCGGATATTCCCCATGTCGCCGTAGGCCGATACGATGATGGTCCTGAACCGGTCGTGATCCCGCTCGAGCAGGTTCGCGAGAAAGGTCAGGCCGTCCATCACCGGCATGTTGATGTCGCTCAGAATGATATCTATCCGATCCCCGCGGTCGACCATTTCCAGAGCTTCTTTCCCGTTCCCCGCGAAGGAGAACTCGTACGCCCCGTCGCGGATCTTCCGGCGGAAGCGCTGCCTGATGAGAAGTTCGAGATCCGGTTCATCGTCGACCACGAGAATATTCACATGATTCCCGTTGTCCAGCATGGTACCTGTCTTTCTTTACGCGTGTGCGAAAACATAACATCAGGGAAGTTTAAAATCAAAATAATTGTTATGATTGTCCAGAGTGCAACGACAGGAGCGGCGAAACATGGCTTTGACACACTCGAACGGAATGTCCATCGGCACGGCGCTGCCGGATTTCGCGCTGCCCGCGACGGACGGGAATACCTACTCCGCCGCGTCGTTCGCGGACGCGGCGATTCTCGTGATCGTCTTCACCTGCAACCATTGTCCCTACGCGATCGCGAGCGAGGACCGGCTGATCGCATTGCAGAAGGAATTCGGAACGCGCGGGGTGCAGTTCGTCCTCATCAATCCCAACGACGCGCGGAGCTATCCGGAGGATTCGTTCGACAACATGGTACGGCGGACCGGAGAAAAGGACTTTCCCTTCCCCTATCTCCGCGACGAATCGCAGGACGTCGCGCGACGGTACGACGCCGCCTGCACGCCCGACATTTTCGTCTTCGACCGCGAGCGCCGGCTGCGCTACAATGGACGCATCGACGACAACTGGCAGCAGCCCGACCGCGCCACGCGGCACGACCTCCGCACCGTGCTCGAGGATCTGCTCGCCGGACGCGACATCAGCATCGAGGCCGTCCCCTCGATGGGTTGCTCGATCAAGTGGAAGTAGACGAAGTCCCGCCGCTCTCCACAAGCAGCAGCATCCAGACAAGAAAGCCGATCGAAACGAGCATCATCGCCAGCATCAGTAGTCCGAAGCCGGATCCCTCAGCCACCCATACGAACATCGCGAGACCCGCCAGCACGCATCCCATGACGATGAACGCGATGATGAATCCCTTGCCCATTTTCACGGCGCTGTGACGACACAGTGCGACGAATTGCGAATCGCCCGCGAGGCGGTACGCGGACACCGCCGCCTGCTGCTCGCGTACCCGGGGCATGGTGCGCCGGACCAGCACTCGAAGCAATGGAATCATGATGAGGGTCATCCCGCAGCACAGCGCGGACATCCCCGGCCAGAATCCTGCGAAGAAACCGCCGTCCACACCGGACAGGAACTGCTCTTCGATGTAGGGGATCAAGAGTCCCATGACCACACCGAACAGAATTCCCGACCAGATATTTGCGATCCCGCTGCTGACGATCATCAGGATGCCGAGTGCGATTCCGAGGCCGAACATCGCCAGCAGATACGGCAGCGGCATCGGCTGCACGAAATGCGCGACGGCGAGACTGCCCGCCGCGATCGGAAGCGCGATGCCCATCCGCAGGCGTGTCCGCCTCAACCGCCGTTCGAACGCATCCTGTGCACCCCCGGTCTGTTCGGGACTTTCCCCTTCCGATTTCACCATCGCACCCTCCGTATATAGTGGACCTGTACCTGCGGAAATATACAATCCCGGCGCAGCCCGATCAACCGCACCCGTACCCGAAAACGGCGCACTGGCGTGCGCCGCTCCCAGGTACGTACTCCCGCCTTCGTTCGGCTTCGCCGAACTACGGCGTGGCAAGCGTGCTCGT
>CAZWNO010000006.1:21065-28832 GCA_964635845.1 uncultured Chromatiales bacterium
CGTACTCCCGCCTTCGTTCGGCTTCGCCGAACTACGGCGTGGCAAGCGTGCTCGTGCTCGTGCTCGCTCTCGTCTACATCGTCACATACAGCGCTCCGATGAAATTCCTCCCAGCGGCGGAGATGCCGGAGGAGTACGGGCGGTAACGCACGTCGGTGATGTTCTCGACTCCCGCCGTGAGTTGCAGCGCGTCGGTCAGCCGGTAGCGGAGCTTGAGGTTGAAGGTCGTCCATGCCGGGGCGTAGGGATTCCCGTTTTCGTCCGACGCGTACATGTAGGTTTTCTCCCGCTCCTCTGGTGCGAGATCCTCATACGCAACCTCGCCGTTGTACACGGCGGAGAGATCGGCCTCGAAACCCCGGCGCATCCAGACGAGATGCGTGCTGCCGAACCAGGGACCCGCATGCCGCAGCGGCGCGGTACTGCCGTCGTCGAGTTCCTCCTCGCCTTTCTGCCAGGTGAAGCGTGAACGCAGGTGCAGTCCGCGGCCGACGCGGAGGTCGAGCCCAGCCTGCACGCCGTACACGTTCGCCTGCGCGCCGTTCTGCAAGGCCTCGACGCGGCTGAGTTCGCCGTCGTACATGATGCTGTCACGTCCGCCGAGCGTGAACGCCCTGCGGACCATCGCGTCGCCAAGCAGCGTGTAGAATACGGAGCAGTCGACATTGAGCACGTCCCGCAGTTGCTTGCTGATGCCCGCCTCGGCGTTCCATGCGTATTCGGGACGCAGACCGGGATTCGGCACCACCACGGAACCGGGAGTGGAGTCGAAGATCTTGCCGACGTCGTCGACGTTCGGCGCGCGGAAGCCGGTGGAGAGATTGAGATCGAATTGCCAGTCGTCCCCCGGCCGATAGATCGCTCCGAGACTCGCGTTCACCGCGCCGTTGCGCAGCGCGATGCTGCTGAACGGAAACGGATAGAACACATCCGAAAACTCCGCATCGAGCGTCACGTAACTGGCGCGCAGCCCGGCTTGCAGGATCACGCGTTCGAGCGGTTTCCCGCTGGAATGCAGGTACGCGGCGAAGGAGTTCCACGTCGCACCGTCGGGATAGCGGCTGGGACCCGGCACGCGCGCGCCGGTCGCGATGTCCTCGTCCTCGCCGTCCGAGCCGACGAGATTCGACACGGCCTCGACACCGTAGAACAGTTCGACCCCTTCGCCGAGCTTCTTCTCGAAATCGAGGTTCGCGGAAAACGCGTCCACGCGCTCGCTGCGGTGGTAACGCGTGTTTTTCCCCGCATCGCGGTCGTGGCGGCTCTCCGCGAAATACTGGTAGGCCAGCGTGGCGCGGAGATGGTCGTACCACGAAACCCCGTTCGCATGCTCGATCGTCAGCGCGTGCATCATCCAGTCCTGCGGACCGTAATCCCATTCCGCGGAGCGCAGCTTGCCACCTTTCGTGCGGAGCAGGCGGTCATAACGCGCGTAGTCGGACGTGGTCGAATAGTGCACGCCGTACTGCAGGTCCCAATGCTCGTCGGGACGAAAGCGGATTTTCTGCATCAGGTTGAGCTGGTTGTACCCGGTCGGTGTCTGCGTTTCCGGGTCGGAGTTCACGATCGTGCTGTCCACTCCGCCGATGCGCTCGATGTAACTCGGACGCAGGTAGTCGTCCGGTCCGTCGCTTCCCATCGTGAGGTCGCCGTACTCCGCGTAGGTGACGCTCGTATGGAAGCCCCATTGCTTCAGCGCGAGAGAAATCTCCGCATGTCCGGTTTTCTCCGCGTTCGCGGAAGACGTGCGTACCGCCGCCGCGCCGCCCCACTCCGTATCTCCGAACAGCGACAGACGCGGGGCGCTGGTGGCGAAGCTCATCACGCCGCCGATGGCGTCGCTGCCGTAGCTCACCGCGCCGGGACCGAAGACGATCTCGGTTTTCTCCAGCGCGAAGGGATCGATGGAAATGACGTTCTGCACGTTCCCGCTGCGGAAGATCGCCGTGTTCATGCGCACGCCATCCACCGCGATGAGCACGCGGTTGGTGGCAAAGCCGCGGATCATGGGACTGCCGCCCCCTCCCTGGCTTTTCTGGATGAACACCTCCCCCGTGCCGCCGAGCAGATCCGCCGCCGTCTGCAGGTTCTGCATCTGCGCATCGGAGGGATGGATGCTGATGACGCGATGCGGGATGTCCGCCTCGGGCAGCCGCCAGCGGGTGGCGGAGACCACCACTTCATTCATGCGAAATGCCACTTCCTCCAGCCGCAGCTCGAAGCCCATGGCCCCGAGCTGTGCATAACTGAGGATCAGAGTGCGGTGACCGATGTGGTCGAAGCGCACGCTGTCCGCTCCGCGGAATGCGGAGATATCGACTTGTCCCCGGAGATCCGTCAGCGCCGAAGCGCGCGCGTCGGGTGAATACAGCGACACGTTGAACAGGGGTTCTCCCGAGGCATCGTCGCGCACGGTCAGTTTTTGTCCGCGCGCGGGGAGCGCGAGCAGCAGCAGTGCCGCCGCGCAGATCACTATTCTCATTTTCGTTTCCTTCTACATGGTTGGAACATCGGAAAAAGGATACGACGCACCGATATGCACGCCGCCCTCCGTCGGCACAGCTGCGCGCCGGACGCAGGCCGGAACAAACGGACCGGTCAGACACGTCGGACGCAGGCCGGGACAAACGGACCGGACAGATGCATTGGACGCAGGCCGGGACAAACGGACCGGTCAGACACAACGGACGCATGCCGGGAAAGTGGCGGACAGTCCCACCGGCAGACAGACCGGACGCACATCGAACGCCGGCATGAAGACTGGACGCACATCGGACGCCGGAATCATCGGTGGTCGAGGATCAGGAGTACGGGATGTGAATCAGGCTTCGGGAGGGGGCGTAGGGGGCGGCAGCACCGCGCGCAGGAGAGCGGGAGTCGCCGGCCGGGGCAGGGATGTCGAGACAAGGTCGGTATTGAAATGGAGAGGTTCCGGCGGCAGCACGGGTTGGAGAAGGTGCCGCATGAGGCGGGAGGCTTCCCGACTTCGTTCGGGATTGTTCGTTTCCTCGCGCGCGAGACGATCGAGCTGTGCGTAGAGCGCGGTTTCCGCATCGTCGCGCACGCAGAACAGCACCGTTCTGTCGCCGTCGCTTTCGCGGCGCGCGATGTCGTACATCACGCCGTTGTGTCGGAATTCGTGCGGCTCGATCCATTCCACCTCTCCCCTGTCGGTGAAACGGCCGTCGGCCTCCATCACGAAGCGCTGCAGTTTCTCCTCGGGGAGTCCCGCCCTGATCGCGCGTTTCATCTCGCGGCGTATCTGCCGCTGCTGCAGCTGCAGGAAAACGATCGGTCCCGCCGATTGCAGCAGGAGGAGGGAGAGCAATATGGATGCGAGCGCGCGCATGGAAGTATGAACGGACGGAATCGACCGAATCATATAAAAGTATTCAATAGCCTGAGTCGGTACAAGGGAATTCGCATGACCGGGTACACGAACCCTTTTCTGCTTGCAGGGGAAACACTATCTTTTATGGATTCACTCACTTCGAGAGGCTCTTCCACCTAATGGAAATACCGACTCCAGGTTTTCGGCAGGTATTCACGTCGCGTCCGGAAACACCCGTGCCCCTGCCGCGGACCCTGCAGAGGATCCTCCTCGTTCTGATCCTGCTTTCCATCGCGGTGCGTTTTGTCAACATCGATGCGACCGTGATCGGCTGGCATTCCTGGCGGCAGGCCGATACGGCGGCGCTCGCGCGCAATTTTCATGATTCCGGAGAAGGAATTCTGTATCCGTGCGCGGACTGGGGCGGCGGCGGGTATGTTGAAACGGAATTTCAGGCATACACCTATCTCGTGTCCCTGATATACGGCGTCGTGGGCGTCCATGAAGCAATCGGCCGCCTCATATCCGTGCTGTTCTCCGTCCTCGCGATCGCCGGCGTGTATTTCCTCACGCGTCGATTCTATGGTGGGAATGTGGGGCTGATCGCATCGGCGGTCTACGCCGTACTTCCCCTGACGATGTTTTACGGCAGGGCGTTCATGCCCGAGTCCATGATGCTTGCCCTGATCATCTGGGGACTGTATTTCTTCGATCGCTGGCGTGAATCGCTGCGATGGACCGACATGATCATCGCATGGCTCCTGCTGACGCTCGCTGTCCTGCTGAAGATTCCGACGCTGTATATCGGCCTCCCGCTGCTCTTCGTCGCGTCGACCTACAGCGATGGAATTCTCCGGGCGCTTCGATCCCTCCGGTTGTGGATCTTCGCCGCCGCGCTCGTCGCGGCAACCGCCCTCTGGTATACCCATGCCCATTCCCTCTTTCTGCAGACGGGAAACACCTTCGGCATATGGACCGGCTCGACGAACAAGTGGGGCGACTACGATTCACTGCTCACGGTCAAATTCTACAACGACATCCTGTTCAAAAGCATCGCGGAGCGCCATCTCACCTGGCCCGGCATGCTGCTGTTCATCGGCGGACTCTTCGTGCGCCGCGCATCCCGCCGCGAATGGTTCGCCGAATGGTGGATGCTCGCAGTGCTGGTGTATTTCCTCGTCGTCAACAAGGGAAACCAGGTGCACGAGTATTACCAGCTTCCGTTCATTCCGCCCGCGGCCATCATCATCGCCAGGATGCTCGAGGCACTGCGCACGCATCTGCCCCGTCTGCAAGTCAATGCACGCCGGTTCGCGGCAACGATGTCGCTCGTAATGATTGCCGCCCTGCTTCTGCTCTCCGGCATGCGCTACCAGGCGCTGCTGGCGGGAGAGCGCGACACCACGATCATCGAATTTGCCGGGATGGCCCAGCGCCGGATTCCCGTCGATGACATGGTGCTGACTGTCGGCGACGGGAATCCGCTTCTGCTCTACCTGCTCCATCGCAAGGGATGGGTCGTCAACTCCGGAACCATCACCGACGTCGACCAGCGCCCCCGGTACCTCGCGCTCCCGCCGGATGCGGATTCCTACCTCGACAGCGAGGCGATGCGGGATCTGCTTACCGGTGCGAGCGTACTCCACGAGCACCGCGGATTCAGGCTGCTCAAACGATAGAACGGAGTAGCAGGGCGAACCGGCCGGGAGATCGTGCATTCATCATGATCGATTTCAAAGGCCGCCCCTGCCGCCCATCACATCCCTCCCGTCGCATAGGGAGATTTCCGGCAAATTTTCATATGTTGGGTTCACAGGTCGCAACTCCGGAATGGAAATGGACGGACGCTTTCTCGACGCATTGAATCGCCGCGTGCTGGTCTTTGACGGCGCGACCGGCACGAACCTGCAGGCGCAGAACCTGACGGCCGAGGATTTCGGCGGTCCGGAACTCGAGGGCTGCAACGAACATCTCGTGCTCTCCCGGCCGGATGCCGTCGAGAAAGTGCACCGCGACTATCTCGAAGCCGGCGCCGACATCATCGAAACGAACTCTTTCGGATCGACGAGCATCGTGCTGGCGGAGTACGGTATCGCCGATCTCGCGTACAGACTGAATTTCGAAGCCGCCGCCATCGCGCGCCGCATGGCAACCTTCTACGATAGCGCGGAGAAGCCTCGCTTCGTCGCCGGTTCGATGGGTCCCACCACCAAGCTGCCGTCGCTCGGACACATCGGCTTCGACGAGATGCGCGACGCGTACTTCGAGCAGGCCGCCGGACTCATCGAGGGCGGCGCGGACCTGCTCTGCGTCGAGACCTGCCAGGACCTGCTGCAGGTGAAAGCGGCGCTGGCCGCCATCCGCCGGTACTTCGACGAGAAAAGCATCCGCGTCCCGGTGATCGTCTCGGTGACCATCGAGGCCATGGGCACGATGCTCATGGGCACGGAAATCGGCGCGGCCGTCGCCGCCATCGATTCCTACGACATCGTCACCGTGTTCGGCATGAACTGCGCCACGGGTCCGAAAGAAATGGAGGAGAACCTCCGTTATATCTGCCAGTATTCGTCGCGGCCGGTCTTCGTCATGCCCAACGCGGGCATTCCGGAAAACATCGGCGGACAAACCTGCTACAAGCTTTCGCCTGACGAACTCGAGCGGTACATGCGCCGCTTCGTCGGCGAGCTGGGCGTCGCGATCATCGGCGGCTGCTGCGGCACAACGGCCGAGCACATTGCGCGCCTGGCGCGCCTCGCCGGGGAAGTGCGTCCCGCCGCGCGCGAGATCGACCGCAGCGCCATGGTGGCCTCGCTCTACACCCCGGTGCCGATGCATCTCGACCCGCCTCCCCTCCTCATCGGCGAGCGCTGCAACGCCAACGGTTCGAAGAAATTCCGCGAACTGCTGCTCGAGGAACGCTACGACGACATGGTCGCCATGGCGAAGGAACAGATCCGTGAGGGTGCGCATCTGCTGGACATCTGCGTCGCCTATGTGGGACGCGACGAACGCCGCGACATGCGCGAGGTCGTCTCGCGCTTCAACACGCAGGTGAGCATTCCCCTCATGATCGACTCGACCGAGGTCGTGGTGCTCGAGGAGGCGCTGAAACATTATGCGGGCCGGGCGATCGTCAACTCGGTCAATCTCGAGGATGGCGAGGAACGCCTGGCGCGGGTGCTCGGACTCTGCCGGACCTACGGCGCCGCCGTGGTCGCGCTCACGATCGACGAAGACGGCATGGCCAAATCGGCGCAGAAGAAATTCGAAATCGCCGCGCGCATCCGCTCCCTTGCGACGGAGAAATTCGGACTTCGCGATCAGGATCTCATCTTCGACACGCTGACCTTCACGCTCGGCAGCGGTGACGAGGAATTTCGTCGTTCCGCCGTTGAAACGGTGGAGGCGATCCGGATGATCAAGTCCGCCTGGCCGCGCTGCTTCACCAGCCTCGGCGTGTCCAATGTCTCGTTCGGCCTCAATCCGCAGGCCCGGCACGTGCTGAATTCCGTCTTCCTCCATTACGCCTGCGAGGCGGGACTGGATATGGCCATCGTGCATGCGAGCAAGATCATGCCTTTGTACCGGATCGACGAGGAGGGGCGCGGCATCGCCATGGACCTCATCCTCGACAACCGCCGGTGGGAACCGGTGTGAGATCGGAAGGCGGGAGGCGAAATGGAATGAGAGCCATGAACACTGAGGAGACTGCCGAGAAATGAAGCTCGTGACATTCACACAGAAGGGACGCGCACTGCTGGGTGCCGTGATCGACGGCCATGTCCTGGACCTGCAGGCAGCACACACGATGCAGCGCTATACGCAGAAGGACGGCGACGACCTGCTGCCCAACGAGATGAACGCCTTTCTCCGCGCGGGCGACGAGGCGCTGGCCACTGCGCGCAAGGTCGAAGACTGGTTTCGCGCGGCTGGGTGTCCCGCCGTCGTCGAAGGCGAAACCATCGCCTTCCCGCTTGCCGACGTGGCGCTGCTCGCTCCCGTACCGCACCCCACCTCCATGCGCGACGGCTATGCCTTCCGCCAGCATGTCGAAGCCGCGCGCCGCAACCGCGGCGTGGAGATGATTCCGGAATTCGACGAGATCCCGATATTCTATTTCACCAATCACAATGCCGTCACGGGTCCGGGCGAGGTCGAGGTGATGGACCTCCATCTCGACAAGCTCGACTTCGAACTCGAGTGCGCCATCGTCATCGGCCGGGAAGGCCGGAATATCAAGGCGGCAGACGCGGACGCGTACATCGCCGGCTACATGGTGATGAACGACTGGAGCGCCCGCGCCCTGCAGATGCATGAAATGAAGCTGAACCTCGGTCCCGCCAAGGGCAAGGACTTCGCGACCTCCATCGGCCCCTGGCTCGTGACCAGGGACGAACTCGAAGACCGGCGCATCCCCGGCGACGCGGGCGACCGTT
>CAZWNO010000006.1:28842-78437 GCA_964635845.1 uncultured Chromatiales bacterium
GCCCATGGTTATCGTGCGGACATCAAGGTTTTCCTCCTCTATCATCGCAGTTGTGGCAATGTGCTTCAGGTCGTGGATGTGCAGGTCAGTGATTTCGGCTTTTTTGCAAAGGTAATTCCAGTGCCGTTTCGGGTTACCCATCGGGCGACCGTTACGACCTGGTGATGACCTGCACGGTCAACGGCACGGAAGTCAGCCGCGGCAACGTGCGGGACATGAGCTGGACTTTTGCGCAGATCGTCGAGCGCGCCTCGTACGGCGTGACGCTGTACCCCGGTGACGTCATCGGTTCGGGCACCGTGGGCACAGGCTGCTTCCTCGAACTCAACGGCTCGAAGGTCTACGACCCCGCATGGTGGCTGAAAGCCGGCGACGTCGTGGTCTGTGAAATCGAACGCCTCGGCTGCCTGGAGAATTCCCTCAGGCACGTCGGCTGACACCGCTGCGCGGCATCACGCGCACGGAAGATCCCGTTTTCCCGATATTTCGCATACGCATATCGGATAATCACAAGCATGCCGGAGAAGCGGATATGAAATCCATCGATCCGAAAGAGCATCCCGTCGCATTCGTGCACAGGCTTCTGCTGAGCGGTGTGGCGCCCCGTCCGATCGCCCTCGTCTCGACGCTCGACCGGGAGGGATACTACAACCTGTCGCCCTTCAGTTTCTTCAACGCCTTCGGCGCGAATCCGCCGGTGATCGTCGTCTCGCCCGCCTATCGCGGAAAGGACGGCACCCCGAAACACAGCTTCGAAAACATCAGGGACACGAAGGAATTCACCGTTTCCGCGGTCTCGTATGATATGGTGGATCAGATCAGCCTCGCCTCGTCGGACTACGAACGCGGAGCGGACGAGTTCATCCAGGCCGGTTTCACGAAGCTGCCGTCGCGGATCGTCGCCCCGCCGGGCGTCGCCGAATCACCGTTCGTGATGGAATGCCGCCTGCTGCATTACTATGACACCGGCGGCAAGCCGGGCAGCGGCAATCTCATGATCGCCGAGGTGGTCATGTTCCATCTCCGCGAGTCCATCCTCGAGGACGAGCGCATCGATCCCCGGCGCCTCGACCTCGTCGCCCGGATGGGCTACAACTGGTATTGCCGCGCCAACGGCGATGCCCTGTTCGAACTCGAGAAATCCACCCATGTCGGCATCGGCTTCCAGGCGCTGCCCGCGCATGTGCGTGAGAGCACGGTGTTCACCGGCAGCAACCTCGCGAGGTTCGCGGGAGTGAAGCAGCTGCCCGATGCCCGCGGGATTCTGCTTCGATGGCAGGTGGACCTGGAAAACCTCTCTCCCGAGGAAGCCGAATCCGACATGTTCGAAGTGGAGCTGCGCATGAAGCAGGCGAATCGCGCCCTGCGGACGGTACTGACGGATATGAAGACCGGCGCACTGCGGAACGGCGACGTGGCGCTGCGCCTGCAGCGCTGCGCGCAGGTCGCACTGGAACAGAACGAAGTGACCTTCGCGTGGGAATGCGCGCTGATGTCGCATCCCGATGCGGTCGCCGCCTTGTCGGGCAGGAAATGACGCCGCACTCGTGGAATCCGGGATCCCCGTTTCCACGAGCGCTTTTCCTCGCCGTTCCGTACATTGCCTGTAACGAATACAATTGCCTTTGACGAATGCAACAGAATGACGGCTCACCATGGCTTCGACACTGACACTTCTCGATGAAACCCTTCTCCGGTGGTACACGGTCCGCCGCGGGCTGATCCGCGAAGTATCCAATATTCCGCAGACGCGGATGACGTTCCGTGCGACACTCGAGACGCGCAGCATCATGGACATCATCCATCACGTCCTCGAACTGTCCATCATCACCGTCGAGGAACTGGTGCGCGAAGACACCAATCCCGACCGCGCGAGCCTCTCGCAGCTCGCGAATGTGTATGCACCCAACATCACGCGCGCCGATACGCAGGAAAAGCTCGTCAACCTGCTGGTGGAGCAATACCGCGACGCGGAGACGCGCCTGCGCGAATGCGGCGACCTGCACATGATGCAGCTCGTGCGCAGAATCGACGGTACGCTCGAGACGCGGATGACGCTGTTCGCGGATGCCGTCCAGCACGAGATGTACCACCGCGGACAGCTGACGGTCTACGCGCGGCTCATCGGCCTCGAGCCCGCGTTCACCCGGGACCGCCACATGGCCATGCCCGGCGCGTTCAATCCCGACACGCTGCGCTGACATCCCGCACGGTGGGATCGATCCCGGCGCGCGGAGCCGTATACCGGCGCGCATTTCCTTCAGGCTTGCCTCCCCGTGCGGAGAGGGCTATCTTTCGAAAGTCGTACTTCCAACACAGAACGTATCGAGTGGAGATTCATCACAATGGCACAAGCATTTGACGTTGTTGTTATCGGTGGCGGACCCGGCGGTTATGTCGCCGCGATCCGCGCTTCACAGCTCGGATTCAGAACTGCCTGCGTCGAGGCGAAGCATCTCGGCGGCATCTGCCTCAACTGGGGCTGCATTCCGACCAAGTCTCTGCTCCGCAATGCGGAGATCTGGGAGATGGTGCAGCATGCCGACGACTACGGCCTGAAATTCGACAACGTCTCATTCGATTTCACCAGGATCATCGCGCGCAGCCGCGGCATCGCCGACCGCATGTCGAAAGGCGTCGCGTTCCTGTTCAAGAAATACAACGTCACGCATATCGAGGCATACGGGAAACTGCTCGCGAAAAACCGCGTCGGCGCCTTCGACAGGGACGGAGCGCAGGTGGACGAAATCGAGGCCAGGCATATCATCATCGCAACCGGCGCGCGTCCGCGCAGCATTCCGGGCATCGAGATCGACCGCGAGAAGGTCATTTCCTACTTCGAGGCCATGACGCTGACCGGTGTGCCGAAATCCCTGATCGTGCTCGGCGCGGGCGCCATCGGCGTGGAATTCGCGTACTTCTACCACACACTGGGCACACAGGTCACCATCGTCGAGATGCTCGAGCACATCCTCCCGATCGAGGACGAGGATGTCTCGAAGGAGCTGGAACGCAGTTTCCGCAAGCGGAAAATCGTGCTGAAGACGAAGACGAGAGTGCAGGGTATCGAAAAAACGGGCACGGGCGTCCGGGTCACCGTCGCGACCGACAAGGGCGAAGAGGTGCTCGAGGGCGATATGGCGCTGATGGCCGTGGGCGTGCAGGGCAACGTGGAGAACATCGGCCTCGAGGAGACCGGCGTCGCGCTCGAACGCGGTTACATCAAGGTGGACGAGTATTACCGCACCAACGTCGAGGGCGTGTACGCCATCGGGGACGTCGTGGGCCCTCCCTGGCTCGCGCATGTCGCATCGGCCGAGGGCATCACCTGCGCCGAGGCGATCGCCGGCAAGCATCCGCTCCCCGTCAACTATGACAACATCCCCGGCTGCACCTACTGCCAGCCCCAGGTCGCCAGTGTCGGCCTGACCGAGAAAAAGGCGCGCGAGCGCGGCTACGAGATCAAGGTCGGCAAGTTTCCATTCACCGCCTCGGGCAAGGCCGTGGCGGCGGGTCATTCCGAAGGCTTCGTGAAAATGATCTACGACGCGAAGTATGGCGAGCTGCTGGGCGCGCACATCATCGGCGCCGAGGCGACGGAGCTGATCGCGGAAGCCGCGCTCGGCCGCACTCTCGAGACCACCGAACACGAACTGCTGAAAACCGTGCATGCGCATCCGACGCTTTCGGAGGCGCTCATGGAGGCGACCGCGGTCGCGTACGGAGAATCCGTGAATATCTAGTCTTTTATTCTTTAATCAGGAAGGAGAGGTCATCATGGCACACAGACAGTTCCTCACTTCCATCCGCCTCATCGGCATGACGCACCTGCTGCCGCTGCCCGGCTCACCGGGCTATGGCGGGTCCCGCCAGCACATCTACGACCGCGCACTGGCCGATGCGTCGATATTGCAGCAGGCCGGCTTCGACGCCATCCTCGTCGAGAATTTCGGCGACGCTCCCTACGCCAAGAACGACGCGGGGAAACATGTCGTGGCGGACATGACCGCACTGATCACCGCCCTGCAGGATGAACTCACCATTCCCATCGGCGTGCAGGTGCTGCGCAACGACGCCACGGCATCGATCGCCGTCGCGGCCGCCACGGGCGCGCGCTTCGTCCGCATCAACGTGCACAGCGGCGCGATGGTCACCGATCAGGGCCTGATCGAAGGACGCGCGGATGAGACATTGCGTTTCCGCCGCAGCATCGATGCGCGGGAAATTTCCATCCTCGCGGACGTGTTCGTCAAGCATGGAACGCCACTCGCCCCCTGTTCCCTCGCGGATGCCGTGCGCGACACGGTCGAGCGCGGCCTGGCCGAGGGTGTGATTATCTCGGGAAGCGGCACCGGCGAGGAAACGGATCTCGAGGATGTGCAGACAGCAACAGCCGCGACCGCCGCCCCGGTCTTCGTGGGCAGCGGAGTCCGCCTCGAGACGCTGGCGGAGACCTTCGCCCTCGCACATGGCATCATCGTCGGCACGGCGATCAAGGTCGGACGCATCACGACCGCGCCCGTCGATCGCGAGGCCGCAATCGAGTTCTCGGCCCGCGCGCACCGTACGCTCACATCCCGCGGTTCCTGAGGACGATCTCCACTTTCCTCCCGATGCGCGCGTCCTCGCCCACGACGGATGCGGGCTGCGGCTTCCCGTCGCTGTCGGGCACGAGGCGGTATGCGTCCATCTTCTGCCGGACGAGATACTCGAGCACGCGCTGCGCCCGCCGCGTGGCGAGCATGACGTTGTAGCTCTCGTCCCCCACGTCGTTCGCGTAGCCGCGGATTTCCGCGAACAGCTCGGGATGCTGGTTCAGCAGCCGCGCCGCATTGTCGAGAATGATCCGCGCTTCCTCGTTCAGCAGATCACTGTCAATCGGGAAAAACACCTCCGCGAGGACGACCTTGAGATTCTGTGTGCGTCCGGCGCCGCCGGCGAGATTCTGCAGCTTCAGCGCATCGTTGAGCGACTGTTCGACACCTTCCGCGAGATAGTGCTCACGTGACGTTCCGGTCATGCTCACCGGTGCGAAGCGCAGGGATGCACGCATGCGCTCGCTGTCCTTTTTCTCGAATCGCAGGCGGTCGGACGCGGCCGTCGTCGTCTGGAAGAAATTCACCAGCAGCTCGCTGTTCCCCTCGGCGGCGACGTCCACCGCCCTGTTGACGATCACCTCACGGGCTTCGCTCTCCTTCGCTCCGAAGATCGGACGGAGATCGACATTGAGGAATTTCGCCTTGCTCAGGCTGCTCAGGTCATGGTCCCACGCCACGGTGGAGATCCTTACGATGTAATTCCCCCGCGGCAGCCTCGCATACCCGTCGTTCCTGTCGATCAGCAGCCGCAGATCGAGGAGTTCATCCGCGGTGAAAGTCGCCTCGCTTCCGTCGAGCACCAGGTCGGCGCTTCCCTGATAGAAAGTCATTCCGTCGCGCAGCATCTCGACATGGGATTTCAGCTGCATGCGGTCCTCCCCCGTCTGGACGGCGTGCAGCGTGAGCGCATCGGGACGCTCGCGGAAATCGCTGAGCCGCTCGATGGCCGCTATGGTCAGCTGTGTAAAAAGCTGAAGACTGCCTCCTTCCCCGACGGTCCGCCTGTCCTCGTGTGCCGCGCCGCGATCCGGCAGCAGCGCCAGGCTGCGCAGCTCCTTCGCCGCTTCCGCGTCATCGCTCTCGAGGGGAACCTGCACCGCCTCTTCTTCTCGCCCGACATCATCCGCCATGTCGCGCCCCGTATCATGCGGTTGCGCGCGCGCCTCTTCCGCGCCTTCACCCGCGTCGTGTTCTTCCTGCCGCGTGCTGCCGGCGATGCGTCCCCCCTCGCCTGCGCCTGCGCCCGTGGCGCGGCGGCGGCGCGCGGCGGCACCCGGCTCCGGCTGCAGGGTGCTGAACCGTTCCTCCTTCCTTCGCGACAGCTCGTCGTCGGTTCCTCCGGGACGGAGAAGAATGTTGATTCCCGCCGTGAACACCGACAGCGCGTCATTTCGATCACCGGATCGGAGTCCGTCGAGATCGTCGGTATTCGTGAGGACGAGATCGTACCCAAACGTGAGCGCGACGGTCGGCGACAGCGGATACTCGAAACCTCCTCCGATCCCGTAAGTGATCGCGGCGCTGAAAAGCCGTTCCTCGAACCCGTTCTCGCCGTCGACGCGTGTCTGATGCATCAGAACGCCGACGCGCGGCCGCAGCACCGGGGTGAAGTGAAGCACGACCGGCAGCGCGAAGCGGAATCCGCCGGACAGTCCGAAATAATTGGATTTGTATCCCGTGATCACCTGACTGCCGTACGCGGGGAAGAGGGGACGGCCGTTGATGTCCGCCGACAGCGTGCCGGCGAAGAGCGACGCGGTGAGTGCGATATCGCTCCGGACGTACCGTTCGAAGGTCAGCGTTCCGTATGGATGCATCGAGTAGTCCGCATACTTGATCGTCGCTTCCTCGCCGCCGACATTGACCCCGCCGTTCAATCCCAGACGTATTGCGCCCGGCGGATACGGCTGTGCGCGCATGACGGAAACACACAGCAGCAGAACGAGAATGGCAGTGGAAGAAGGTTTCATCAGTGCGCGTGGGAGAGGATGAAGAAACACGGAGATACAGAAGCGTCACAGCGAAAAAAAGCGGAGCCCCGGGGGGCTCCGTTATAGTATCGAAATTTTCCGACTTGGGAAAGCTACTTCACGACCACCATGTTGCGGGAAACCGTGCGGCCGTTCATGGTGAGCACGTAGCTGTAGGTGCCACTGGCCACCGGCATGCCGGCATTGTCAAGGCCGTTCCAGGTCACCACGTGCGTGCCGGCTTCCTGCCGGCCGCCTGCGAGCGTCCGCACCAGCGCACCGCGGGCATCATACAGCTGTACGCGCGCGTCGCCGGCGTTCGTGATCGTGTAGGAGATGCTGGTCATGCCGTGCGTCGAACGCGCGAACGGATTCGGATAGTTCTGATCGAGCTGCAGTGCGGCGGGCGCCGACGGATCGTCGCCGACGGATACCGGATCCGACTCGATGAGATTGTGCAGCTGGTTGATCGCCGGATTCAGCATTGACATGTTCGAGCCGTCAGGCCAGGTCACGACGACGGAATCGATCGCGGTCGCCGTGCCGATGCCGACGTACTGGACGAGCGGCGCCTGCGAACCGGCGCCCTTGCCGATGGTGATCCAGCGCGTCCGCGTGGTCGTTCCGGTGATTACCTCCACCTTCGCGCCGACGGAGTGGATGTTCTTCGTCTTGCTGCGCACGTTGAACGCGACCCAGTTCCCGGTGCCGGCCATGTCATTGCGATAGAGCTTCAGGCCGGTTTCGGATGCAATGCTCAGGTCGAGGTCGCCGTCGTTGTCATAGTCGACCCAGACCACGCCAAGACTGTACATTGCGTCGATGCCCGCCTCGTAGGTCACATTGGTGAAGCTGCCGTCGGGATTTTGCTTGTACAGGTACGCATTGAAGCAGTTCTCGCCCGGTGTCACCGCGACGTCGAGCAATCCGTCGTTGTCGAAATCACCCCATGCCGCATCGGCATTGTAGAGGTCGAATGCCAGCTTCGACTCAGCGTTGTCGACCTGCGTGAACACGGCGTTAGGGTAGCCGCTGTTCTTCCATACCGCCGTGCGATCGCCCGCGAGAAGGCGGAATTTCTCCAGGCCCTCACCGACGAAGATGTCGACGTCGCCGTCGTTGTCGTAATCCGCGACGTCGCAGCCGCGCGAGTTGCCGAAGAGCCCGAGATAGTTCGGATCGGTCTTCATCACACCCTGCAGGCCGTGCAGGTTCGCGATTTCGCGGAGGTAGCCGTTGCCCTGGTTCTCGAAGAGGTAATTCGGCTGCAGGCGATTGTTCGTGCAGTACAGGTCGAGATCGCCGTCGCCGTCGATGTCGGCCCAGTTCACACCGGTGACCGGGCGATAGCCCGTGATCTGCTTGCTCTGGTCGTAGGGATCGCGGCCATACTGGCCGGAACGATACCCGCCGAGAACCGTGGTCTTGATGTCACGGAATTTCCCGTTCTGCGAGTTGCCGTAGAAGTAGCCTTCGTACGCGGCTCCGCGGATCAGCGCGGAGTCGTTCGGATTCGCCGGATTCTTCTGGTACATGTATTCGCCGTGCGCGACGAAGAAGTCGAGGAAATAATCGCCGTCGTAATCGTTGAAGGCCATCGCCGTGGTGTTGCGTCCCGGACCGAATCCCGGCTCGGTGTCCTTGACGAAGGTCCCGTTGTCGTTGATGTAAAGCAGCGTCGCGGGTTGGCATACGATGTCGAGATCGCCATCGTTGTCGATGTCCGCGAACATGTTGACATCGCTGCCCCCGTCATAGCCGACGGTGGAGGCGACGTTGCTGAACTTCCCGTTGCCGTTGTTCCGCATCAGGTTGGCGCCGTACAGGAGATCCTGGTAGCCGTCATTGTCGAAATCGCCCCAGCTCAATCGCAGGCCGTCGGGCATGAGATTCAGTCCGGCTGTCAGCTGCGCCTGCGTGAAGAAATTCTGCGCGGGCGGATCGTACTCGACTTTCACGCCGACATACCAGTTGTTGATCGCCATGCCTCCGGTGAAATGCGCGTTGAACGGAATGTACGGCGGCTGCACAGGCATCCAATAGGAGCTCGTGAACATCGTGTCGCCCTCCGCCGTGGCGCAGGTCGGAGTCTGTGTGATCGCATCCATGCGCACCTTCACGTTCGGACCGAGCGGTTGTATGCCCACGAAAAAGCTCGTGGGACGCGAGAGCGTGGGCAGCGGATCCGAGAAGGGGAAACGGATGAGCGTGGATCCGACGGGGATGAATGCCTTGATCGCGATGGCGGGGGAAAGCAGGAGCGGATATTCGCCGCCGCCGTCCCGTCCGAAGAGATACACCATGACGCTGTCGCTGGCCGCCTGCTCGGTGACGAACCACGCGTTGATTTCGTGGAGCTTCGCGGGACGATCGACTTCGAAGCGCGTCAGCATGATCGACAGCGGCTGCGCGTTGAGCGTGTAGTAATTCTGATCAGCCTGATAGTAGAACAGGTCCACCACCTGCGCCTGGCTGACGCCGGAAGCGATCAGCATGAGCAGTAACATCGGAAGCAGTTTTTTCATACCAACCTCATCTGATGAAAACGAATGAGAAAACATCCACTATAGAATTTCCGCGTAGACGCTGTCCTCCGTGTACGGGAGCGTGATTTCGTCCAGTATGCGCACGGCCTCGGCATGATCGGCCTGCGCCAGCGCGAGCATGCGCTCGATCGGACGCAGGGCGCGCCTGCGCAGCTGCTCGGGCACGACGATCCCGGGCCGGCGGTCGCGCATGCAAAGATACAGTTTTTCCAGCGTGTTCACCTTCATGTAGTCGCACATGTTGCAGGCGCAGCCGTTGTGCGGCGGCGCCGCGATGAACTCCTTCTCCGGCTCGGCCTTCTTCATCTGGTGCAGGATGCCGGCTTCGGTCGCGACGATGAAGCGGCGCGCGGCACTTTCCTGTACGTGCCGGAGCAGCGCGCTGGTCGATCCGATGAAGTCGGCCTTCCGCAGCACCGTTTCCTCGCATTCGGGATGCGCGATCACCGCGGCGTCGGGCCAGGCCGCGCGCAGCTCGTCGATGCGCCGCTCGCTGAACTGCTCGTGCACCGTGCACACGCCCTGCCAGAGCAGCATTCGGCGTCCGGTCCGGTCGCGGACATAGGCCCCGAGGTTCTTGTCGGGAGAAAAAAGGATCGGTATATCCTCTGGGATCTTCTCCAGGATCGTCTCGGCGCTGCTCGACGTGCAGATCACGTCGCTGAGCGCCTTCACCTCCGCCGTGCAGTTGATGTAGGTGACGGCGAGGTGGTCGGGGTGCATGGCGCGGAAACGGCGGAACAGATGCGCGGGCGCACTTTCGGCGAGAGAGCAGCCGGCGTTCATGTCCGGGATGAGCACCGTCTTTTCCGGATTCAGGATTTTCGCGGTCTCGGCCATGAAATGCACGCCGGCGAACACGATGACATCGGCGTCGGTTTCGCGGGCGCGCCGGGACAGCTCGAAACTGTCACCGCGGATATCCGCGATGTCCTGGATGATGGAATCCTGATAGTAATGCGCGAGAATGACCGCGTGCATTTCCTCCTTGAGCCGGAGGATCTCCCGCACCATGGTCAGCTCGTCCATGGATGCGACCGCACCGGATGCGGCTGCCTGTGTATGCGTTCTGCTGTCCATGTGTCCTACGCTACTCCACCGTGACGCTCTTGGCGAGGTTCCGCGGCTGATCGACGTCGCAGCCCCGGCTCACGGCGATATAGTACGCGAGCAGCTGCAGCGGAATGCTGGTCAGCAGCGGCGTCAGGAAATCGACGGTGCGGGGAATACAGATCGTGTGATCCGCCATGCTGCTGATCACGTCGTCCTCGTGGTTGACGATGGCGATCACCTGTCCGCGCCGGGCCTTCACTTCCTGGATGTTGCTGATGATCTTCTCGTGGACGCGGTCCTGCGGCGCGATGAACACCACGGGCATGTTTTCGTCGATCAGAGCGATGGGACCGTGCTTCATCTCCGCCGCGGCGTATCCTTCGGCATGGATGTACGAGATTTCCTTCAGCTTCAGCGCGCCTTCCAGGGCCGCCGGGAAGTTGTAGCCGCGGCCGAGGTACAGGGCGTTGTTGACGTGGGCGTATGTTCGTGCCAGGTCCCGGATCGCCGAAGTGTCCCGGAGAATCTCGGAGACCTTCCCGGGAATGCGGAGCAGTTCGGCCGCGAACTGTTTTCCCTCGTCGATGCTGATGAAGCCGCGGTTGCGGCCGAGCATGAGCGTCAGCAGCGAGAGCGCCACGAGCTGCGAGGTGAAGGCCTTGGTGGATGCCACGCCGATCTCGGGTCCGGCGTGAATGAAGACGCCGGCATGGGTTTCGCGCGCAATCGTGCTGCCGACGACATTGCAGATGCCGATGACGGTGGCGCCGCGCTTCTTGGCCTCGCGCAGCGCGGCGAGCGTGTCGGCTGTCTCCCCGCTCTGGCTGATGACGATCACCACGTCGTCTTCATGGATGATCGGATCGCGGTAGCGGAATTCCGAGGCGTATTCGACCTCGACGGGAATGCGGGCGTAGTGCTCGAGCATGTACTCGCCGACGAGCCCCGCGTGCCAGGACGTGCCGCAGGCCGTGATGATTATGCGGCGGGCGTTGTTGAGCACCGGCATGACTTCCCGGAGTCCACCCAGCTTCGCGGTACCCTTCTCGGAGATCAGGCGGCCGCGCATGGAATCCATGATGGTCTGTGCCTGTTCGTGGATTTCCTTCAGCATGAAATGCTCGAAGCCGCCCTTTTCGATCTGCTCGATGTCGTAGGTGATCAGCTCGATCTCGTGCTCGACGATTTCGTCGCCGAGCGTCTTGACCTCGTACCCGTCGCGGGTGATCGTGGCGACGTCGTCGTCCTCGAGAAAGATCACCTGGCGCGTATGGCCCACGATGGCGGAGGCGTCCGAGGCGATGAAGTACTCGCCGTCGTTGATGCCAAGCACCAGCGGACTCCCCCTCCTTGCGGCGATCAGCTTGTCGGGTTCGCGGTTCGAGAGCACCACGAGACCGAAGGTACCGTCCACCTCGTGCAGGGCGAGGCGCACGGATTGCTCGAGGTCGTGGGTGATCTCGTAGAACGCGGAGATCAGCTGGACGAGCGCTTCGGTGTCGGTGTCGGTGTGGAAGGTGACGCCGTCGCGTTCGAGGCGCCGCCTGATGGCGGCATGGTTCTCGATGATGCCGTTGTGCACCAGCGCGATCGTGCCGGTCTGATCCACATGCGGGTGAGCGTTGACGTCGTTCGGTTCGCCATGCGTCGCCCAGCGCGTATGGCCTATGCCGATCGTGGCATGCTGCGGATGCATCTCCACCAGCGTTTCGAGATCCGAGACCTTCCCCGCGCGCTTGAGTATGCTGACCGCGTGGTCGGTCAGGATGGCGAGTCCCGCCGAGTCGTATCCGCGGTATTCGAGACGTTTCAGCCCGTCAATGACGATCGGCGTGACTTCCCGGAAGCCGATGTATCCGACGATTCCGCACATATCGTAACAAATCCTTGTTTTCGATGTTTTACGTGTGATTTCCGCGCCGCAGCAGCGGAAGAAAAACATGGTCCGATCAATGAACTTAGTATCCGTACGCATCAATAACAAGGAGATGGCAGGGTGCAAAATCCTGCCCTTGCGGAGGTGAAACACTCGTTATCGCTTTCGCGGACGCACGAGCACGAGAAGAAATCGTTCGGTCCAAAATCGGAATTCACGGCGGCGTTGCGCTCATCGCGATCCGATCAGCACCTCAAGGAGCGTTCCATCCAGCAGGTTGATGCGGCGCCGGTGTATGCCTGAGGATTTCGCATCGATCCGCTCGATCACCTGAGTCCGATCAGCCGTGAGATGCCGCGAGACAGGAGATTTCGCCGCCCCTTGACATAATTAACATAAATATGTACTTTTATCTGCAATTAACTCGAAATACGCTTTTTCCCGGAATTCGCAATGTTCAACCTATTGCCCACAGGGCGAGGAGGCGTCATGAAGTATTGTGGATCGTTGTTCGTTATTCTTTTCTTCGCTGCTTCGGTCGGCGTGGTGCGGGCACAGGGTGTCTCCACTCATGATTATGCGCCGAAATCGGCCCCGACCGGTGTGATCGTTCAAGGAACGGACGATGCAGCGAGTACCCGATCGGCTCCCGAGAGCATGTCCAAGGCTGCCGCGACACTCAATATTCCCCCGGTCGTCATCATTCCCAACATCGATGGCGTGATCTCTCCCGGTGAGTGGAGCGATGCGGTCCAGCTGTTTCCCGGCCAGGTGACCGGCACAAACAATACGGCGTGGATGAAGATCGACGCCTGTTACCTCCATATCGGGGCGATCATCAACAGCACGTTGTACAATCCGCCAACGTACAATCCCGATGCGACAATGCTGAATCTCTGGTTCGACCTCGATCGGGACGGGACCTGGGATCTGACCGGTAATCTCGACGGGAATATCGCCCTGCCCGCGCCGGCCTGGCATTATCCCCCGAACACCGCAGCTTTCGGGTATCCCGGTCTGGGCGGTGATTGGGCGCTCAGCGGGGGTCGCCTCAGATACTTCCGGCCTTGGTATACCGATGGCGCTGTCATTCCGACCAATCAGATCATCGTCCGCAGAACCTGGCCAACCATATTCGAATGCCATGTGGAGGCGTCCATCGATTACAGGACTAGCCCCCTGCGTCTCACGGGCGGCACACTCTTCAACATGCGCATGCATTGGTATCATGGGTATTACGATCTGCTGGGAAACGGAACAGTCACGATCATGGCGCAGTGGCCGACCGTTAATACGGCAGCATATTTCACCGGACCGCTGCCCTCCGAACTCGTCGACGTCCTGCCGGCAAATGTTGTTGCGCCCCCGGATGTTTTCGATCTCACGAGCGTCGATATTCAGGACAATCCGGTATTCCATTCCAAGGCGTTCAACATCGGCGAGAACATGAATGTGGAGGTGCAATACGTCTCCACCGCGCCGCCCACGACCTCGCCGTATATCGTCAACATATACGGACCGCATCCGTCCACCGCGCTTTACGCCTCATATAACGGAACCGTGCAGGCCACCCAGCCAAGCGGCACAGCTCTCATTCCGATTCTTGTGAATCTGCCTGTCGGCTTCTATCGCGTGGAGATCATCGTGGACGATCCCTGGGTCTGCGGTGTGTTCAGAATTCCTGAATACGCCAATATTCTCGTACTCCAGCCCGGACAGATCCCTTGCACGGTCTGGCCTGGAGACGTGAATACCGATGGTCTCGTGAACTACGGCGACCGTGCCTCGCTCAACAGGTATATCTATAACGCCAACCTTGATCACATGTGGCTCTTTGGCCCCGGGCGTCTTGCCCCCCATTTCCCCGATCTGCTCGCCGAATTCGAATGGATCGGCCAGGCAGCCGCTCCCTGGTACACGCCCGAGGGATGCCACATGGATGCCGACGGCAACGGCAACGTCAACAACTTTGACTACATCGCTGTCAAGATCAACTGGCTGAAGAGCACCGGATCCGGCGGGCCGAAGGATGGGCAGGCAGGGCTGCCAAAATATTTCCACATAGGACAGAATTACCCAAATCCTTTCAATCCCTCGACCACCCTTCAGATCGATCTACCGGAACGTTCGCATGTTCAAATCGTCGTGGTCGACGCTTTGGGGAGAACCGTCGCGAACCTCATGGACAATGAAATGATCGCGGGCAGCCATGCTGTCACCTTCAAGGCCGACGGTCTTGCCACGGGGACCTATCTTGCCACGGCCGTGATGACGGGGCTGGAATCCGGCGCCGTCTACACACAAGCCGTGTCCATGTCCTTGCTGAAATAACGGGCTTTCTGGATCCTAAATCCACGGGGCTGCCCTCCAAACGGGCAGCCCCGTCTAGTCAGGGCTCGAAGTGGGGGGTAAAATCCTGCCCTTGCGGAGGTGAAACCTTCGGTACTTGCTTGCGTAGACGCGCACGTCAGTCTGACGTCCTACTTCTTCGAAACAACGTCCCCCCTCGTGATATTCAGCATCGGGATCACGATTCGTACTTGGAGGCATCGGGTGATGGCCGAGTGTAACTACTTCACTTTACACGTGTTCCTGCTTGTGTATTTTCCCTGCCTTGCGAGTAACTTTGATATTGCCAGGTTCTGCTATTTCGCTTCGCGCGCGACTGTCCTCAATACATCCACGGAGGTTTCATGAAACATGTCACATTTCCCGTGAACGGAATCCGGATTGTCCTGATTCTGTTCTTCTGCTGGCTGATCCTGCCGACCGGCGGCTTCGCCCAGGATCCCCGTCCGGAACTGATGTATTTCCGCTTCGACGAACCGGGCCAGCCGGTCACGCCGAACCGGGCGAATCCCGCGACCGCCGTCACACCGCAGGGCACGCTGATCGGAGCGCAGACCATGGGGCAGGTCGGCCAGTTCGGCTCGGCGCTGATCGGCACCGGAAGCGGTACGGGCTCGGATTATGTCCACACTGGATGGTCGACAAACCTCGGTACCAACAGCTGGACTTTGTCGTTCTGGATCAATAATGTCGGCGGATCCACATTCGGCTATTACTGGGGAGATGCATCCGCCGGATCCTTCCGCTGCTTCAATGCAGGCGCCGCGGGCAACAATAATCTTACGATGCGTGGCCCCTTCTCGAACGTCGATGTCACTGGTGTGGCACCCGGTCCGACTGTCGTGCACTTCGTGCGCGATTCTCCGGGAGGTACGATCAAGGCCTACAAAAACGGCGTACTCGTCAATACGGTCGCGGTCGGTTCGTCGATCGCCATCAATGGATCGGGCGGGCAGTTCTGGATCGGTGCGTACAGCGGCGGCGGCGGCACTGGAAGCATGCCGGCAAACGCTCTTCTCGATGAGTTCCGACTCTACAATCGCGCACTGTCGGCTCAGGAGATCGCCGATACCTGGAACCGCGACGTCGATTGCTTCTTCCCCGAAGGCACCATGAAATACGAATTGCTGGACGGGAATCTCCAGCCGACGACCTTTGTCCAGGTCCCGGGGATTCTCAATCTCAAGTATACCGTGACCTTCCCCACAGGCGCGGCGAACGTGGGCATCACGCTCAACCTGCGCAATGTCATCACCGATGCGATCGTGTTCACGCACAGCTTCACGGCGAGCAAGCAGGCCGGGCAGCCGCTCAACGGCATCGAGACCATCCCGATACCGCCGAATGTCCCCTCGGGGTACATGCGCGCCGAGGTCATATTCAACAATATGAACAGCTGTGATGTCTACACGGATTACATCGCCGAATCCTCCACGCTGCTCCTGCTCCCGCCGGGCGCGCAGATGTGCATCGTCTGGCCGGGCGACGTCGATAACAACAATCTCGTCAACTACACAGACCGGGCGGCGCTGAACAGGTACATCTACGACGCCAATCTCCGCAGCAGCTGGCTGCAGGGTCCGACCCGCTTCAGCGTGACCGGTGGTCTCGACTACATCGCGTGGAAAGCGCAGCCCGCCGCTCCGTGGCAGACGCCCGAGGGCTGCTACATGGACACCGACGGCAACGGTGTGATCAACAACTTCGACTACATCGCCATCAAACTGAACTGGCTGCGCACGCATGGCGGCACGCCTCCCAAGCAGTCTGTCGGATTCTCGGCGCTGTCATTCGACATGGATCAGAACTACCCGAATCCCTTCAACCCGGCGACAAGCATACGCTACGCCGTGCCCGAGCCCAGCCAGGTGCGCCTGGTCGTGACCGACATGCTCGGACGCGAGATCGCCACGCTCGTCGATGGACGCATTGAAGCAGGCGTGCACATCGCGGAATTCAATGCCTCGAAGCTCGGATCCGGGAACTATATCGCCACGGTCAGCATGACCGGCATCGAGAGCGGGCTCACCTTCTCCAAGTCGATGCGGATGACAATGAACAAATAAAAGAAAAAGAAGGTCATACTTTTTTACCCCGATGGGCCGGCATCTCGCCGGCCTTTTTTTGTTATCATGGAAAAAAAGAAATGTGAGCTTTTTTCGCATGATACGCGGCGGAGTCCGTCAGACGGGCGAGGAAGCCGCCGTGATACGATACGATCGCGCAAGGCCGGGCAGTTCATTACCATCATCACCGGAGGTTTGTCATGAATAACTTCACATACAGTTTTCGAGCGGCGCTTGTCGCCCTGCTGGTCATCGCGGGCTTCTGGACCGCGGAAGCCCAGGTTTCCGCACTGCCCTTCCAGCAGTATATGGGCACGTATGCGCCGCTGGTCGGCGGGACCGCTGTCGGTGCGCCCACCGGCAGCTATGACGATGGCTACTGGCAGATCCCCATCGGCTTTTCCTTCCCGTTCAACGGGCAGAATTTCACTGTGTGCTACCCCGGCACGAACGGGTACGTCGCGCTCGGTGCAGGGACGACGATCATCGGCAATGCGCTGAACTATTCATTCGCCGGACGCGCCGGTGTCCTTTCTCCCTACAATTTTGATTCCGAGGTCCTGTCGGGTTCGCCCATCACGTACCAGGTCAGCGGCGTCGCGCCGAACCGCGTGCTCACCATCCAGTATTCGAACATCCAGTACTGGACAAATCCGGTGGGATCGAATCACAATTATCAGGTCAAGCTCTACGAGACTTCTGGGATGATCGAATTCGTGTACGGAAGCTGCGCCGCGGTGGCCAACCGCACGGTGTATGTCGGCGTCGCCGCCGCGCCCGTCGACTACCAACGCCGCATCGCGCGTGTGGGTGTCAATACTTGGGCCACGTCCACGCCCGAAACCGGAAATCCGAATGCGTACTCGGATCTCACACCGGCCTTCGCTCCGCCCTCGGGTCTGACGTACCGCTTCGGATGCTACGTCCCCGACGGGATCGCGTCCGCATCCGTTTCCGATGCGATCGGAAATCCCCAGGCCTTTTTCTACACGCCCGGGAGCATCACCGTCAACTACAGCGTGACCTATCCGCAGAACGTCTCCTACGACATTCCCATCACCGTGGATTTCTACCGCGTGGGCGACGCCTCCGGAATCCCTGCCTACTCCGAGAGCTTCGTCGCCCAGAAGCCGCTGGGTGACCTGAATGATTCGCGCACGATGAACATCAGCCTGCCCGTCGGTTACTACAACATCGAAGTGACGTTCTCGGTCTACAACAACTGCCTCTTCTACGAGGAGACGAAGGTAAAGACCTCCACGCTCTTCATCCAGCCTGGCACGGAGTTGTGCGAAGTCTGGCCGGGAGACACCGACAACGACGGCGTGGTCAACTACGGCGACCGGGCAGCGCTGAACAAGTACATCTACAATGCCAACATGCGTCCGCTGTGGCTGCAGGGTCCCGCCCGCTACCTCGCCGCGGCGGAGACGAATCCGCTCGCGTATCTCGAATGGACTCCCCAGGCCTCGATCCCCTGGAACACTCCGGACGGCTGCTTCAAGGATACGGACGGCAACGGTGAGATCAACAACTTCGATTACATCGCGATCAAGCTCAACTGGCTGCGTGACGCCGGATCGGTCGAATTGAAGAACACGGCGAAATTCTCGGCGCTCTCATTCGACATGGATCAGAATTACCCGAATCCCTTCAATCCGGCGACCAGCATCCGCTACGCGGTGCCCGAGCCCAGCCAGGTGCGCCTGGTGGTGACCGACATGCTCGGCCGCACCGTGGCCACGATCGTCGACGGCAATGTCGAAGCCGGCGTGCACAGCGCGACCTTCGACGCCACGAGTCTGACCTCGGGCATCTACATTGCGCTGGTCAGGATGACGGGTCTCGAATCCGGTCTGACGTTTGCGAAAACCGTCAAGATGACTCTGTCGAAATAATACTGTCCGTGGGACTTCGCCGCGGTGAGATCCGCGGTGCAGTCCCACGATTCAGATGGAATCCCGCCGGAAACGGCGGGATTTTTTATGGAGTACCGTGTCCGATCGATGGCGTGCCTTCATTGGTGTCAACGCGGATCGAAATTGCTTTTCGTCATAACGCGGATTATATTCTCTTGAATTCTGATTTTTCACATTTTGTCTCGTCTCTTTATCATCCAGGAGAACACGATGAGACCTTGCTACCATTTCACGCAGGCAACGCTGCTCGTCTGCCTTGCTTTGTTCCTGACCGCGGCGACCGCCGTCGGGCAGTCTCCCACACCCAACATAGCCACCAGCGCCGTATGCACGCATAACGGCGGTGGTTCGGGGACTTATGGACCCCAGAGCTACAACGATGGCCTTATTCCACCGGATCCGGTGCCCAGCAACCCGAATTGCACGGCCGGCTCACCCGCTCCCCTGCCGTGGGGCTGGACGACTACAGGATATGGACAGAACGGTACGAATTACTGGATTCAATTCGAGTGGCCGTCCCCGCAGACCTTTGGTGAATTCACCTTCTATTACGGAGGGCTGTGCTATCGCTACATGAGCGGTGCCACGATTCAGTACTGGGACGGTGCCGCATGGGTCAATGCTCACCAGTTTGTGTTTCCTGCGCCTGCATACGATGTACCCGTCAGGAGCGTTCAATTCCCGCCTGTATTCGCGTCGCGCGTGCGGATCACCAACATGCTGATCTCGGCATACGGAACGCTTCAGAATTCCAACCCCAACTTCCGTGAAATCGAGATCCGGAATGTTTGCACCGATCCGCCGACTGCGGTGGACTTCCTCGCGCCGGCCTTCATCGTGCAGCCCGACCAGGTCCCGATCGATTTCACCGTCAGCCGTCCGATCGGCGAGTTCGACGCGACCCTCACCTTCAACTTCTACACGCCGACCGGAATCCTCGTACACAGCGAGAACACCGTCGTGCACGTGAACGCGAACACCGTCACCGGCACGTATACCGTCAACTCGAATCTCATGCCCCCGGGTTTCTACAATCTCGAGGTGGTGTTCAACGTGCTCGACATCTGCAACAGGTTCGTGGATGTCAAGATGAACCGGGTGGTCATGGTGCTGGCGCCGGGACAGACGCTCTGCGAAGTCTGGCCGGGTGACGTCAACAACGACAACGTCGTCAATTATGGCGACCGTAACGACCTGAATTCCTACATTCACGATGCGAATCTCCGCAGCCTGTGGCTGAACGGTCCTGCCCGCTATCGGGCCGACGCGGCGACGAACAACTTCACGTACTTCACGTGGGAGCTGCAGCCGGGCGTGCCATGGAACACCCCCGAGGGCTGCTACATGGACGCGGACGGCAACGGGCTGGTCAATAATTTCGACTACATCGCCATCAAGCTCAACTGGATGCGTACGCACGGCGCCATTCCGGCGAAGCGGTCCATGAACTTCTCGGCGCTCTCCTTCGACATGGATCAGAACTATCCGAATCCCTTCAACCCGGCGACGAGCATCCGCTACGCGGTGCCCGAGCGCAGCCAGGTGCGGCTCGTCGTGACCGACATGCTCGGCCGCGAGGTTGCCACGCTGGTCAGTGGCGCTGTGGAACCGGGTGTGCATACGGCGCATTTCGACGCGGAACAGCTGCCGAGCGGCAATTATGTCGCCACCATCAGCATGACCGGCATCGAGTCGGGTCTGACCTTCAACAAGACGGTCAAGATGGTGCTGAGCAAGTAACGCCGCGCTGACCCGCGGAACGGCGCTGCACGGACAGCGTCTCTGCACCACGATGGAAATGCGTCCCGCGGTATCTCCGCGGGACGCATTGTTTTCCCGGGTCGCGGACAGATCATGGAGCGCCCTGAGCCGCGTACGAATCCCTTGTTTCTGTGATGAGCGCACGCTATAATGCATCTTTCTGTTCGCACAATTCATTCCGGACTTCTCAAATGAAACCATCGTCACGATTGCCTGTACTGCTGCTGCTGTTGGGATGCACGAGCATCATGATGGCCCAAAGTCCTGTCGCGAGCCTCGAACTGTATCCGATTTCCGGGACTTCGACAGAGGTACGTATCGGGGCCCGCATGACGCCGCAGCTGACCGTGATGAATCTCGAAGCAGTATCCGTCGCGGTGGCGTACGACGCTTCCCTGTTCTCCGTGAACGCCAACACCTCCATCCAGAACATGTATTTTCAGCAATACAGTTGGGTAGACGCCTCCGCGCCTGAATGGCAACTCTCGAATCCGGGTGTGTGCGTGTACGGTGAGTACCATCCGAATTGGGGTTCACAGGCGATACTCCGCGGGGCGCCGCCCACGCTCTGTCAGTTCGTGTTCTACCCGAGGTCCTCCAATCCCGGCACCGCGGATTTCACCGTCTACGCGAACAACCCGTCCGCGGCGCTCACCTATTATTTCGAATACCAGGTCCCGACGCAGCAGAACTACTCTCCGGTCACCAATATCACCGGGATGCCCTTCCCGGTGGAACTCAGCGCATTCACCGCGGCACAGCAGGGACAGTCCATCGCCCTCCGCTGGGTGACGCAGACCGAGACAGGCAATTATGGCTTCCACGTGGAGCGCCGGGATCTCGCCGACGCCGCGGGCGATTGGACGACGATCGGATTCGTCGATGGCGCCGGCGACTCGAAGACCGAGCACCAGTACCTGTTTTTCGACTGGAACCTCCCGCATGACGGCGAGTACGGCTACCGCCTCAAGCAGCAGGATTTCGACGGCGCGGTGACGTTCACCGAGGCCTTATACGTGCGCTACGTCCATGCGCCCGTGCGGACCGCGCTCCGCCAGAATTACCCCAATCCCGTCTCGCTCTCGCGCGATGCGGCGACGACGGTGGGCTACGATGTCGCCGAGCCGAGCCGCGTGCGGATTTCCGTGCGCAACCTGCTCGGACAGCAGGTCGCCGTGCTGGCCGAGAGCGAACTCGCCGCCGGTTCCTACAGCACGGTCTGGCAGCCCGTCGGCATTCCCGCCGGGACCTACATCGTGAGCATGACCGCCGAGGCGGTGGAGTCGGGGCACACCGAAATGCTGCATCAGCGCGTTCAGGTCCTGCGGTAGACTCCGTACGAAAGAACAGCCCGTGCTCCTCATAGAGATCAAACCCAACACCTGCGATTTCTGCGGTTGTTGCGTTGGCGTGTGTCCCGAAGACGCCATCGAACTGCAGGAATCGCATATCTCGATCATCGAGGAGCGCTGTACCAACTGCGCGAAATGCGTGTGGGTGTGCCCTTTCGAAGCGCTGGTCTTCAACAGGCCGGATAAAAAGGAGGCTGCGGTATGAAATGCCCGATGCCGCCGCGTTCCTCCGGCCTGTTCCTTTTGTCCTTCCTCCATCCGTGCTTCCATCATTCGAACGGGACCATCGTGACGGAAGCGGACAGGGTTGCCCTGTGAACGCGCGCTACGACGTCGTCGTCGTGGGAGCGGGTCCAGCCGGATCGACCTGCGCGCGCTTCGCGGCCGCACGGGGCGCTTCGGTGCTCATGCTGGAAAAGGACCGCGACATCGGAATGCCCGTGCGCTGCGGCGAAGCGGTAAGCAATCGAAGCCTCGAGAAAATTGTCGCCGTCGATCCCCGGTGGATCGCGGCCACCATCAGGCACTTCCGCCTTGTCTCCCCTTCGGGACATGTGGTCGAGCCCGATCTCGGCGGTTACGGTTACGTGCTCGAGCGGCGCCTTTTCGACTACGATCTCGCGCGGCTCGCCGTGGAAGCCGGCGCGGAAGTGCATACGAAAAGCTATGTCGACGGTCTCCTGTCCGCTGGAGTCACTGCTCAGAATGAGCGCGACACGGGAAACGCCACCACACGAAGCAGCTCGGCGGAAGCAGCGGATACGTGGCGCGGCGTTTCGCTGAGCTGGAAAGGCGAACCACGGACGGTGGAGGCGCGCATCATTGTCGGCGCCGACGGAGTGGAATCGCGCGTGGGGAAGTGGGCGGGCATCGACACCACCACGCATCTGCGCGACATGGAGACCTGCGCGCAGATGACGCTCTCGAACGTCGATCTCGAGGAAGACGTCTGTGAATTCCATTTCGGCGGCGACATTGCGCCGATGGGCTACCTGTGGGTGTTTCCGAAGGGACGTGGGATGGCGAACGTGGGTGTGGGCATCAGCGGAACGGCATCGAAACAGAAGGCGGCCATCCGCTACCTGCAGGAATTCGTTGCGCGCCGCTACCCCGGTGCCGGTGTGCTCACCACCGTCGCGGGCGGCGTGCCCTGCGCCACGACCGTCGATACGCTGGTCAAGGGGAATGTCGTGCTGGTCGGCGACGCCGCGCATCAGGTCAATCCGATGTCCGGCGGCGGCATCACCAGCGGCATGATCGGCGGCAAACTGGCCGGTGAGGCCATCGCCCGCGCTCTGGAGAAAAACGACCTCTCGCTCCTGAATGAGTACCCCCGGCAGTGGCACAAGGAAGTCGGCGCGAAGCACGAGACCTATCACCGGATGAAATCCGCCGTCTACAAATTCCCCGACGAAACCCTCGACGACATCGCCGTCAACGTCCTCAAGCTCCGTGAAGACAAACGCACCATTTGGGGGGTATTCAAGACCGCATTGCGGCATCAACCCGCGCTCATATGGGAGATGGTGAAGACGTTCGGATTGTGATGACAAGATGATAAAATGACAAGATGACAATGGATCGGAGTTGTCATCTTGTCATCCTTCCATATTGTCATCCTGTCATTCCGGCGCAGCCGGATTGCATCTCACCCCTCCCCTCGCTATTTTCTGAATAAACAACCATTTACATCGATGGCGGAGGCGTCATGAAGCCGTTCGACTCGATCACTTCCTGGACAGACGCGCATCATCCGAAATGGCTCGATGTGCTGCGCATGCTGCTCGGTGTCATTCTGTTTGTCAAGGGACTCACGTTCATCGTGGACAAGGAACTGACGCTGCGGATCCTGCACGACAACAACTTCGAATTCATTCCCCTGCTCATCGTCCATTACGTCATCATATTCCAGATGGCGCATAGCGTGCTCATCACCGTCGGACTCGTCACCCGCTACGCCTCCGCCGCACAGATCCCCATCGTGCTCGGCGCCATCGTCCTCATCGCCACTGACAGCAGCTTCCACCCGTTGGGATCGGATCTGTGGCTGGCAGTGCTGCTTCTGTTCCTTCTCGTGTTTTTCTTCATCTACGGAGCCGGTCCGCTGTCCGTGGACGCCATGATCAAGCGTCGGCGTGATCCGGAGCGGGACGCGTTGGTGTAGCCGGGCTGCGCCCGGGCACCTTGGCTGTTGGCTGTTGGCCGCTGGCAGTTGGCTTTTGGCTCTTGGCTTTGGCTCTTGGCTTTTGGCTTTTGGCTTAGGTTCTCTGGCCAACGGCCAATAGCCAATGGCCAATAGCCAACTGCCAACTGCCAAAGTCTTACTGCAGCATGAATTTCACAGGGATCATCACCTGTGTCTTCACCGCCTTGTCGCCGATCTTGCCGGGTGTGAAGCGAACCGCACGCACGGCGTTGATCGCGGATTCGTTCAGCAGTTCGCTGTCGCTTTTTTCGACGCTGACGTCGTCCGGGTTGCCATCGGTTCCGAGCAGGACTTTCAGGATCACCGTGCCCTGAATGCCGGCCTCCTTCGCGGCTTCGGGATACTCGATTTTTTCCGCGAGAGCTTTCATGCCACCGGTGATTTCCTGCGGCGTGTCGACCGTTTCCAGGTAATCGGCAGGATCGATCTTTGCCTTCTCCTGTGCACTTGCGGGCAGCGTGAAGATGGCTAGCAGAACAGCTGCCAGAATGATATGCTTCATTTCAACCTCCATGTCTATGCGGGCGCAGGACGAGGGGAGACTAGCCGCCCCGGGCGCATGCCCCGCGGATGAGTGAATTCACCTTGGTTGTGTCTAGTGCAGCTTGAATTTGATCGGGATCTGCATCGTCATTTCGTAGGTCTCGCCTTTGTACACAGCGGGACGGAAGTGCAATCCGCGCACGGCGTCAAGCGCCGCTGCGTCGAGCAATGGATCGACCGATTTCCTGATGCGATGAGCGGTGGCCGAACCGTCGCGTTTGATCGTCACCTCCACGACGACGATACCTTCGAGTTTTTTCTCGCGGGCTTTCTCAGGATAGACGAGGTGTTTGCGCAGCTCATCGATTCCGCCCAGGATTTCAGCGGTATAATCCTTGTTCGGATCATACGTCCCGGTGTCGGCGGGAAGCATGCCTTCGATTTTCAGAGGGTCCTTCACGTCGGCTTCCTTCGGTGCGTTTTCGCTGCACCTCCATGACAGCGGCAGGATGACCAGTGAAAAAGCGATGACGAGCGCGTAGTGCTTCCACTTCATTGCGCTGTGCTGCCCTGCCTTGAACAATTCCGTGATTCGCTGCACGAAACCGCGGCGGGTCTCGAAGAAACAGGTGCCGGTCTGCAGGAGACGCGCGGGCTGCGCTTCCGCGAAATTCAGAAGAAGACGTCCGTAATCCTGCGGCCGCGTCCCTGTCCGGCGAAGCGCCTCTTCATCGCAGATGAGTTCGCGGTAGCGGAAGATCCGGAGATTCGCGAACCACATCATCGGATTGAGCGCATACGCGACCTGCGCGAGCGTCTGCAGCAGCACGACGATTCCGTCGTGCCGGCGGAGATGCGCACGCTCATGCTGCAGCACGGCGAGTAGGATGTCCCGCGGCGCCTCGGCGATCGCGGGCGTGATGTAGATGCGCGGCCGGCGGATGCCCGTCGCGAGTGGCGAGGGAATGTGTGTCGAAATCAGAATCGGCGGCCAGTCCCCCGCGGGTGCATCTTCAAACGGCAGCGCGTCCCGCAGCCGGCGGCGCAGTTCCATCGCCCGCCACGCGGCCATGCCGGCCAGCGCCAGGGAACTGCCGAACAGCGCAATGAGGATGAGCATTTCCGTGGAAAAGGTGACGGACGCCTCGGGCGCGGCCGCTCCGGCGACGGCGACAGGCGCCACGAGGTACACGGGAGCAGGAAGGACCTCCGCGCCGGGCAGGGAGAGGACGGGCGGGATGACCGCCTTGACCAGAACAGTCATCCAGAGCAGGTAGCGGAAACGGGGCGTGCTCCATCTCGCTGGCAGGGAGCGCTCGACCAGCAGGACGAGCAGCACGAAGACGGCTGTCTGGAGCTGCATCGTGAACCAGAGGTTCAGGATGTCCGCCGCGTTCACCCGGAGGAAATCCAGTATTGCGTTCATTTGCGCGCCTCCTTCCGGTCCTGCTTTCCGGCTTTCGATTCGTTATCCTCGAGCATCCGCCGCAGGGCCGCGATGTCTTCGTCGCTCAGCTTACGGCTGCTGACGAGAAAAGATGCCATGGCGCCGAAGCTGCCGCGGAACATGCGGTCGGCGACGGTCGCCATCGACGCATCGAGCACTTTCTCGCGCCGGACGGCAGGCGTGTACTGATTCACAAGACCGCGCTTCACCCGCCTGAGCATGCCCTTGTCGACGAGGATGTTCATCAGCGTCTGCACGGTGGTGTAAGCTTTCTCGTCGTGGGGATACGCCTTCTCCAGCACGTCGCGTACCGTGACGGCGCCGCCCGCGTCCCATATCACCGCCATCAGTTCCCATTCCGCTGCGGAGAGTTCGTGTTTTCTTGCTGCCATGATCGTCTCGTGCTACTAAGTTCTTAGTAACTATACGAAACGATTAGGAGGATGTCAAGAGGGCGGGACGATGGGGATGAAATTTTGCACCGGCCAGTGTGGCGAGCACGAGCACGAGGACGAGAACGTGGACGTGTACGTGGACGTGGACGAGAACGAGCACGAGTACCAGGACGTGGACGAGGACGTGAATACGTTGAAGCGATGTTCGGGGAAACAGCGAGGTTTTCGTGCACGAGCACGTGCACGTGCACGTGACCGAATCACGAACGAAGTCGCATCACCTCACGTACTCGTACTCGTGCTCGTACTCGTGCTCGTGCTCGTGCGCGTGCTCGTGCTCGTGCTCGTGCTCGTACTCGTACTCGTGCTCGTGCTCGAAGACGGCGCGCTGGGGCGCGCCGTTCCCTGCTCGTGCTCGTCCTAAAATCCCGAAACAAATCCCACCGACACCCGCGGCGTTTCCTCCTCGAGGTCGTAGGTGACCTCGCCGATCAGACGCAGGTTGCGCGCGAGAAGGCGGCCGGCGCTGAGCGTCGCGGTGTGGTATTTGAGCGCACTGTCCTTGTCCTCGGTCATGTTGTAGAGGCCGATGAACGACCACTTCGAATCGGGTCCGCCGGGCAGGTACACCAGCTCGGCCATGATGCCGTCCATCGTGTTTTCGCGCAGCGAGGTACCCTGCGGGGCGGCATACGGCAAGTCGCTGTCGATGCGGTGCAGGTACTGTGCGTTGAGTTCGATGTACTCGTTGCCGATGGTGAGGTCGGGACCGAAGTACGTGACGGTGTTCTTCACGTCGGAGATCTGCGACGCCCCGCCTTCATAGGAGAAGAGCACGTCGCGGAACAGCTCCTCGCCCTGATAATAGAAGCCACCGATGCGCACTGGACCGACGCTCTGCGAGGCGCGGAAGGCGAACGCCTTGCCGTTGTCGATGTCGAAGACCTTGTTCACCGCTTCACCGATGCCGTTGCCGTTGAGCGCCTGCGCGACGAGGTCGAGTCCGAAATCGAAACCGTAGCCGAGAATGACACCGCGGTCGTAGGTCAGATTGGCATGGGACCAGGCGGGACGCATGCGGTAAACCTCATAGTCCTCGAGGGTGAGGCGCAGCTCGCGTTTGAACAACGGATCGCAGACCTGGAACTGTCCGATCGTGAGATCGAGATTGCTGCCGAAGAGATCGTTGAAGTAGACGAAGGCGTCTTCGAGTCCCGTGACCTCGCCGCGCTCGTTCATGTAGAAATACATGTAGTAGCTGACGTCCTCGGTCACGGGTCCCCCGCTCAGCAGCTTCACACCATAAGGCGCCTGGAAATCAAACTTCCCCGCATCGCGCTTCGCATACTGCAGGAAGCCGTCGAAGCGCACTGCGATCGGAAAGAAGCGGTGCAGCAGAAGCATGTCGTCGCCCGTCTCGACGTATGTGCGCGGCGGTTCCGGTGCGTCCGGCAGGCGGAACGCGTTGGCGGCGAAATCCTCGCCATAGGGCTTCAGCTTCGGCACCGAACTGTGACAGGTCGAACAGCTGACGTTGTACTTCCGCGCGAAAGCGGGGATGGCGGTCGCAGTCCGCGGCAGTGCAAGCAGCACGATGAGGGCGGAGAGCAGGAAGGTACTGATTCTGTTCATCGTAGAACCTGGAGGTTATTATTGATCAGTCGAGTTTTCGAGCACGAGCACGAGGACGAGGACGAGGACGTGTACGAGGACGTGTACGAGGACGAGGACGTGAGTAATTCCGTTGTGGCGGTGTCTGGGGAAACAGCGAGGTTTTCGTGCACGAGCACGTGCACGTCTCCGAATCAGGAACGAAGTCGCATCACCTCACGTGCTCGTGCTCGAAGTTGGCGCGCTGGGGCGCGCCGTTCCCAGCTCGTATACGTGCTCGTGCTCGTGCTCGTCCTCGTGCTCGTGCTCGTGCTCGTGCTCGTCCTCGTGCTCGTGCTCGTCCTCGTCCTCGTCCTCGTCCTCGTGCTCGTGCTCGTGCTCGTCCTCGTGCTCGTGCTCGTGCTCGCCTTAATAGTCCACTGCCTCGAACCAGCTTTCGGCGCGATTGATGAACTCGGACTTCATTTCCTCGGCGGGGACGCCAAGGTACTCGCCGACGGATTGGATCAGGCGCCGGTACTGCAATTCCGCGACGATGCGGACCTTGCCCAGCGGGAGATTCGCGGGAAGCTTCCAGGTGTAGGTCTCGAGCTTCGTCTCGCGCGGACCGATGCGGTAATCCGCGCCCAGCCGCGCGGTATTCCACTGTGCGATGGTCATGCGGTCCTGCGGATCGAAATATGCCATGCGGAACACCCGGTCGCCCTCGTGCGGAAGCGCATCGCGCGCGAGGCCCTTGAAATCCGGAGTACTCATCATCATGCCCATGTCCTGGAACGCGAGTGCATTGGATGAGATTGTATATTCCTCACCTTCAAATCCTTTTTTATCGACCGGCAGGTGGTAGCTCTTCCCGTTCGCATCGATCGCGGTGACGGTGAGCCAGAGCTGCCGTTCCTCGACCGAACCCGAGGGAATCTTGTGTCCCGCCTTGTGATTGTAGCAGGCCACGGTGATGCGCAACTGTTCGCCGGGCACGACCTCGCGCACGTCAGGGTATACCGCCACCTCGACCGCTCCCGCAAGCCGCGCGGGCGTATGCGCGCCGGTGAACAGATGCTGCGCGACGTCGTCGTGATCCTTGGACATGATGGAATTGCGTCCTTTCGCTGGCGGCATGTGGCAGTCCTGGCAGCGCACACCCTCGCGGCTGTAGGGACCTTCCTTCCACTCCAGGTGCGTGCTCTTCACCCACACGCCGAAGGGATTCTTCTCGTTGTGACAGCTGCCGCAGAGGTCGGGCGAGACAATGAAGTCATGCTTCGTCGTCAGGTGATGCGGGGATTCGACGCCCTCGCGGTTGCCGCGCTTGGTGCGGCCGGGTTCGACGGTGAAGCTGAAGTTGAACGGCGGCTGTTCTCCCGTGCCGGTGATGGTGTGGCAGAGGTCGCAGGAGACGCTTTCATCCGCGCGCGAACCGGTGAACGGTTTCGGCGGCGGCACCTCGCCCGTGATGAAGGCCAGCGGCGCGTGGCAGCCGTTGCATCCCTCCTGCACGGGATCGAACTTCGGATCGACCTTTCCGTGCGGCACGGCGAGCTTGAAATACTCGATTTCATCCCACGCATGCGTATAGGCCTGCGACATCATGGCCTGCTCGTACTGCCGCGCGAAATCCTTGTGGCAGCTCGCGCAGCGCAGCGGTTTTTCGAAGAGATCGTAATTGCCGCTCCCCTTGAGCCCATCTCCGAACTTCGCGCTCTGCGTCCATGCGGGGACCGCGAAAGCCATGAAGAGCAGCAGCAGAAACATCGTGCGGAGTGTCGTACCCATCGTATCCTCCGGAAGGTGCGTGTCGGCAATGCGCATATCGGATCGTTCCATCCGATTACTTTCATAGCACGAACTTACGTGTTTTCCGCATTAAATGCCTGCCGGAGCCAATAACTTTTCGGGATTTGAATTTGGTGTTATTCTTCGTACAATTCGGCCATTCGGCTCTTATTCACGGCATAAACAGACGGAGGAAACAATGAGACGATTCCTTATCACCGTGCTGCTGCTCTCGAACGTCATCATGCTTTCCGCGCAGGAGGCGCCTGACGGCGACAAGGAGAAATCTCCCTGGCGGGGGGAGTACGGAGTTATGATCGGAAGTGTGCACGTGGCGGAAATCGAGGGGATCGATCAGCCCATGGTCGGCACCACCTCGCAGTCGGGAGCGTTCATGCTCGGCCTCGAATACCGGCTGGGTGAAGACTGGTCGCTGTACGGCGGCGTGCATTTTAATTTCCGCCAGGGCCAGGCCTGGGCGAACGGCATTCCCTTCGCACTGGGGGAGAACGGTCTCGATATTCCCATCCTGCTTCGCGTCGACTCCTGGATTCCGCTCGGCATCATCCTGCCGGCCGTCGGCTTCGAGGCCAGCGCCGGTCCGTACTACGGCATGCTGTTCGGATTGACGGTGCGTGAAATTCCCGGCGTCTCCCAGCCGAAGGCCGTCGGCGCCGATGCCGATTTCTTCGACTATCACCATCTCGGCATCCTGGCGGAACTGCGTATCCGCATCCGCATTTCGGAGCGCGACGATGTCAGCGTCGGCGTCTACACCGTCCAGGATATCGTCACCTTCGGCGCCGCGGACGATCAGCCCATCGTCCCGAAATTCGAAATCGGCGGCATCTCCATAGGATTTTCCCGTCCGATATTCTGACGCCGGAAAAACACCACCGCGCTCCGCGCTCCCCCGCGCGCCGCGGCTTTCTCCAGCTATACGACCGTTTGATTACCAGCACATATTTCTTCCTGATCAGGGTCTTTCTGTCCGATTTATCTTGTTTTTTGTCTCCTGACGGGGTATGTTGATTCGTACATATCCAACTCTGGTACCAATACGAAGAAACGGAATCGTACACAGCAGGCCGGCAGCGACGGAATGCTCCGCGTACTTGTCGATGTCGCGGATCTGCGCCCGGGCGTGTATGACTGCCGCATCACAGCGGGAGATCGAGGTTCGCGCCGCATGGTATCAATCGTCCGTTGACAGGTATGAGGCCGAGGGGTGGCGCAAAGTGTCCCCCCTCGGCCACTTCCATGACAGAAAACTGAATCGCTTTTCTCCACACGAATCACAGAGACTGCTTGACGTCAGGAGAATCGGATGAAACGTACATATTTAAATAGATGCATACTTATCATTTTTGTGGCGATGCTTGCACCCGCCTTACCTCGGGTTTCTGGCATGGCCGTATATGGACAGAACGCACCGGTGCATGATACTGATGCCCTTCAGTCCGCATATGCGTCGGCAGCGGGTCGATTTATCGAGAATGCTGGCCAACTCGGTGATGCACTGTTCGTGGCGCAATTGGGAGAACGTGATGTCCTTTTTTACCGTGACAGCATCGTAGTTTTCCACTACGATGAGATCCTGCGACAGGAAGATATTGACCAAACCGAGCGAGAATGCGAGAGCATCATGTCAACGAAAATGACGCATCCTCCTGACGCTCACGAAACGCTATATCGTCGTGTTACATGTTCTCTGCACCTTTTTCCTGAACCCACATCCTTCAATCCGATTCCCAGCGGAATACGAGATGAAGTGGTCAACTATCTGATCTCCCCCACGATCACCCACCAATGCATCGGGGTGGCGACATGGGACTCTCTGCACTATCGTGATATCGATGGTTGGTACACTCTTTCCTTTTTATTCAGAGAGGGGAGGCTTTGCTGTGATGTCAAACTCAAGGAACTTGTACCTGATGCAGTAGTTGCGTTTGTCCATCGACTACAGAATGACATCAACTTGCTCATCGAAGGTCCAGAGATTCAGTCAACCCCTGCCACCGCATCCATCATAAAACCCGGCAGCATCATCTACAGCACGTATCTCGGTGGCGGTAAGCCTGAAGGGATTACGATCGTCATACCCATGACACAAGATGAATTCCTCCTCATAGGGGGCACGAGGTCCCCGGACTTCCCGATAGCAGGAACACCTTTTGATAGCACATTCCGCGGTGATACAAGCTCCATATATTCAACAATGGTTTTTGTCACGCGAATGAATATCGCCACCAAACAGATCATATTTTCCACATATTTCGGCGGAACCGACCTGGATGGGCTCATATCAGCTATATACCATGACGGCCATATCGTATTGGCAGGCAGCACCTGGTCCAATGATCTGCCTGTGACGGCCAACGCGTGGCAACCAGTGTACCGAGGCAATGGTGATGGTTATATCGCCGCGTTGAACGCAACAGGTTCGGAGCTTGTCTTCTGCAGCTATATTGGCGGATCGGGAGTCGAGAATCTCAAGGACATGAAGATCGATGCAAACGGAGATATCGTTATTACAGGGCTTACTGACTCCTGGAACTATCCCACCACTCCGGGGGTCGTGCAAAGCAGATACGGTGGGGGCGACGACGATATCTTCGTGACCAAGTTCAACGACGACGCATCGGAACTTGTCTTCAGTACTTTCGTTGGAGGCGCGGGATGGGATGAAGGAAGAAGCCTGGATCTCACGCCCGATGGAAATATCCTTGTTGCTGGATACACGAACTCCAACGATTTCCCCGTTACGCAAGACGCGCTGTACGGCAGTCGCTTCGCCATGGACGAGGGCTGTGTTTTCATCCTTTCGCCTGATGGCAGGAGCCTGGGGTATTCGACCTACATCGCGTGGGACACACATGAGGATGCGTGTGCAGCCTCGCTTGATGAGAACGGAGTCATGACAGTCTTCGGAATCACGACCTCCGCCAATCTTCCGGTCAACGAATCTTCATTCCAGAAGCAGAAGGGAGAAGCTCCGGCGCATAATTCGACGAGCGAGGACTACTATGTACTCAAGTATCGGCTGACCGGCGGAGAGATTCTTTCATGCACGTATCTCGGGGGAAATGCACGTGATCGTTATCCGTGGGCATTCATCTCATTACCCGGCGGAAATGTTCTCGTCGGCGGATCAGGCATTTCGAAGGACTACCCAACTACAGCGGAAATCGACTCCGCGAGTACTGATGACTACGCAATTCAGTTATCTATACTAGACTCGGAACTAGCGTCACTGTTATTCAGCATTCGGTACGGCGGGAGTGAGTATAGCTTTCTCGAGCATGCACAAATCAACAACGATCACCTCATTCTGACAGGGTTTACTCACTCCACCGACTACCCGATCACTTCGAATGCATGGCAGACCGAGTTCAGGGGTATGACCGACGCCTTCTTCACGATCATAGATATCTCCTCGGTGCTCTCGGCCAGCTCGCCTCCGCTCGTGCCGTCAACACCTGCAATCGAGGCCTACCCGCAACCGGCGGGCACGACGCTGCGTCTCGTGCAGCGATTGGAACCCGCCGCGCATGCGACGGTGACCATGCACGATTGTCTCGGACGCATGCTAAAGCGCATGAGAGCCGAGGCCGGCAGCGACGGAATGCTTCGCGTACTTGTCGATGTCGCGGATCTGCGCCCGGGCGTGTATGACTGCCGCATTACAGCGGGAGATCGAGTTTCGCGACGCATGGTATCAATCGTCCATTGACGCGCCATTTATCGTTGTACCGCCTGGAGCGGATGAAACCTTAGTCTCACTCCACCCGGTACCGCCACTCACGCGTCGCGAATTTGGTCACGATGCGCGTGCGCGCATCCTCCCATTCGCCGGGAGTGACGGCGGAAGGCCGCGTGCGGTACATGCCCGCGAAGGCGGCGGCGAGACGCTCGCGCAGCACGGGGTGGGACAGTTGTGTATAATCGGACAGAGGACTCACTTTCTTCACGGCGCTCGGAACCGCCTTTCCATCCGTGCGCGGCGCGTCGAGGCGCAGCAGTCTCCACATCATCGCGCCGTCGAGCGCATGGGCCATGGTGACGTGATGCAGCACGGTGCGCCGGCGCCGGCACTGCGCCGCGCCGCCGATTTTCGCCTCGGGGGAGACGATATCGTTTATCGGACGGTAGGTCGCGGGTATGCCAAGCCCGCGCAGGGCACGGATCAACCACATGTCGAGAAAGGCGAAGGACTGCCGGAATGAAAGTCCCTCCACCACCGCTTCCGGCACGATGAGTGAATACGTGATCGTGCGACCGGGTTCGACCACCATCGCGCCGCCGCCGCTCACCCGCCGGGCGAACGAAAAGCCCTCGCGCAGCGCGACCGCCGGATCGATTTCCCCGGCCACGCTCTGATACGAGCCGAGGATGACCGCGCGCTCGGCCCAGTCCCACATCCGGAACGTCGGTCCGCGCCGCCCCTCCGCCACCGCATGGAGCAGCGTTTCGTCCAGGGCCAGATTATCCTCCGCCGTCCGCGGCGGATCGACGATGACGTCGAATGCGAGCGCATCCAGCCGCGCGTTGAGCGCCTGGTCCCAGGCGGTCTCGCTGAAGGAAGGGTGCCACTCGGGAACGCTCATGAGCCGGGATGTCTCCGCAGGTCGATGGTCATTGCTGGTCGAACGCCTGCCGCAGCGCGGCGAGGTCGAATTTCTTCATGGGAAGGAAGGCCCGGGTCACACGTGCGATCTGTTCGGCGGTCCCGCTCCGCATCATGCTGTCCATATCGGACGGCACCACCTGCCATGAGACGCCGAATTTGTCCTTGAGCCACCCGCACTGCTCGGCTTCGGGTACGGCCGAAAGTCTCTCCCAGTAGTAGTCGATTTCCTCCTGGGTTTCACAGGTGATCATGAACGAGAGCGCCTCGTTGAACGCGAAACCGTGTTCGTGCGCGCTGTCCATCGCCGCAAACCAGACATTCTCGAGCATGAAGTCCGCGAAGAGCACGGTGCCTTCCCTGTCCGGGGACTCGTCCGCGCCGTGGCGGATCAGGTTTCCCATCCTGCAATTCCTGAACACGGACTGATAGAATTCGATCGCCTCTTCCGCCCTGCCGCAATTTCCGCCCACGAACAGCAGGAAGGGCAGGATGGGCGGACGCGGCTCGCCCGCGGGATCAGTCAGCATCAGCTGCCACGAGAGGCCAAAGCGGTCCTGCACCCAGCCGTACCGTTTGCTGAAGGGATATTCGCCGATCGGCATGAGCACCGTTCCGCCGGCGGTGAGTTTTTCCCAGGTCGCCTCCAGTCGCGCGCGCGCCTCGCCTTCATTCGATGGCGCCGGACCGAACTGCCGCGGATCGAAATTCACGAGGAATGAAACGGCCGGAGTGAGGCGGAAATAGGGTCCCCCGCTCATGGCCATGAATTTCTGCCGCCACAGTTCGAAGGACACGATGTCCGCATTGCCCGAGGGCGTGTCGTGAAGCACCGTGACATTCGTCACGCGCGATTCGGGAAAGAGGGATGCATAGAATTCGCTCGCTTCCCGGGCTTCGGTGTCGTACCACAGATGCGGCACGATTTTCTGCTGAATGTCTGCCATGATCTGTTTCCTATGGATTGTCACTGTTCATCGTGATTGCCGGAGACCGTCATCGTCGTCGGCCGAACGGCTGTTCCTGTAGCGCAGATGCTCCTCCCGCACCTTGAGCACCTTGCTCAGACGTCTGGCCATGTCATCGGAATAGCCGCGGCGCCCTCGTTCGTAGTCGCTGACCATGCTCTGGCGGATGCCGACCCGCTCGGCGAGCTGTGCCTGCGTCAAACCGGCTTTCAGGCGCGCACCGGCCAGAAGATTCCCGGCACGGTTTTTCTCCATTGTCCGCCAATACTCCGTGTCCTCGATGGGAACGGACTCATCCGGCATCCTTTCGGACAGGATGGTCCCTGCCCTGAAGAAAATGCCGCCGATTCCTGTGCCACGTTTCATGAATTCCACATCTCCATGATTTCATTGTACCGGAAGCAGTCCGTCGTGTGATCGTTGACCATGCCGACCGCCTGCATGAAGGCGTAACAGATCATCGAGCCGACGAAATTGAACCCACGTTTCTTCAGATCCCTGCTGAGGGCATCGGACAATGCGGTTTTCGCGGGGAGCTCCGTGATGGATTTCCAGGCATTCCGCAGGGGCACGCCGTCGACGAAGCGCCAGAGATACGCATCCAGTGATCCGAATTCACCGCGGATGGCGCGGACGCCCCGCGCGTTGCCGATGGCCGATGCGATCTTGAGGCGGTTGCGGACGATACCGGGATCGGCGAGCAGGCGGGCGGTGTCCGCCTCGGTGTATTTCGCGACGCGATCGAAATCGAATCCGTGAAAGGCCTTCCGGTAGTTGTCCCGTTTCTTCAGTATTGTCGCCCAACTCAGCCCCGCCTGCGCGCCTTCCAGGATGAGGAATTCGAACAGCAGCCTGTCGTCATGCACGGGCACGCCCCACTCGTCGTCGTGATACGCGACGTACAGCGGGTCACTCCCGCACCAGGCGCACCGGGTCATATGTTCCTCTCTCGTAGCCCTCGTTGAAGCAGAAATTCTCGTAACGCTGCCGCCAGCGTATCTCAGCGGGATTGCCCATTATCACCTCTCGCCATGAAAAGCACGTCGTACGAAAGATAGCAAGAGTTGCAGGTGCGACAAAGCCTGAAGTACTACGAGAGCAACTGCTTAATCAGGATGAAATCCTCGATGAGCCAAAAACGTGCATCCTCCATGAATTCGAGACTACCCACCGCTCACCAGATCCCCGGGATGAGACGGAATCGGACCTTTTCGGCGTACTGCCTGTAACCCGGCAATTCCTCGATCAGAGTCCTGTCCTCGAGTGCGGTGCGAACGACTACTCCGATGCAGAGGAGGATAACCGGCGGTACGGCATAGAGGGAATCAAGCATCAGAGGGATTCCAAACACCGCGATCGCACCGGTGATGTAGGCCGGGTGCCGGACGAAGGCATATGGTCCGGTCGTGACCACCGTGTGACCGCGGTCCGTTTGAATTCGCACATGGGAGGAGAAGAACGCATTGACCGCCATGGCCCATGCGCCGACCGCGTAGCCGATGGTCAGAAGGATGAGACCCATCCAATGAATCCAACCGGGCATTGCCACTGACCATCCGCATCGTCTGTCCAGACCCGCGATGACAATGGCTGACAGCGGTAACCAGAGCGCCACCAGGGACACGAGCCATTTATCCCACCGCTTGGTGTCCTGCATACCGCCTGCCGTGGCCCTCTCCCGGGCGAATCCGGGATGCAGGCGGATGGCAATGACGCGGCTGATGACGGTCAGGAGAATCGTCGATCCCGTGTAGAGCCATCCCAGGTCCCAGGTCCAATCGCCTGAAGAGAGAAAGGGTGACAGGAGAAGCACAACCAGCGTGAGGAGGTTGAAGATCATCGATCGATCCGGACCGCGATGATTCCGATCAGCCATTGCCTCTCCCGTCGTTCATCGGCACACCAAGCGGGGAATTGTGCGCTTCCTCCGCCGCCCGGTTCATGTCCGCCTGCTTCATGAATGCTGTTCCGATCGTCACTTCACGATTCTTATCCATTGCACTTCGCACACGTCGCCCGCCCGGCAGACGAGCCCGTAAGAGCCGCCGGGGAGGGATTCCGTATCGATGCGGAGAAATCCCGAGCCCGCGATCCCGACCGCCGGCGACGGGACATGCAGGATTTCACGGCCGCATATATCGGATATAGAGATCCGCACCTCGGTATCCACGGGAAGGGTGAAGTGCAGGAACAGATGGCCCGATGCGGGATTCGGCCAGACCGGTCGAAAGACGGGGATCGGCGGCGGAGAGGAGAGATCCACGAGCACTTCCGGCGAATAGTCCCGCGTTCCATCGTAGTCGATTTGCGCGAGCCGATACCTCAGGGAGGCGCCCGCGCCGAGGTCGCGGAGCGGATCCGTGAACGCGTAGCGGCATTCCGCGCTCGTCGTGCCGGAGCCCGGCACGGAGCCGATGCACCGCCAGGAACGGCCGTCTTCCGTCCGCTCGATCTCGAAGAGGGCGTTGTTGCACTCGGCCGCCGTGATCCAGCGCAGTTGCACGACGCCGTCGCGGTATGCGGCGTGAATGGAGACCCACTCCACCGGCACGATCGGACCCAGGATCTGCGAGAATTCGGAAGTGTTCCCGGCGGCGTCCGTCACGGTGGCGGTCACATTGTCGCCCGGGACGAGTCCCGCGACGCTGCAGCTCCACGCGCCTCCCGCGAGCGGTGTCGCCGATCCGAGGTACACTGATCCCTCCCCGTACCCGGTGGGATCGCCGGCGGCCTTGAACACCTCGACGACGGCGGTCGTCGGCACGGGTCCGATATCCACCGTTCCCGTCACCGTCGTGATCCCCGCCAGCCAGGATGCGTTGGCGATGACCGGCATGTTGAGCTGCTGGTTGGCGCGCTGGTCCGGATCACCAACGTCGTTCGGTGTCATTCCGTCATCGTCCAGGTCGATACCGAGCCAGCCGTTCGCGTAAATGGAATTCTGTGTGATCCTGTTCCGGTCGGCGTTGGCGTTGTCGATGGGATGTTCCAGTATCATCACACCGCAGCGCCCGTTCGAGGCGATCGTATCGGATACGATCACGTTTTCCCGCGCGTGGCCCAGCTTCCAGATCAGTCCGTACCTTCCGATGCTCACGCCGTACCAGCCGTTCGGCATCGGTGTCGCGCGATCGACCGCAAGGCCGATGATGTTCCGTCCGATGATGTTGCGGTCGGTGAACCATTGCGTCGTGGGATCCACGTACCCGATGATGCAGACGCCGTTGGTGTCGTTGCCCGAGATCAGATTGTCCCACACCTGGTTGTCGTGCGCGGCCTCGCCGATATAGACGCCGTTGCTGGTGTTCCCAAGTGCGGACATCCCGGAAATCGTAGTGCCGATGAAATTGCTGTCCACCCGGTTGAGATAACAATCGCCGGGCGGGCAGCTCGAGATGCTGACGCCCTCGCTGTAATTGGCGGAGATCAGGCAGCCCCGAACGGTATTCGCGAAGACGGTGCCGAGCGTCTGCGGATTGACGAGGATGTTGACGCCGCCCCAGGGAGCGGACATGCTCATGCCGTTTCCCTGTACGAGCGTTCCGCTGACGTCCGTCCCGATGATGTTCCGCTCGATGAGATTCGTATGCGTGCCGGAGGGTGTGGCCTGAATGCGTATGCCGTCCTGCTGGAAATTCCGCACGACGAGGCCCCGGATGACATTGTTCGGTGAGACGATCCAGAAGCCGTGCGCCGCGCCGGCATTCGTTCCGTCGATGACGATGTTCAACGCGAGGGTGGACGGAGGAGCGACGCCGGGACTGCTTCCCGGTTGCGTGAAACCGTCGATGAACACACCGGCGGCGTCGGTAAGCTGTGGCAGTGCCGACAGGATTCCGATCGTGTGCGGACCGGCGCCGGCGATCGCGAACGAGATCGTATCGCGTCCCGGCGTGAGATTCGCGGTGATCATCGAGGTGCGGAGTGTGCCTATCGCGGGACCGTCGCCGACGCTGGTGACGGGAAAGACGGCGGCGGGCGCGGGGACCGCGGCGCAGGCGGCGAAGATGAAAGCGAGAATCAATGGACGGACGGCTTTCGCCCGTCCGCTCATGCGGCGGAAATATCCGCGTGTCCAGGTACGGATCCGCGCATGCTGGAAAAACATGGCATACCTCTCCGAGTGATGTATCGTAAACCCGCACGTGCACTGTGCGGGACGGATTATCCTTCAAGAGGGATATCGTACCTTGACAACGGCGGCTGCCGTGGAAGGAATTGCATGTGAATGTTCGTGCGGCGGTAAGATTGGAATTTTTCGCCTGCGACACAAGCGGAATTCAGGGGCCCGCGGGGGATTCCCTCCGCGGCCATCGCGACTATTCCATCCGTGCGATGATCGGTCGGTGATTACGCGATGACAAAGCAGGTGTCGATGAAGAGTGATTCCGTGATGGTCTGCTCTGGAGCAATCCGACTCCGTGTCGATGGTTGATCCTCCTGGTCGCTTACGCCGGCAGGAGGTTGAACAGCTGGCGCTCGAGCTCGTCGTATATCGGGTCCGACTCCGCTCCAAGCGCGTTGAACGTTTTGCTGGCAAAGCTCCGAATCGTCGCCGCTAATGTGACATCGAGAATTTCGACGTCCTCGAAACCCACCGCACGCAGCCGTTCGACATCCGATTCCGTTATTTCGTTGGCGCTCAGGGCTGTCTTCCGGGCGAAATCCATCATCACGACCTCGGCATGATCCAGTCCGGCGTCATGGAAATCCGTGAGGATCGCACGCAGCTGCTCCACGCTCACCCCGTTCCTGATCAGGATCGCGCCGTGCGCGAGGAGACAATACCGGCAATGCAAGGCCTGCGCCGCCGCGAGCGTGACCAATTCGTACCGTCTCAGCCGCAGGTTCTTGCGAATCGCCCCCTGCATGGCACGCCACGCTTCCAACACTTCTGGGCGCAGGCTGAAGACCTTTGCATGGTTGGGGACATATCCCAAACTCGCACGGTCTCCCTCATAGATTTCCCGGAGCGTGCCCTGAGCTTCCGCTTCCGCGACTATTTGAATGAACATCATATCCTCCTTGCCTTCTCGTTTATCGGTGCTGTTTCGAAGGGCACCGCGTTGTCCTTTCAACTCCTCGGTCAATACTTAACATAACGATGCGCTCACTCGTGCCTGACGATGTCGACCGCAATTTCCATCGCTGTCGCTGTCCCCTATTCTCCAGCAAGTGCAGGGCTTCCTGGCCGCGGGCCGGCCTGAGCGCGGTCCGTCGCCCGTGGCGTCGTCGATCGTCGCGCCTTCGAATTCAGAATTGCACGGAGAGTCGCAGCTGCCAGTACGGATCCATCTCGATAAAGTTCGGGATGCCCGTTCCGGTTCTGAACGCGTAGTTGCACATGTCGAACGAGACAGCGGTATTGCTGTCGTACAGCCAGGTGAGCCCGGCGGAATAGTAATGGTACGTGATCCTGTCGGCCATTCTTGCGACATGAAGCATTTCGTGCATTTCCGGGATATTGGTCCATTCGGTGCGATCGAACAGTTGGCTTCCTTCGGGGGCGGACAGCTCGATGGCGGAGTAATACCCGGTCAGAAAGAGTGAGGATACCGCTTCCAGTCGTCCGCGAATGGTCACACCGAGACCGTCGATGCCGGCAATGGCGTGTCGAAAATAGAGTGTCGCATCATACGGGGACCGATCGAATTCCGTCATTGAGGTGAAATGTACATTGAACATGTCCTCCGGTATTTCGGACATGGATCGCAGCCGATTCATCCGCGACTGGAAAACGTCGAGAAACGATCGGCTGTAATGTGCCCCCTCGATGCGTACGCCGATCATGGATCGACTGTCGCCGGTGTCGTGCCGGTACATATTCAGCACCTCGGGAGCGGCTTCACTATCCAGCCCGTATTCCACATCCAAACCCGCTGAAACCGCAAAGCCTTCGCTAACCGTTTCCACCCGATTCATCTCGATCCGATTCCAGGCATGGGCGGCCTGCGCCTTGGGACGGAAAGTGAGATCGGAAATCCGGATCGTGAACGGGAGCACGCTTGCCCCGAGTTCATCATGTTCGAACGGATCGCCCGCCCAATCATAGGAACCGTAGTACGCAAGGTAGTGAATTCCAATTCTGTCAAGGACTTCAACGTTGAAGCTGTCATAATCATCGTCGCCGAGATAGACAATACCTCCCCGCAGAGCGTACACTCTGACAATACCCGGTATTCCCACGGATGCGCGCCATCCCATCGTCCGAAGTTGATCGATGAAGAGTCCGCCACCGGTGGTGACCCGTCCGAGATGGCCGATCTCGGCGGATAATGCGACTTCCTGTCGCAGTATATGCGTGGTATCCACAAACCAGAACGTCGGCTCCAGGTACAAAAGCCTGTTTTGCTCATCGTCCACGCGCTTGGAGATGCTGAATATTTCCGAAACTAGCCGGGTCCGGAGGAAGACAGCGCTCAGGTGCTCGGACCGGATATCGAGATCCGCGGCAAGCAGCAGCGATCCATGATACGGCAGTTGGCCCATCGAATGGTCACGCATACGCGCCTGAACAAATCCCCTGAGATTGTATAGTTCAAGGTCGATCGGTGCTTGCGCGATGAGCGGCTGCAGGGAAAGAAACAGTAATGAAATCAGCGCAATAATACGGCGAACACATCGCCTTTGTGATTCCTTCCTCCGCATCGACTGCATTGAAGCTCCAGGCTGGTTCTGACTCAGTGCGTGTGTTTGATTTCGACGAGCGTCCGGACAGCGCTTCGCGGATCAACGTGATCCGGGCCGGCGACATCCGCTCATGCGGCATGCACGTCATGGAACTGCAGGACAAGGCTCTCGAGCGCGCGTGCGACCTCGACGAGTTTTGCACAATCGATGATATCGGGAGTATCGTTGGAAGTGTGCGTGATCGTCGCCATCAACTCGGATACGTTTTCCGCAGTGAATGCGATGGCGGCTATGCCGCTCTGGACAAAGATCATGTGGTCACCATTGAACCACGGATTACCCTCGATAATTCCATCAAATTGACCAAACGCGACACCCGCCCGCTGCCTGATTTTCTCAGAACATTCATAGAAAGAAAAGGCGGAATTTCCTTTTATATATCCGACGTCATCGACGTTTACGGCAACAAGAATGCCGCCGAGATCCTTCCCATGCCGAGCGAGATAATCCATCTGTCCGCCGGCGCTGTAGTGATCTTCGCCGTTGAATGCGACGATCTCAATCCCCAGGTTCCCGCGGTATTCCGCGAGCATTTCGGCAAGCAGTAATTGGACAACGGTACCGGAGGCATTGTCGGAGGCTCCGGGGACGTTTTCATAGGCATCGATATGGGCCGTAACCACGATTTTCTCCGCGACGTCGGGATTCTTCCGTGCGATCACATTCGATGCGGTCGACGGGATGCGTTCGGCATCCATCCGGAGCCTGAAGCGGTCACCCGTTCTCCCGGCAATGCTATCGCCAACAACATCCGTACAATACGCACACGGGATATCGAAATCCCCATCGACGATCAAAGGGAAAGGATAGAGCGCGCCAACCAGTTCGGGTTTTTTCTCGGTGGCGGTGATGATCCCCGCCGGCTGCTTTTCCTCCAGGAGCGCATATATCCGTTTGTGATGATCGGGATTATAGAAGACGAAATTCTTCGGCATCAATTGCTCTTCGCAAATCGCGCCCTTCATCAACAGGATTTTGCCCTCGCACCTGCAGGTCTCCAACTCCTCGACCGTTGAGACCGTGACCAATTCCGCCGTGACATCACATCCCAACGAGTACGGGCTGATCTCGATTTCAAACGAATGACGGTCGCATGCCAGCGACGATTGTCCGCTGACGAAATCCAGACAGTGAAACGGCGTGGTGTCCACCCTGTATCCCAATTGATCGACGACGCTCGCAAAGAACGCCGTGGCCTCCCGATTTCCCCGTGATCCCGTACGTCTGTTCGGCTTCACATTGCATAAGGTCCGCAGGTAATCCGATGCTTTCCGGATATAATCGCTGTCATTCATGTGCGTGTCCTCTATCATGTTGGAACGTCGAGTGTCCAAATTCAGCCACTGCGGATCGTGCAAGCGGACCGTGCAATGGAACAAGGCTGGCAAGAGCCGAGGGTGACTGCAGAAGGCTGCGCTCGAGCACCGAACCGTTCACCGTTCCTGATTACGTCTTCAGCCACGGATCGGCAGTTACCAGACGTACTGGCAGCTCCACGGATCATCACGTTCGAGTGGCGATTATGACAGCCGCGAATTTCCGGGTGGAGAAGACGAAAATGGTCGCCTTGGCAGAGTCCCTGGAGTCACGGGGACAAGGTTTCGCTTCGTCCAATGGATTCCGTTCCATTACGACCGTCAGAAAGCTTCTTTAAGGGGGTAATATCCTGATTCGTTTTGTCGGATGCAAAACTGGTCACGGGAAAATCCGGTGTCCCTCTCGCCACTGGATGGCAAACTGTTTCGCGGATTTCCTAGAGAGGGATCCTATCGATTTTCGTTCCGGAAGGCGGGATGCGAAATGCGAATGGACGTCTGGTCTTGCCGGCAAGTTCCTTCATCCGCGGCCAATGCCTGACCAATTGCTGTATCAACTCGCAACGCCCACGTCCCTTTCCCGCGAGAAAAAACGCTCCGACATTGTTGGTTTTAAAGGCTGCGATTTCCGCAGGATTCCATCGAATGTGATTGTCGCGTGTCACAAGGATCATGGAATTCTGCCCCACATATGGCAGCCAGTCGGTATCGAGCGTCGCATCCGGAAAGATCTCTTTCAGATGTACGACATCCTCACCGAAACCTCTCAATCCGGCGGCCATTTGCAGGCTTAGATTATTGTCAATGAACGCCTTCATGCCGCAAGCGATTCCTCGAACCGCACGGCATCGTATACCTGCTGCTGCGTAAGGTCGAGCCATCTACAGGTCGGGCGAACCTGACGTCCTTCTGCTAAAAAGAAGTCATACACATTCGCAGTCATCACACCCTTCCCGACAATGGAGGGTCTTCCGAAGGCGACCATTGGATCAAGGACGACCGATCCATCCGGTCCCAGTGGAAACCACTTACTCGCGAGGCCAAGCCGACTATCGAATTCAATCTGATCCGCGAGTTCGGAAATAATCTCCGCGATCACCCACTGCCCACCAGAGAGCAGTTCAAGCATCGCTCCCCCCGATTGCTTGACTTCGAGAAATATCGCTCGCCCGTCAGTGAAGAAGTTCTGCCTGGCAAAGTGACGGGTGTTGAGAATCCGTGAAGCCTCGTCAAGGGCTTTTCGAAGCTTCTGGAGACTGATTCCATGATCAAGAAATCGACGAACAAAAAGGAGATCGACGAGATCGAGAAATGACGCGAAACTCGTCTCGTTAGCGCGTGAACCAGTTATCACCGGGCGTTGGTTCACCAACTGTGCGTGATATTCGTAGGAATATCCCTTGAGCCATCGTCGCACGCGATCCGGTGATAATCCTATGAATCTACCTGCGTCAGCCGCTGGATAGGTTGGTTCATCCAACCTCGCCTCCAGCATAACGGACCGCTCTATCTTATTCTCATTCAGCAAGATACCACCATTCGCTTACAGTGTCCGGCCATAATGGACATGTTCCAGTTTTGTCTCAAATCAAACTAACAGGCCCGGAAGAGAAGCGCAACACCGAAGCGATTCCATTCTACAGCAGTCTGTGCATATGGAGGTCTTCGCACGAGGCAGTGAGCTGGGATCGCGCTTCTCACCTACCATCTGTTCAATTCCTGCACCCTTCCGTTCCAGTATTCTACATATGCCAGATACCCCTTCCGACTCGTGAGATAACGGATATGGATATCCGGTGTCAGCTTGTACGCCGGCACCGTTCCCATTCCCAGCCGACGCGCCTTTTCCATCCGGTGATTTCCATCGATCAGGTTCCAGCGGCCGGGAGCGATTTCCGCAAGGATCACCGGCCGGGAAGTATCGAACGAATCGAACTCCGCGGGATTCAAGGGGAACCTCCCATGACTGAACTCCTTCACCTGCACGTCCACGATCGGCACCACTCCCGGATGGCTCTCGAGAAACGCCAGCATCGCGGTGATGTTGAATTCGAAGATTCCGTTAGGAAACAGTTCGTCACCATCCTCCGCGGGGCAGGGAGTGAAGTCGTGGTCGAGGGTTAGCGGATGGGGCATGGTGGATCTGGATTGTTGCCGGGAGTACATTGTTTGCAGATCAGGGACCTATTCGTCCGATACTCCTTTCCGCCTTGAGCACGCGGCCGGGCGGTCCTATTGAATACCGCAACTCCACCATGCCCGCGCCCATCTGGCGGACGGTGCGCAGGCGCAAGGCCGGCGGATTCACCCTGCGGGGGAACAGCGGCTTGCCGGCGCCGAGGGTGGCGGAGGCGATCTGTATGATCATTTCGTCGAGCAGGCCGGCGTCGTGGAACTGACCCGTCAGATCGCCGCCTCCGACGATCCAGATATTCTTTCCACCGGCCGCGGCTTTCATTTCTTCATGCACGCGGCGGACGTCGCCTTGCACGAAGCGGATGTCCGCCCCGTCGACCGCGGGAAGAGTGCGATGGGAAAATATCCACGTCGGCTGATGATAGGGCCAGGCAGAACCGACTTCGGCGGCAACCGCGTCCGCATTGCGGAGAATCCACTCGTAGGTCGTCGATCCCATGGCGAGCGCACCGACGTCCGCGATGAACTCGGGATAACTGGATCCTTCCGGATCGCCGAGCTGGAACAGCCAGTCGAGCGAGTCGTCTTCCGTGGCGATGAAGCCGTCGAGACTGGTGGCGGTATAGTATATCGTTTTCATATGCTTGGCATCTCCTTTCATTGATCGTTCGATGGCGTCAATTCGTCGCCTGCCCTCAATTGGCTCCATGCACCGCCAGAAGTTCCACTGGCGTGAAAACGGAAATGGTCGCCTTGGCGAAATCCCTGGTGTTGCGGGTGATGATGGCGTCGCAGCCGGCCGCGCGGGCAGCCTGGTGAAGCACCGCATACTCGAAATCGGGGAAGCCCAGGTCGAGCGCATCGGCGACGACCTTCCCGTCCACAGCCGCCACTGCGAACATCGTCAGGAGAGCGGAAAGATGCTTCCTGGCTTTCCTGGGACCGACGGCTTTCGTGGCGAGGTAATGGATGGTGGTGACGGTCGTGGCACAGATTACTCCTTCGATCGAACGGGTATCGACCAGGTTGAGGAGTCGTGCCGCGACAGCGACATGGGGTTCCCTGGCGAGCAGGACGTCGAGAATGACATTCGTGTCGAAGAGGACCTTCATCGGTGCCGCTCCTCGATATGCCTGCGGTAGTCTCCCTCGGAGACCGGGGAGGAGGCGAGTGCGCCGAGGAGCGACCGCACTCTTGGCGTCAGATCGGTTTCGGGAACATCGGATCGGGCACCGAGGAGGGCGAAGTAGTCCTCGACGAGCCGCGACAGGGACTTGCCGCTGCGCTTGGAATAGCGCTTGATGCGACGAATCACGTCGGCATCGAGCCTGAGTGTGAGCTTGCTTTGCATGGTTCACCTGACGTACATATAGCGAAAAAAATGTACGTCACTCATCGATGGAAATCAAGCCCCTTCGCTGACCTCAACATCTTACGGGCTTGTCTCGGGCGACTTCACTCACGCGGGTGGGTTCTGGTTTCAGCAAATGGATTGTGCGTGTACAGGATGAAGGACTTCATTTTCCTTTATTCCTTTCATCCCACGCCATCGGCTCCCACAGCTCGACCTTGTTGCCGTCCGGGTCCATGATCCATGCGAACTTGCCGTTTTCGTGGGACTCCGGACCGCCGATCACGTCCACCCCCGCCGCGCGCAGCTGCGCGAGCATTCCGTCGAGACTGTCGACCCGGTAGTTGATCATAAAGGAAGAGTCGCTCGGACTGAACCACTGGCTGTCCCTGTCCGCGAGATGCCAGACCGTGAGACCCCTGTCATCGGCCTTGTCGTCCGGCCAGCGGAGCACGGCCCCGCCGAATTCCTCCAGTTGCATGCCCAGATGTTCCTGATACCACGCGGCCAGCGCCGCCCTGTCGCCCCTGCACTTGAGGAACACTCCGCCGATTCCGGTAATCCTTGCCATTGCCGCCTCCTATTCGATTTGTGTTGTGTACGTTGTTTGACGTTCCCGCGCAATATGCCACTCCCCGCATTCCCGTCCGAATGGAGGGCGTTCCCATGTTTCACGGCATATCATCCTCGGCGGATAAATAAACGACACACCAGGCGGCGAACCTTCGCGAGGCCGGATGCCGAAGTTCAAGTCCGGGCCACACCGCGGATCGTTCACGGTGAGCGCTCGTCCTGCGGCTCTGTCGGGTGCGCTCTACGCCAGCGCTTTCCGCGGCAGCAGGAAGTATCCGAAACCGAGCGCGAAGAACAGGTAAATCGCCATGGCGAACCAGCCCAGCGGACCCAGCACGCCGGAAAGCTGGGCGATCAGCGTGATGACGAAACCGACCACGTCGTACACACACAGGCCCAGGATGATCGCACGCCGGGCGTCGGATTCGACCGCTTTTCTGGCGAACCAGGTGATCAACAGATTGCCGATGAGCGATGCGCCGTATTCCCTCGCCGCGAACACGCCCGCCGGATCCAGAGAGGCGCCGAACAGGGAATACGTGAATACCGTGGCGAAGAGAATGGGTACACCGAGACTCAGGCACACAATCGCCTTGATGATCATCAGCGTCTGGAATTTCATCGCAAGCCTCCTTTCACAGTGGGGAACGCACCGTGACGAACGCGCTGCGGAAATCACACCCGGCAGTGCCTGTCCGGCGCTGTTCCGAGACTCACCATCAACATTCCGGTGAGAGGATTTAATTGGAAAGTAGCAGATTGAAATATCTCTATAAATGCACTCGCGCGCAAGCGGGATGGAGCATCCTTCACCGGAAAATACTCGCGACAGCCCCGAACCGGAGGTGGCGCGGAGCATGGGTACCTTCCCATGAGCTGATGACTTCTCGCTGTCCGAGGTCAATCCACGTCGTCACGAGGCTGATGCCCGTGAGCGGGAGCAATGCTGGCATCCGGGACGGCTGGAATGATGCGTGCAGCGCCGCGGGCAGGACGCTTTAGCGTCCTGCCCGCCTCAGCGTCCTGCGCTCAGCGTCCTGCGCTCAGCGTCCTGTTGCGTGGGGGCTGACGTAATCGCCCACCGGGGTGTGGAAGGCGACGTTCATTCTGTTCCAGCCATTGATCGCGATGATCGCCAAAGTCAGGTCGACGAGGGCCTTCTCATTGAAATGTTCGCGCGCTTCGGCATACAGCGCATCCGACACTTCGTCCGTCGCGATCCGGGTGATCGCTTCGGTCCATGCGAGCGCGGCCCGCTCGCGCGCGCTGTAGAACGGAGCTTCGCGCCATGCCGGGAGCACGTACAGGCGCTGCTCGGATTCGCCCCTGGCGCGGGCGTCCTTCGTATGCATGTCCAGACACCAGGCGCAGCCGTTGATCTGTGATGCGCGGATTTTGACCAGCTCCAGGAGAGAATCCTCCAGGCCGCTTTCATGAATCGTTTTTTCGGTATGCAGCAAGGCACGGAACGCATCGGGCGATGCGTGGCTATAGTCGAGTCGGTGACTCATGTCGTTCCTCATGTTGGTATTGTTGTTTCCGGAATTCCCGATCAGGCGATTGATCTCCCGGTGATTCCGGAGTCAGAACAACCGGAATGTCCCGGCCGTTCCTGACAGCTCGCAGATTATCGTTTCAGCACGACATGCGTCGCCTTCTCCGACGATGCATATTCCGCGATGCGGTAGCCGAGAGCGCGCATGTCCACCCCGTCGAACAGCGCTTCCCCAGATCCCAGGAGGATCGGAGAGACCGCAATGTGCAGCTCGTCCACAAGCCCCGCCCGGAGGTACTGCCGGATGGTATCGGGTCCCCCGCCGATGCGCACATCCTTGCCGTTCGCCGCGGCGCGCGCGCGTTCGAGGGCTTCGTGGATGCCGCCGGTGACGAAGTGGAAAATGTTATCGCCTTCCATTTCGAGCGAAGGACGCGCGTAATGGGTGAGCACGAAGACCGGCACGTGGTACGGCGGATTATCGCCCCACCAGCCCTTCCAGCTGTCGTCAGGCCATGCGCCGCGGACGGGACCAAACATGTTGCGCCCGAGAATCCATGCGCCGATGTTCTCGAAACCGCGCGCCGCGTAATCGTCGTCGAGACCGGTCGTCCTTTCCCCCGTTCCGAGATGAACGTCCTGAAACGTGCGCGTGTGCATCGCCCACCGGTGCAGCTCCTCGCCACCGACGCCAAGCGGATTCTCGAGACTCTGGTCCGGCCCCGCGCCGAATCCGTCGAGCGATATGGTGAAACTTTCGACTCGTAGCTTGCTCATTGTATTCGCCTCTTCCGTGAATGCATTAAAATCCCGACGCCATCGCGCCGGGTGTGTTTCCTGTTCCATGTCGGCCTTCACGCGCCGGACCCGTCTCGGGGCATGGTCCGCCCGATACCTTCGAAATTCCTGTACTGTCCGCGTGGAGACGTGCGCCCGATATTACCTATTCCCCAGACCAAATTCCACCCACCCCATCATTCCATCTTGTCATCTGCCATCTGCCATCTGCCATCTGTCATCTGTCATCTGTCATC